>JAVKSP010000030.1:0-29163 GCA_039583645.1 Solirubrobacteraceae bacterium
CCCACGACGACCCCAAGGGCGTCCACTCGCTGTTCCTCTGAGCCGAAAAACGTATCCATCCGAATCGAGTAGGAACAGATGTTCGCATATGCCCCGGCGGAACGCCGCAACTCCAGGCTTTTCGCGCGCTCAGGCTGGGCTTACGCCCCCCGCGGCAGGCTGAGCTTAAGCCGCTCGGCTCAGGATCGACTCGTGGCCTGAGAGCGTCTGGCTGGTGGCGCCCGTGATCTCCACCTTGGCGAGTTCGCCCGGCTCGGCGAGTCCGTCGAAGTTGACGACCTTGTTGTGAGTGGTGCGTCCGCGCTGCCGGCTCGGGTCGGTACGGGACGGCCCCTCAACGAGGACCTCGAGCGTGCGCCCGACGAACCGCTGCGCCCGCTCGTGAGCCCGGCGCTGGATTACCTCAACCAGGCGCTCCAGTCGCTCAACCTTGACTTCGTGCGGCACCTGGTCGGGGAGCGTCGCCGCTTCCGTCCCCCGCCGCGGCGAATACGCGAACGTGAACGCACCGTCGTATCGGACCTGTTCGGTGACCTCAAGCGTCTGTTGAAAGTCCTCCTCGGTCTCCCCTGGGAAGCCCACGATGACGTCGGTCGTGAGGGCGCAGTCCGGCACGTGCTCGCGGATCAGCGCCACCCGGTCGAGGTAGCGCTCACGGTTGTAGGTGCGGCGCATCCGCTTGAGGATCGCGCTGGAGCCCGACTGCAGCGGCAGGTGGACGTGCTGGCACAGCGCGGGCAGCTCGGCGTGGGCGCGGATCAGGTCCTCGCGCATGTCCTTGGGATGCGGGCTGGTGTAGCGGATCCGGTCGATCCCCTCGACGGCATCGACCCGCCGCAGCAACTGCGCGAAGGTGAGCCGCTGCTCGCGCGGCAGGTCGCGGCCGTAGGAGTTGACGTTCTGCCCGAGCAAGGTGACCTCGCGGACGCCGTCGTCTGCCAGGCGGCGAACCTCTTCGAGCAGCTCGTCGGGCGGCCGGCTGACCTCCCGACCCCGCGTGGAAGGCACTATGCAATAGGCGCAGGCGCAGTTGCAGCCGACGCTGATCTGCACCCAGGCCTGGAACTCACGTGCTCTCTTGGCGGGTAGGCGGCCGCTGAAGCCCTCGAACTCGAAGTAGCCCTGCGCGGTCAGCGAGTCGCTCGTCAAGAACTCGGCCAGCCTGTGCACCTGCCCCGGGCCGAAGGCGACATCGACGAACGGGAAGCGGGCGAAGATCTCCTCCTTGATCGACTGCGCCCAGCAACCGCCGATGCCCACCACGCGTTCGGGTTGCTCGCGCTTTAGCCGCTTGGCCTCGCCCAGATGCGCGAGGAAGCGGTTGTCGGCGTTCTCGCGGATCGAGCAGGTGTTGAAGAGGATCAAATCCGCCTGATCGCGGGTGTCCACCTCGGCGTATCCGAGCGAGTCGAGCATGCCCTTCATGCGCTCGGAGTCGTGCTCGTTCATCTGACAGCCGAACGTCGTCAGGTGGTAGCGCTTCATCGCCGTCTCAGCGTAGCGAGACCCCTTCTTCCGGCCGGACTCAGCGCGCGTATTCGGTCGCGCGTGATTCGCGGATGACCGTGATCTTGATCTGGCCCGGGTACTCGAGCTCCTTCTCGATCTCGCGCGCGATCTCCTGGGAGAGGAGCGTCGCGGCGTCATCGTCGACATCGCCCGGAGCGACCATCACGCGGATCTCGCGGCCGGCCTGCATCGCGTAGACCTTCTCCACGCCCTGGTGGCGCATGGCGATCCGCTCGAGGTCGCGCAGTCGCTTGACGTACTGCTCGAGCGACTCGCCGCGTGCCCCGGGGCGGGCGCCTGAGAGCGCGTCGGCCGCCTGCACGATTACGGCCTCGACCGTCTGCGGCTCGACCTCGTTGTGGTGGGCCTCCATCGCGTGCGCCACCGCTTCTGGTTCGCCGTGCTTGCGCGCCAGGTCGCCGCCCACCAACGCATGTGGGCCCTCGACCTCGTGCGTCACCGCCTTGCCGATGTCGTGGAGCAGCGCCGCGCGGCGCGCGGTCTTCGCGCTCGCGCCGAGCTCCTCCGCCATCATCGCGGCCAGCCGCGCGACCTCGATCGAGTGGGCAAGGACGTTTTGTCCGTAGCTCGTGCGGAACTTCAACCGGCCGAGCAGCTTCACCAGCTCCGGATCAAGGCCCTGGACACCCGCCTCCAGCACTCCGGCCTCGCCGATCTCGACGATGTGTCGCTCGAGCTCGGACTTCGCCTGAAGGTAGGTCTCCTCGATCCGCGCAGGATGGATCCGGCCGTCCTGGAGCAGCTTTTCGAGCGTGAGCTTGGCGATCTCACGTCGGACCCCGTCAAACCCGGACAGCACTACCGCCCCCGGGGTGTCATCGATGATGAAATCGACCCCGGTGAGGTTCTCGAGCGCGCGGATGTTGCGGCCCTCGCGACCGATGATCCGCCCTTTCATCTCGTCTGCGCTCAGATGCACGACTGAGACGGTGGTCTCCGCGGCATGACCCGCGGCCAGGCGCTGCATGCAGACCGAGAGGATGTTGCGCACGCGCCGGTCGGCTTCGCGCTTGGTCTCCTCCTCGATCTCGCGGATGCGGCGTGCGGCGTCGTGGCGGGCTCGGTCTGCGATCTCCTTGAGCAGCAGCTCCTTCGCTCTCGCCGCCGAGAGCCCCGACACCCGCTCCAGCGACCGCTCGAGCTCCCGGGTGCGCTGAGCAAGCGATTCGCGCTGGCCCTCAAGCTCCGCCTCGCGTTCTGCCACCACCTGCTCGCGCCGCGAGAGCGATGCCTCTCTACTCGCGAGCGCGGCAGCGCGCTCGCGCTCGGCGAACTCCGTCTCCTGAGTCGCCGTTCGCTCGACGTGGCCCGGCTCGTTCCCGCGGCGGCGCTCGGACTCCTTGACCGGGCCGCGAAGACCCACGGCCCCCACGTGCGGATGCACTCCCGCGCCGAGCGGAATCCTGGACCTGGCCGGATGCGCGCGTGCGTAGAAGACGGCGGCGAGGACGATCCCCAATGCGATCAGCGCTGCGGCACCGATGATGTCCATGGTCGTTCCTCTCTGTGACCACCCCGGTGAACCGGGTGGTGTCACGTGCTGTTCAGTTTTGGAAGCGACCGAGTGGCCCGTTACAGACCTCACGGATGCCGGCTAGCCAGCCGGTCCGTGGCCATCCTCAGGACGGCCAAAGGCGGGCTAGGCGGTGTGTTTCAGTGATCTGAGTGAACCGGGCGGTCCGGTTGAGATTGCTGCAATCGCCCTATCCGGGATCCGAGTAATCAAGATTGTTTGCTGGTTTCTCTTGGCCGCAACAGGCCATCCGTTCGCATTCAAGAGGATCGTAGTACCGAGGCACCCGCCACGCAACGCGAAGACAGGGCCGTTGCAGCGGAATTTCGAGCAGCTCTGGGGTCTCGAGCAGGCCCGGTCGAGACCAGACCAACGGTCGGATCCGCGGCGCGGCTACTCGCCGCGGGTCAACGCGGCGAGGGCGTCGAAGGCGATCTCGGGCTCGTACCCCTTGCGCACCAGCACTCCCAACGCTCGATCGCGGTCGCGGCGCGTCTGTGGCGGCGAGGCGAATCTGCGGCGCAGCAGATCGACGGCGCGCGCCAGCTCGGCCTGGAAGGGCGGGGTGTCATCGCTCTGCTCGACCAGTGCCGCGGTGACGGTGTCGGGATCCACGCCGCGCTGGAGCAGGGTGCGCCGGATTCGCTCGGCACCCCAGTGCTCGAGCTCGCGCTTGTCCGCCGTGAAGAGGCGTGCGAAGCGGCGGTCGTCGACGCTCCCCTCGGCCGTCAGTGCTGCGAGCGTCAGTTCGGCCGTGGACGGGTCGAAGCCCTTGCGGCGGAGATATTCGCGGACCTCGCTAGCGGTCCGCTCGCGCCGGTCCAGGTGGCTGTAAGCGAGCTGCAGTGCCCGCTCAGCCGGATCGACCGTCGCGTCATGCGGCACGGCCGGCGGTGGCGCGGTCGCTCGGGGTACGAAGAGGCGCAGGCTCGCGCCATTCCCCGCCAGAGCCATTGCCCCGTGGCGCTGCAGACTGCCCCTCACGCGCGTCGGCCGCACGCGCCTCGTCCGCCGACTCGATCGATGTGACGAGGCCGCGGTTGAGCCCCAGAGCCGCATAGATCTTCGTCTGAATCTCCTTCGCGGTGTCGGGATGCTCGTCCAGGAAGGCCTTGGCATTACCTCTGCCCTGCCCGAGCCGCTCCTCGCCATAGGAGAAGAACGCGCCGGACTTCGCGATGATGTTCTGCTCGACGCCGTAGTCGAGCAGGCAACCCGCGGTCGAGATGCCCTTGCCGAACTCGATGTCGAACTCGGCCTGCTTGAAGGGCGCAGCCACCTTGTTCTTGACCACCTTCACCTTGACCCGATTCCCGACGGCCTCAGAGCCGTCCTTGAGCGTCTCGATGCGGCGGATGTCGAGTCGCTGCGAGGAATAGAACTTGAGCGCGCGGCCGCCGGGCTGGGTCTCCGGAGATCCGAACATCACCCCGACCTTCTCCCGGATCTGGTTCGTGAACATGCATAGCGTCTGGGTGCGGTTGAGCGTGCCCGCCAGCTTGCGCATCGCCTGGGACATCATGCGCGCCTGGGAGCCGACGGTCTGATCGCCCATCTGGCCCTCGAGCTCGACACGCGGAGTGAGTGCCGCGACCGAGTCGATCGCGACGACGTCGACTGCGCCGGAGCGGATGAGCGTGTCGACGATCTCGAGCGCTTGCTCGCCGTAGTCGGGCTGGGAGACGAGCAGCTCGTCGATGTCGACGCCGATCTGGCGGGCGTAGATGGGGTCCATGGCATGCTCGGCATCGATGAACGCGCAAACTCCCCCCAGCTTCTGGGCCTCGGCGAGGATGTGGTAGACGAGCGTGGTCTTGCCGGAAGACTCGGGGCCGAAGATCTCGATGATGCGGCCGCGGGGTACGCCGCCGACGCCGAGTGCGATGTCGAGCGACAGTGCCCCGGTGGGGATCACATCGACCGCCACGCGGGCGCCCGGGTCACCCATGCGCATGACCGCTCCCTTGCCGAACTGCTTCTCGATCTGGCTCAGGGCGCCCTTCAGCGCGGCTTGGCGTTTGGCGTCGGACTTCGTGTCAGGCGCGGCCTGAACACCGGCCCGCTGCTGTTCGCTCATTCCTCGTGGCTCCTTGTCTTGCTTTGAACGCTTCACCGTAGGGCCAGTAGCGGACGGAACCGTTGTGGCCGTCTCGACCCCTCAAGCTAGAGCCGGGGCGTGTGACGAAACAAGGCGCGGAGCTGGCGAAAGTGAGACAACCGTGCGCAGATCTAAAACGTTTAGGGCAACTGGACCCGCACGAGCGGCTCGTACTGGGCGCCCGCCCGCTCCAGCCGCGAGCGGTAGAGCGTGACCGCGGTTGCGCTGAACTCGAGCCGGCGTGGTGGGGCCAGCTCGCCCTTTGTCACCCGCGTGCCGGCGGGCACGCGAGCGACCGTGACATGGCCGAGGTAGGGCCGCCTCTCCGGCGCAAACCAACCGCCGGCGCTGAGCGCGTCCGACAGCGCTGCTTGAAGCTCCGTCAATGCGCCCAAGCGATCATCCAGGCCGACCGCCAGCACCCGCGGACGCCGCGGAGGGAGCCACAGGGCTTCGTCGAGGACGAGCGTGGGTCCGGCCCGATCGCGCACGGCGCTGGCGCAGGCGGTCCCGATCTGCTCGATCTCGGCGACGGAGCGCCAGCCGAGGAAGCAGAGCGTGGCGTGGAGCGCCTCGGGGCGTATCAGGCGAAGACCTCGCGCCGCCGACTGACCTGACCGCCACTCCAGCACCTCAGCGCGTACAGCGTCGGGCAGCTCGAGTGCCACGAACAGGCGGGCGCGTTCAGCGGCGTCGGCGCTCACGCCCGCCGTGCGGACCCAGGAAGCACAGACGTGGTGTCGGTCTCCCCTCGCAGCAGGCGCCGCAACAGGTGCAGAGCGACGGTGGTGGAGCGCTCCCGCACGTCGGCGCGGCCGCCGGGGAGGCGGGCGTGGCGCGTGGTGCTGGCGCCGCCTCGCTCCGCGACCGAAAAACACACGAGCCCGACGGGCTTCTCCTCGCTGCCGCCGTCAGGCCCGGCGATCCCCGTGATACCGATCCCGAGTTCCGCGCCGAAGCGCTCGATCGCCCCGTGGGCCAGGGCCTCAGCGACCTCGTCGGAAACCGCGCCGAAGCGCTCGATCAATTCAGGGTCAACACCCACGAGCGAGATCTTGGCCTCGTTGGAATACGCCACCACGCCGCCCACAAAACAACCGGAGGAACCCGGCCGGTGGGTCAACCGCGCCGCGAGCATCCCTCCCGTGCACGACTCGGCCACGGCGATTTTGCGGCCCGTGAGCAAATCGTCCACCTGCTGGTCGACCGTCGAGCCATCCTCCGAGAACAGGGTGTCGCGGTGGCGCTCGCCGATGAACTCCACCAGCGCCTTGTAGGCCGCCTCCCCCTCCGGCTCATAGCGGGTCGCGATTTCGATCTCGCCGCGGCGCAAGCAGGTGGTGATCTCGAGTTCGCTCAGGTCGAGTCCCCCCTCCTGGGCGGCGCGCAGCGTGTTGGCGATTTCCGATTCGGGAATGCCGAACAGGCGCACGATCCCGCGGTGATACGTGGTCGCGCCTGTGAGCGCGGCCAGAAGCTCCGGTGTCGCCAGCGCCATCTCCCACATCGGGTGAAGCTCGCGCGGCGGCCCTGGCAAGACCACCACGGTCGGCCCGTCGCCCGTAAGCGGCGGCACCACCAGGCCCGGTGCCGTCCCAACCGGCTCGAGAACGGCCGCGCCGCGGGGAATCACGGCCTGCTTGCGATTCGAAGCCCTGATCGCCGCGGGGTCGAGGCCGGGCCATCTCGCGGTGATGCGCTCGAGGATGCGCGCGATCCGTTCCTCGAGCGCCGCGTCCAGGACCATCTCGCGGCCCGCGAAGTTGCCCACCACCTCCGCGGTTAGATCGTCGGCCGTTGGTCCCAGTCCCCCACTGGTAACGATCACCGCGAACCCTTCGCGGGCCATGAACTCAAGCGCGGCGGAGAGGTCATCGGGGCGGTCTCCCACAATCTGTATGACCGCGGGATCGAGTCCGATGTCGCGCAGTCGCTCGGACAGCCACGGGCCGTTGCGATCGGCGATGATCCCCGAGAGCACCTCGGTGCCCGTGACCAGGATGCCCGCGCGCGGCTTCACGAAAAGCTGGCGCGGCGGCATCGTCGGCTGCGCCCCGAGGGCGCTCGCCGGCTCACGTGCACGAGAACGGCTGGCTGGTGGGCGCCATGAGTGAGGTGCCGCGCTGCCGGATGCGGTATCCGATCGGCGTGGCGGACTGGGGAACGGTCACCGCCTTACCGTTGACCTTCATCTGCACGCTGGGATTGCCGAGCGTGAGGTAGAGCTCTCGCGCCGTCTCGGTCGGGACCGCCTGGCCGGGGTTATAGGTCACGCCCGGGATGACCTTCTTGCCCGCTCCGTTGATCACGCAGATGTAAACCGGGCCCGTCGGCGTGAGCGTAAGCGTGACCTTGCGCACCTGATGCCGGGTCGCGGTCGTAGTGGTGGTTGGGGTCGTCGTCCCGGAGTGATGCTTCTTGGCGTGCGCCCCCCCGTGCAGACCCGCGGATTGGTTTGTATTGCCGCTCTTATTGCCGAGGCTGCCGACGATGGCGAGCGCCGCCACGACGAGCGCGAGCACGAGAACGATCGCCACCCACGGCGGCGGGGCGAAGCGCGGGCGGCCCATGCGCTCGCGTTCGCGTTGCCGCTCGCGCTCGCGGCGCGGCAGCGAAGCGATCGGGTGCAGATCGTGCTCGCCGGGGTGCTCGTAGCGGCGTTTGAACTCCTCGACCAGCATCCGGCTGTCGAGGCCCAGGTAGTCGCCATAGGTGCGCAGAAAGCTCTTGACGTAAACCGGGCCCGGCAGCGCGTCCCACTCCTCGTTTTCGATTGCGCGCAGGTACTTGGCGCGGATCTTGGTGCGCTGCTCTACCTCCGCCATGTCGATGCGGGCACGGATGCGGGCGTCTCTGAGGGTCGGGCCGATGCTGGGCATACCGCCAGAAGGCTACAGACGGTTCAGGGCCGCGATTCGTCAGGAGCGCCGACCCGCTCGGTGCCGTCCATCTCGGATAGGTGCGCCAGAATTCGGGGCACGTCGGCCTCGGTGATCAGGACCTGCCGGGGCTTCGAGCCCTCGTAGCCGGAGATGATCCCGCGCCGCTCGAGCATGTCGATCAGACGGCCCGCGCGGGTGTATCCGAGCCGCAGGCGGCGCTGCAACATGGAAGTCGACGCGGTGCCCATCTGCGCCACGAGCGCGATCGCCTCCTCGAGCAGCGGGTCTTCGTCGGGATGCAAGCCATCGCTCTCGCCGTCCTCGCCCTCGGCGTGCTCGACCTCCTCCAGGAGCTGTTCTTCGAACTGCGGCTCGCCTTGGCGGCGCCAGGCGTCCGTGAGCTCGGCAATCTGCTCCTCGTCGATGAATGCCCCCTGGATCCGCTGGAGCTTCGCTGACCCCAAGGGCGAGAACAGCATGTCGCCCTGGCCGAGAAGGGACTCGGCGCCGTTTTGATCGAGGATCACGCGCGAGTCGGTCTGGCTCGAGACCGCAAACGCGATCCGCGAAGGAATGTTTGCCTTGATCAGCCCGGTGATGACGTCGACGCGGGGGGACTGCGTCGCCACGACCAGATGGATGCCGACCGCCCGGGCCTTCTGGGCCAGGCGGATGACGGAATCCTCGACGTCGCTGGGGGCGACCATCATCAGGTCGGCGAGCTCGTCGATCACGCACACGATGTAGGGCAGTGCCGGCTCCGCGCGGCGCTCACGCGCGCGGTTGAGTTCGGCCAGCGACCGAGTCCGCGCCAGCGACATGATCCCGTAGCGCTGTTCCATCTCTTTGACCAGGTTCTGAAGCGCGTTGGCCGCCATGCGCGGGCTGGTGATGACCGGCGTCAGCAGGTGTGGGATCGACTCGTAGTGGTTGAGCTCGACCTGCTTGGGGTCAACCAGAACGATGCGGACCTCGTGCGGCGTGGCGCGCAACAGGATGCTGCACAGCATCGCGTTCACGCACGCAGACTTGCCCGACCCGGTCGTGCCCGCGACCAGCAGGTGAGGCATCTTCGCGAGGTCTGCGCCGATCGCCCGGCCCGCAATGTCCTTGCCCAGCCATACCGCCAGCGGCGACCACTCGGCCGGCGGCTCCTGAAAAACGTCCCCCAGGTGGACGATCCGGCGGCTGGCGTTTGGCACCTCCACTCCGACCGCCTGCTTGCCCGGGATTGGTGCGAGGATGCGGATCTCCGTGGCGGCCAGCGCATAGGCGAGGTCGTCTTTGAGCTGGGCGACCTTGGAGACCTTCGTACCGGGCGCGAGCCGCAGCTCGTAGCGGGTGATGTGGGGCCCCGTGACGTGGCCGATCACCTGCGCCTGGATCCCGAAATGGCCCAGCGTCTCGAGCAATGTTCGCGCGACCTGCTCCTGGCCGGCGGTGTCTGGCCTCAGTGAGTCACTCCCGGAACGAGTCAGGAAACGGGCGTTCGGCACTCGCCACTGGAACTCGGGGTCGTCGGTGACGGAGGCTCGGAAGCGGCCCTGGGGCGTGAGCTGGGAAGGATCCACCGGCGCCGGAGGCTCGGAGGGATCAAGGTCTGGTTCCGGCAGGCTTCCATCGGCGGGTGGGGCCTCCACGTGCGTATCGCGGACCACAAACTCACCGGTGTCCTCGTCGGGCGGCAGCATCACCTGGGCCTCGCGCGCGTGCAGAGACGAGCCAGGCCCAGGCGCAGCCGCCTCAGCTGGCGTGCGTCGAAGTCGGGCGATCCCCCCACCCTGGCGCGAGTCGCCGC
This sequence comes from Solirubrobacteraceae bacterium, assembly GCA_039583645.1. Classification (GTDB taxonomy): domain Bacteria; phylum Actinomycetota; class Thermoleophilia; order Solirubrobacterales; family Solirubrobacteraceae; genus Palsa-465. The sequence continues at coordinate 9,822 of JAVKSP010000030.1, forward strand.
GCGCGGCCTGTTCGCCGGCGCGCGCGAGAGCGCGGGTGGTCCGCTCGACGCCTGCGCTGGTGGCCCGGAGGAGTCCGTTCACCGATGCGCCTGTGACCAGGATCGCCCCGGCCAGCACGAGGAAGATCGCGATTATCTGTGCGCCCAGCGTGGAGACGAGGTGGCCGGCGACCCACAGCTCCGCCTGGCCGACCACGCCCCCCCGGGCCTCGAAGGCGTGGGGGTGCCAGAACGTGTGCGAGGAGGCCGCGCCGGGTCCGATGCCCAGCGTGCCCGCGGCGAGCGCGAGCGTCAGCGCCGCCGTCAAGCACACCGCTCCCGCCCGCAGCGGCCTGCCGGGCGTCCGCAGTTCGCGCACGAGTAGCATCGCCCCGGCGATGATCAGAGCCACCGGCACCGCGTAACCGATCACGCCGAACACGAACCGCAGTGCCGAAACCAATGCCGACCCCAGCGCGCCGCCGTCGAGGCCGCCGTAGGCGACGCACACCAGAAAGATCCCGAGCGCGATCAGCGCGAGCGCGATCACGTCCACGTGATGTGGGGCGAACTGGGCCCTCGACATCCTCGGCCGGGCGCGGGCGAGCAGCGAGCGCCGGGCCCGCTTCGGTGGCGGCTTCTTTCTCGCTCGAGTGGCCATATCCCGAAGGAATCTGGGAGGCTGCTTCGACGCCCGGGCGCGGGCTCCTGCCGCTTCGCGGGCTGGTTAGGGCCGTATGAGCGATGCTCGGGACCCCCAGCCGCCGTTTATCTGACCCCTTAACCTTTTCGGCGATGTCTGACTACGAACGTCCACCGCGCGTACTGGTGGTCGAGGACGACGATGCGATTGCGCACGTACTCCAGCGTTCACTGCGGCTCGAGGGGTACGAGGTCAAGATCGCGGGTGACGGCATCGGCGCGCTCGACATGGCGCAAGTCTTCCTGCCGGACCTGGTGATTCTGGATCTGGGTCTTCCGCGACTCGACGGGATCGAGGTCGCCAAGGAGCTGCGCCGGGACGACGACGTCCCGATTCTCGTGCTCACGGCCCGCGATGCCGTCGAATCGCGCGTCGAGGGCCTCGACTCCGGGGCCGACGACTACCTGGTCAAGCCGTTCGACCGACAGGAGTTGCTTGCCCGCTTGCGCGCCCTGTTGCGTCGTCGCCCGCCACGGGGCCAGGCTACGCTGACCGTCGGGGATTTGAGACTGAATCCCGACACGCACGAGGTGATGCGCGGTGAGCGCGAAATCGACCTCACGCAGCGCGAATTCGAGCTGCTCGAGTACCTGATGCGCAATGAGCGCATCGTGATCTCGCGCCAGCGGCTGCTCGACGAGGTGTGGGGATATGACCCCTTCTCGATGACGAACACAATCGAGGTCTTCGTCTCCAATCTACGGAGGAAGCTGGAGGCCGGTGGAGACGCTCGGCTCCTACATACGATCCGCGGCGCGGGCTACGTACTCCGCGTATAGGTCGGTCCCGGTACGCTGGCGACTCGCCGGCGGCTCCGCGGTTCTGACCTTCGTGATCCTGGCCGCCTTCGCGACCGTTGTCGGCGTGCTGACCGAGGGTCAGGTAAGGCGCCAGTTCGATGACCAGGTTCACTCCTCGGCCGATCGGCTGGCCCGCTTGATCAAGCCGGTCTACGACGCGACGACCAACCGGCTCGACTGCGCCGCGCACGTCGACCTGGGCGCGTTTGCAAAGGCCGACGACGCCCAGATCCGCGTCTATAACGACATCGGGCGCGTGATGTGTTCGCAGGCGGAGACCGGCGGGGCCAACTCCAAGCCGCTGAACCGCCCCGCCTTCCTGCCGCCGCTTCAGCCGGGAACCTACGAGCAGAACGGCTACCGGGTGGAGGTCAGGGAGATCGGCTTCTTTCCGGCGGGCGAGGGCTCACTGCTGTATGCGCGGCCGCTCTCGGCGATCGACCAGACGCTGGCGCGGGTGCGCCTGTTCCTCGGGCTCGGCGCGCTCGCCGGCGCGGTGCTGGCGCTGCTGGCGGGACTGTTCGTGGCGCGTCGAGCGATGCGGCCAATCGCCGAGCTCACCGACGCGGCGCGCGAAATCGAGCGCACGCGCGACCCCAGCCTGAAGATCCCCTATCCCGAGGCCGAGGACGAGGTCGCCGAGCTCGCCCGGACCCTCGACGGCATGCTGCGCTCGCTCGACGCCGCCCGCGGCGAGACCGAGACCATGCTCGAGCGCCAGCGCGAGTTCATCGCCGACGCCTCGCATGAGCTGCGCACGCCACTCACGAGCGTGCTCGCGAACCTCGAGCTGCTCTCCGAGGAGCTCGGCGGTGAACAGGCCGAGACGGCCCACGCCGCGCTCCGTTCGACGCGGCGCATGCGGCGGCTGGTGGGAGACCTCTTGCTATTGGCGCGTGCCGACGCCAGGCGGGTCTCGCCGCGGCGGCCGACCGACCTCGCCCAGGTGCTGATCGAGGCGGTCTCGGAGCTCGAGCCCGTCGCCGACGGGCATGAGATCTCGATCTCTCCCTCCCCCGCGGTGATCGCCGGCGCGCGCGACGACCTCCACCGCCTGGTGCTGAACCTGCTCGAGAACGCCGTCCGGCACACGCCCCCCGGCACCCATGTCCAAGCGTCGACTGGGCTACGGGACGGCCAGGCCGTGCTCGTCGTCGCCGACGACGGCCCCGGCATCGCGCCCGAGCTGGAGCGCCGGGTGTTCGAGCGCTTCGTGCGCGGCGGTCGCGACGGCGCCCGCGGGTCGGGCCTGGGCCTTGCGATCGTGCGCGCAGTGGTCGAATCTCACGGGGGCACCGTCGAGCTGGGTCCGTTCCGGCCCGGCGGCGGCACCCGCTTCGAGATCAGGATCCCGGCTGCCAGCCGCCAGCGCCAGCCCGCGCATGACTAGCGCAGCTTTCCTCTAGACCTCGACCACAACGGGCAGCACCATCGGTCGCCGGCGCAGCCGTTCGTAGACGAACGCGGCGAGATCGTCGTGGAGCTCCTGCTGGAGCAGGTCGATCTCCCGCACGCCGTCGCGCGCGGCGGACTGAAGCGAGTTCTCGACCTGTGCGCGGATCTCGTCCACCACCCCTCCGGCTTGGTCGGCGAACGGTACGCCCCGGAAGATCACCTCGGGTGGCGCCACCGACTCCCCTGTCTGCTCGGAGACCGTCGCCACCACGATGAAGATGCCGTCGGCCGAAAGCATGCGTCGATCGCGCAGGGCGACGTCCGCGGGATCGCCGATGTCGACCCCGTCCACGAAAATCATTCCCGAGCGCTCGGGCTCGGCCAGACGGGCCCCGGAACGATCGAGCTCTAGCGGCCGGCCATTCTCGCTTCGGAAGATGCGCTCGCCCGCCATGCCGACCGCTTCGGCCAGACGCCCATGCAGGTGCAGTCGCCTGTGGTCGCCGTGGATCGGCATCAGGTAGCGCGGCCTGACCAGGTTGAGCATCAGCTTGAGCTCCTCCTGGTAGGCATGGCCAGAGGCATGGATGGTGGCGTCGGCGGTCGTGACCACGTGGCAGCCGATCTGGTAGAGCCGGTCGACGGTCTCTCCGACCGCCCGCTCGTTGCCCGGGATCGGGGTGGCCGAGAAGACCACTGTGTCGCCTTCCCGGAGCGTGACCGCGGGATGGTCGTTATGCGCCATGCGGCGCAGTGCGGACAGCGGCTCGCCCTGGGAACCGGTCGAGATCACCACCACCTTGTTGTCCGGCCAATCCTCGACCTCGTGGGCGCCGATCATGATCCCCTCGGGGAACTCGATATGGCCGAGCGAGCGTCCGATGCCGACGTTCTTGCGCATCGAGCGCCCCACAAGCGCCACCTTGCGTCCGAGCGCTGCAGCGGCATCCACCACCTGTTGCACGCGGTGGATGTTCGAGGCGAAGCTGGTCACGATGATGCGGCCCTCGGCGCGCGCAAACACCTCTTGGAGCTGCGGCCCCACGATCCTCTCCGAGGGAGAGAAGCCAGCGCGGTCGGAGTTGGTGGAGTCGCCCAGCAACAACAAGACCCCGTCGCGACCCAGCTCGGCCAGACGGGAGACGTCGGCGGGGGGCCCGTCGACAGGCGTCTGGTCGAACTTGTAGTCGCCGGTGACAAGCACCGTTCCGAGCTCGGTGGTCAGCGCGACCGCGCAGGAATCGGGGATCGAGTGGGTCAGATGCACGAGCTCGAGCCCGAACGGGCCGAGCTCGAGCCGCTCACCGGGGCGGAGATCGCTCAGGGGAACGTCTCGCAGCCGGTGTTCGTCGAGCTTCGAACGGGCCATCGCCACCGTCAGCCTGCGGCCGTAGACAGGCGGCGGTTCGGAGTCGGCCAGCTCGCGCAGGATCCACGGCAGCGCACCGAGGTGGTCCTCATGGCCGTGGGTGATGACGAAAGCTTCGATGTCCGCGACCCGCTCCCGCAGGTATGAGAAATCCGGCAGCACGAGATCGATGCCGAGCATCTCGGCGGTGGGGAAACGCAGCCCCGCGTCGACCACGACGATGCGGCCCTCGTACTCGAACACCGTCATGTTCTTGCCGATCTCCCCCAGCCCGCCCAGCGGGAGGACGCGCAGTGTGCCGCTCACGCGGCCGTGGCAAGCAATCCGTGGCGCTCGAGCAGGCGCCGCACCGTCTGGCGCTCGGATTCCTCGAGTTCCACGTAGGGCAACCGGGGCGTCCCGACCTCGATCCCGAGCAGGTTGAGGGCCTCTTTCACCGCGCAGGCGAGCGGCGCCACGGCCAACTCCCGGTACACGTCGGCCAGGCCCTCGTCGATCTCCCTCCGGCGCTCGGGCTCGTCGACCATCTGGCGCATCTCCTCACCGAACAGGTGACTCGCCACCAGCACGCCGCCGGGCTCTCCGAGTTCGAGCACATCGGCGAGCATGTCGTCGTTGCCGGCGTAGATGGAGAGGCCGTCTAGCTTTTTGAGGTTGGCGGGGTTGGCCTGCTTGACCGCACGGACGTTGTCGATCTGCGCGAGCTCCTCGAGCAGGTCGTTGCCCATGTCCTGCGCCGTGCGCTGAGGAATGTTGTAGAGCACGATCGGCAGGTCGGTGGCTCGCGCGACCTCCTCGAAGTGGCGCACGACCCCGCGCCGCGAAGGCTTGTTGTAGTACGGGTTCACCACCAGCAGGGCATCGGGGCGAAGCTCGCTCACGCGCTCGGTCAGCTCGACCGTGTGGCGGGTGTCGTTGTGGCCGACGCCCGCGACGATTTTGGCTTCCGGGCTGGTCGGGCGGACCTCCTCCACGGCAAGCCGGATCAGGCGAATCTTCTCTTCGTCCGAGAGCATTGGTGCCTCTCCAGTCGTGCCGCAGAGCACCAGACCGTCTGACCCGTGCTCGAGCAGATGGCCCATCAGGCGGACCGCGGCTTCCTCGTCGAGTTCGCCGCGCCCGTCGAACGGTGTCACCATCGCGGTGAGGATCGCGCCCAGGTCAAGAGCCATGCGGCCAGCCATTATCGCAGGGCGCCGGGCCACGCCGGGGACGGGGCGCGGGCGGCTGATCAGGCGCTCTCGTGGGGGGTGCCCCAGCCCAATACCGACAGCGGCCCCAGCGCGGCGCGTTCATGCGCCGGGGCAGGCACGACCTCGAGCTGGTGTTTGGGCTGCGCGATCACGTGCGTGACGGGCGCGCCGGTCAGGCGCTCGATTCGCTCGGGCAGGCCGCCGTGCAGCCATTTGGAGAAGCGCATGGGAAGCGTGGCGATGACGATCTCGTCGTAGCGCGTGGGATCCCAGGCCTCCGTGACCGCGATGATCGGATCAGCGTCGCCCACCATTCCGTCGACGTCGAGACCCTCGTCCTTTAACCGCTCGCAGGCCTGCGCGAGCTGCTCACGCGCCGCCGCTCGGCCGCCTCCCAACGGGGTGGCTGGCACCAGCAGCATGAAGCTCACGTCCTCCTTGAGGGCGCGCGCCTCCATCGCCTCCACGAGCTCATCGGAAGCCGCCGTGACGTTGGCCACTACGAGGATGTTCTTCTTCCAGGCCATCGTGAGTTCCCTCACAAGGAACATACCGCGAGCGCAGGCGTACCCAAACGGCTCTGACAGCTTTGGCACAGAGCGTTCGCCGAAAGGATGAACTCAGGAGAGCAGGTGCTCCAGATGAACTCAGGAGAGCAGGTGCTCCAGACCGACCAATGGCGAGCTCTCCAGTGTCGGCACGCGGCGGATCGCGAGCAGCACGCCAGGCATGAACGACTCGCGCGTCAGCGAGTCGTGGCGGATCGTGAGCGTTTGCCCGAGTCCGCCGAGGATCACCTCCTGGTGTGCCACCAGGCCGGGCAGGCGTACGGAGTGCACGGGCACCTCCGACGCCCCGCCCGCAGCCTCGCGCATCAGCGCGGCCGTGCGGGCGGCGGTGCCGCTCGGCTTGTCGACCTTGGCGGCGTGGTGAAGCTCGACGATCTCAGCCGCCTCCATGTGCCTGGCGGCCTCGGCGGCGAAGCGCATCATCAGCACCGCGCCGATCGCGAAGTTGGGTGCGACGAAGACGTTTGCGCGCGCGTGCTCGAATTCGTGCAGCGCGCCGAGATCGAACCCGGTGGTACCGATCACGACGTGCACGCCCGCCGCCACCGCGGCCCGGGCATTCTCGAGCGCGCTGGCGGGGACCGTGAAGTCGACCAGCACCTGCGGGCCCTGGCTGAGCGCATCGCCGATTGACTGTTGAAGCTGGGGATCCGCGCGCGCGACCAACTCCATGTCGTCCTCGCCTTGTACGGCGGCACACACCGCCTGGCCCATCCTGCCCGCGGCGCCGGCCACGGCGACGCGGATCATGTCGCCTCCACGGCGCTCGGCTGGTCGACCGGGTCAGCGTGTGGCGCGACCGCTTCGAGCGCTTGCGCGAGATGCTCGCCGTCGGGACCGATCGCCGCCGCCGACCGTGCATCGGGGGCCCACAGCTCTTCCACCAGCTGACCCAGCTCGTCTAGCGTGACCGCGTCGATTTTCTCGACCACCTCGTCGAGCGGCTCGAGCGGCGTGCCCGCCAGCACCTCGGAGCCAAGCCTGTTCATGCGCGCGCCGGTCGACTCGAGCGCCAGCACCACCCGTCCCTTCAGGTTCTCCTTGGCGCGTTTGAGCTCCTCCGCCGTGGCGGGCTCGTTCGCCAGCCGCTCCAGCTCTTGCGCCACCACTCCGAGCGCCTCGACCAGGTTGTCCGACCGCGTGCCCACGTACAGTCCCACCTGTCCCGCATCCTGGTAGCCGTTTGCGAAGGAGTACACGGCATAGGCCAGACCGCGCCGCTCGCGCACCTCCTGGAACAGCCGCGACGAGGAGGTCCCACCGAAGACCGTGTCGAGCACGCGCAGGGCGTAGCGGCGCTCGTCGTGACGCGAGAGCCCGGGGCCGCCCACGCACACGTGGTACTGCTCGGTGTCCTTGCGCTCGAACCGCAAATGCGGGCCGGCGTCGGCCGGTGCGGGGATGAACCGCGGCGCGGCGCGGCGGCGCCCGTCCGGGATGTGAGCCCGTGCAAGCTCGACCACCGCCTCGTGCTCGATTGCGCCCGCGGCCGCGACCACGATGTTGCCCGGCACGTAGCGCTGGCGGTGAAAGCGTGCGATCTCTGGCGCCGAGGTGTCGGCGATCACGGGCGCGCGCCCGATCACGGAGCGCCCCAGAGGGTGATCGCCGAACACCGCCTCGCCCAGCAGGTCGAACACCTTGTCCTGGGGATCGTCCTCGTACATCGCGATCTCCTCGAGGATCACGGCGCGCTCGGCGTCGAATTCGCGCATCGCCGGCCGGAAGACCATGTCGGCCATCACCTCGAACGCCTCCGGCAGGTGGGTGTCGATCACGCGGGCGTAGACCGACGTCGTCTCCTTGCCGGTGCCGGCATTGAGCTCGGCCCCCATCGCGTCGAAGATCTGGTCGATCTCGAGCGAGCTGTACTTGGCCGAGCCCTTGAACAGCAGGTGCTCGACCAGGTGTGAGAGCCCGGCCTGCTGCTCGGTCTCGCCACGTGACCCGGTTCCGACCCAGATTCCAAGCGCGACCGAGCGGACCGTGGCCATCGCCTCGGTCACGATCCGCAGGCCCGAATCGAGCTTTGTCAGACGGTGGCCATCGTCCACGAGCGGGCGGCCACCCGCTCTAGGACGCCGGCCGTTCGGGATCGCGATCGCGCAGCCGCTCGGGGTCACGATCGCGGACCCTGCCGCGGTCGCGGCTGTCGCGTCCGCGCGGCGCGCGCCCATCGCGGCCGTCGCGTCCGCGGGGACCGCGGTCGCCACTGCGCCGCGGTCCGGGATCGCCGGTACCCGCAGCTTGCAGCTCCTCGACCGTCTTACCCGCGATATCGGGATCGCTGGCGAGCCGCAGCCCGATCCGGCCCCGTTCGCGGTCGACCTCGACCACGCGCACGGCCAGCTCGTCGCCCTTGTTGAGCACCTCCTCAACCGTGGCGACCCGCCTGCCCGGCGAGATGTTCGAGATGTGGAGCAGGCCGTCGGTTCCCTTGGCGAGCTCGACGAAGGCGCCGAAGGCGGTCGTCTTGACGACCTTGCCGGTGAACTCGTCGCCGACTTCGACCTCCTTTGTCATGGCACGGATGCGTTCCACCAGAGCGTCGCCACGCTCCCCGTCGGATGCGTAGACCAGCACCTGACCCTCGTCGGAGACGTCGATCTGGGATTCGAACTCTTCCTGCAGTGAGCGGATCGTCTCGCCGCCCTTGCCGATCAGCAGCCCGATCTTTTCGGGGTCGATCTGGATCGTGGAGATCCGGGGCGCGAAGCGCGAGAGCTCCGAGCGCGGCGCCTCGATCACCTTCTCCATCTCGCCGAGGATGAACTGCCGCGCAACCTTGGCCTGGGCGAGCGCGTCGCGCATGATCTCGAAGGTCACGCCCGTGATCTTGATGTCCATCTGCAGCGCAGTGATCCCGCGCTCGGTGCCGGCGACCTTGAAGTCCATGTCGCCGAGGTGATCCTCGACGCCGGCGATGTCGGTGAGGACGATGTAGTCGTCGCCCTCCTTGATCAGCCCCATCGCGATACCCGCCACGGGACGTGCGATCGGAACACCCGCGTCCATCAGCGAGAGCGAAGAGCCGCACACGGACGCCATCGAGGACGAGCCGTTGGACTCGAGGATGTCGGACACCACGCGGATCGTGTAGGGAAACTGCTCCTGGCTGGGCACCATCGGCACGAGCGCCCGCTCGGCGAGCGCGCCATGGCCGATGTCGCGACGCTTGGGGCCGCGCATGAAGCCTGCCTCGCCCACGGAGAAGGGCGGGAAGTTGTAGTGGTGGAAATAGCGCTTGGCGGTCTCGAGCCCCAGCGTGTCCAGACGCATCTCCTCGCGTGTGGTGCCGAGCGCAACCACGCTCAGCGCCTGCGTCTGGCCGCGCGTGAAGAGCGCCGAGCCGTGGGTACGCGGAGCGACCCCGACCTCGACTGAGAGCGGGCGGATCTCCTCCGCGCCACGGCCGTCCGGGCGCTTCTTGTGGACGGCGATGCGCTCCCGGATCAGAGTCTGCTCGAGCTTGTCGAACACCATCTGGGCAGCCGCCCGGCGCTCGCTGAAGTCGGGCGCCTCGGGATCTGGCGCGTAGTGCGCCAGCACCTGCTCCTCGACCGTTCGGCACGCGTCCTGGCGCTCGAGCTTGTCGACGACCTGGGTGGCCTCGTCGAGAGCACCGCCGAAGGCACCCTTGATCTCCTCGTAGAGGCTCTCATCCACCCGCGGCAGTTCAACCGCCAGCTTCTCCTTACCGGCACGCTCTGCGAGCTCGCGCTGGAGCGCGCACAGCTTCTTGATCTCGCCGTGCGCGATGTCGAGCGCGTCGAGAATCTCGGCCTCGGGGATCTCGCTCGCGCCCGCCTCGACCATCAGGATCGCCTCATCGGTGCCGGCCACGATCAGGTCCAGCTCGGTGTTCTCGAGCAGGTCGTCCTCGCTCGGATTGACGACGAAGTTGCCTTCGACCTTGCCGATGCGCACGGCGCCCACGGGCGTGGGCAGCGGGATCTGCGAGATCATCAGGGCGGCCGAGCAGCCGTTCATCGCCAGCACGTCGTAGGGGTGGACGTGGTCGACCGAGATCGGGATCGCGACGAGCTGCGTCTCGTAACGCCAGCCCTTGGGGAAGAGCGGCCGGATCGGCCGGTCGATGAGGCGCGCCGAGAGCGTCGCCTTCTCCCCGGCGCGACCTTCGCGCTTGAAAAATGAGCCGGGGATCTTCCCGGCCGCGTACATGCGCTCCTCGACATCCACCGTGAGCGGCAGGAAGTCGACATCGCGCAGATTGCCCGCAGTAGCGGTGCAGAGGACCATCGTGTCGCCCGAACGGACGAGGACGGCGCCGGAGGCCTGTTTGGCCAGCTTGCCGGTCTCGAACGAGATCTCCTTGCCCTCGATCTCGACGGACACGCGCGTGACGGCGTCAGACATATTCAATTCCCTTCTTACCTCGCCCTTCGGTCGGCGAGGACGTACTCGTTTCTTCTCTTTAGTTCCGAACGGGTTCGAGCATAGCGGGAGCGCTGCTAATGCCCCTGCTCGAGCGCCTCGATGACGCGCTCGTCGACACGGCCGGCGTACCTTTGACCGCCGGCGAAGAGGGTCGGGGTGGTGACCACGCCGGCGCGGATCCCGCCCTCGAAGTCCGCGCGCACCCGGATCGTGACGGCCTCGCTGCGGCGGTCCGCTTCGAAGCGGTCGAGGTCCAGTGCCAGGTCGCGCGCCCGCTGCCACAGATGCGGGTCCTCCAGCCGGGCCTGGTCGGCGAACAGGGCGTCGTGCATCTCCCAGAAGCGATTCTGCAGCGCGGCTGCCTCGGCGGCGCACGCGGCCGCCCACGCCCGCGGGTGGCTCGTCCGAACGGGAAAGTGGCGAAAGACGTGGCGCACCTGCTCACGCACGGACAGGCGCGCGTGCAGCAGCGCACAGAAGGGGCACTCGAAGTCGGCATACTCGATCACCAGCGGCGCGTCCGTGGGACCGCGGACGTGGTCGCGTTGGGAGACCTCGGGGGCGGGCGCCGAACGAAGGTCGGTCACACCGCGACGGTGTCGAGCCCGTCGAAGATCAGGTTGGCGCCCGGCAGCTCCGCGGGCGAGGGCGCCTCATAGCTCCACCTGACGATTCCGTCCGGCCCCACGATCACCAGCGCGCGCTGCGCGAAACCGTTTGGGTGATAGACGCCGAAGGCGCGGGAGGTTTCGCCCTTGGGCTCGAAGTCTGAGAGCTGCTCGATGCGCACGCCGAGCTGTTCGCGAAACGCCTTCTGGGAGTAATGCGCGTCGCAGGAGACGCCGTAGAGCGTCGCCCCGCGCGCCTCAAATTCGTCAAGCACCTCCTGATAGAGGCCGAATTGGTCGGTGCAGACGGGGCTGAAGGCGAACGGATAGAACACCAGCACGGTCGTCTTGCCGAGCAGGTCGGCGCGGGTGAAGGCGCTTCCGTCCTCGCGCCGCAGAGTGAATTCCGGCGCGCTGGTTCCGGCTGTGAGGACGCTCACCTGCGCAGGCCGAGCTCTCGCACCAGCGAGCGGTAGCGCTCGAGGTCGGCCCGCTGCAGATATGACAAAAGCCTGCGGCGCTTGCCGACCAACATCAGCAGTCCGCGGCGCGAGTGGTGATCCTTGCGGTGGGTTCGCAGGTGCTCGGTGAGCGCGGCGATCCGCTCGGTCAAGAGCGCGACCTGGACCTCGGTCCGGCCAGTATCGCCGGGACCGGAGCCGAAGCGCTCGACGAGCTCGCGTGTGCGTTCCTGGGTGATGGTCATGCGGCGCCCGAGGCTAGCAGGGCACGAGCCAGCTCCACGTCGCGCCGCATCTCCTCGATCAGTGCCTCGGTCGAGGCAAAGCGCCGCTCGCCGCGCAATCGCCGCAGGAACTCGATCCGCAGCGGTTGCCCGTACAGGTCAACGTCGCGGTCGATCACGTAGGCCTCGATCAGCACGCCGCGACCCGTGCCGAACGTGGGCCGCACGCCCACGCTGACCGCCGCCGGCATGCCGTCCGCAAAGGCCGCATAGACGCCGTGGCCGGGGCATACCAGCGACTCGTCGGGGACGACGTTGGCGGTGGGGAACCCGAGCGTGCGGCCGCGCCGGTCGCCCTCGACGACCTCTCCCTGGAGTTGGAACGGGGCGCCCAAAAAACGAGCCGCCAGCTCGACCTCGCCGGCCATTACGAGTCCCCGGATGTGGCTCGAGGAGACCACTTCGCCGTCGACCTCGACCAGCGGCACCACGCGCGTCTCGAAGCGACGGTCGGCTTCAAGGAGCGCCGGGTCGCCGGCGGCGCGGTGGCCGAAGCGGAAGTTCTCGCCGACGGACACGCGCGTGGCTACGAGCCTTCCGACCAGAACCTGGTCGATGAATTCCTGCGGGCTCTGGTTGGCAAAGCCCTGGTGGAACCGGATCACGACCAGCTCCTCGACCCCCAGGCCGGCGATCAGCTCGGCCTTCAGCTCGAGCGTGGTCAGCAGCCTCGGCGCCGCCTCCGGGCGCACCACCTGAAGGGGGTGAGGGTCGAAGGTCAGGACGGTGTCGCTGCCCGCGATCACCTCGCGGTGGCCGAGGTGGACGCCGTCGAACTCCCCCACCGCGACACGCCGCGGGCGCGGCTGCGCCTCATTGAGCATCGTGATCCGCATTGGCGGGGAAGCCTAGGGATCTCGAGCGAGGGAAAGATTCGTCCGACCCTGCCGAATCGTCGCGGGCGGGACGACTTTTGCCCGGAAGCTACCCCCGCAGCACCACCACCGGCCGCAGCACGCCCGACCCACCCGGCTCCGCGATCCCGATCAGCCCCTCCTCATCGACCAGTCGCACAAACCCCGCAGCCGACCCGGCAACCGAACCCCCGTGCGCGGCAAGCCGCGCCTCCGAGCCGGACACCCGCACCGAGGGCATGAACGCCAGCGCCTCGTCGAGCCCCACCACCACCGAGGGATCCGCGTCCCCCACGTCAAACGGCCCGATCCGCAGCCGCCGCAGCTCCTCGCAGTAGGCGTCGCCCAAAGAAGCAATCAGCGAGCGCACGTAGGTCCCCGACGAGCACTCGATCTCAAATCCCCGCCGCTCCCCGGAACGCCAACGCTCCTCGAAGCGGTACACGTGCACCTCGCGCTCGGGCAGTTCGACCGCGACGCCCTCCCGCGCCAGCCGGTACGCGCGCTGCCCGCTCACCTTCAAGGCCGAGAACGCCGGCGGCTGTTGGCGAACGACTCCTACCGGCAGCGCAAGGTCGCCACGAGGCACGACCCCGGTCAGAACGATCTCCCCCTCCGGGTCGCCGGTCGAGGAAACGGCCCCGAAGCGAGCCACCACTGAATAGGTCTTGGGCAGCTCCAGCACGAATCGCTGCACGCGCGTCGCGCGGCCCACCAGGATCAGCAGCAATCCGGTGGCGAATGGATCGAGCGTGCCCGCGTGACCGGCCTTCGCACGCCGGACGCCCGCCGTCGCAGAGCGCCTGCCCAGTGACCGCTTCACCCCGGCGACCGCCGCCGCCGAGGAGATGCCGGCCGGCTTGTCGAGCAGGATCACGCCGTCGCGCAAGGGCGAGCGCAAACTCGAACTACAGCTGCGCCGCGAGCTGCTCGCGCAGGAAGCGCACCAGCTCCTCGTGCGACATCTCGGTCGAGAAGCCCGCCGCCTGGCGGTGTCCCCCGCCCCCCTGGGCGCGAGCGATGCGAGAGACGTCGACGCGGTCGTTGCTGGCGCGCAGCGAGACCTTGTGCAGCGGCTGGCCGTCGCCCTCAGCGCGCTCGCGCACCAGCGCCGCCACGAGCGTGCCACGCACTGCCCGCAGCCAGTCGATCACCCCTTCCGAGTAGCTCTGCTCGGCGCCCGCGTCGAGGAAATCGGAGGCGCTCAGCGCGGACACCGTCAGGCGCCCGTCGTCGTAGCGCTCGATGTTCTGCAGCCCCCGCGCGAGCAGCGCCACCTTGCCCAGCGGAACGTCCTCGTACACATGCGTGTAGATCCCGTGCACGTCCACCCCTGCCTCAATCAGCTCGGCCGCCATCAGGTGCGCGCGCGGGCCCGTGTTCTCGTACATGAAGCGGCCCGTGTCGGTGATCAGCCCCACGTACAGCGCCTGCGCGATCGTGCCGTTCGGCTCGATCCCGAGGTCGTGCATCAGCTCCCACACGATCTCGGCCGTGCACGAAGCATCGGGCCGCACGTAGTTGATCGTGCCGAAGCGGGTGTTGTCGTGATGGTGGTCGATGTTGACGATGTGGGCGCCAGGTCGCTGAAAGGCCTCGGCCGGGTTGCGCTCGAGGTTGCCGCAGTCGAGGAAGATGATCGTCCGTTCCCCGACGTCGCCGGGCGCGGCCTCGATCAGCCCCGGCAACGGCAGAAAGCTGTACTCGCGCGGCAGCGGGAAGTCGCTGGGGTCGATGAACATCAGGCTGTCGCGGCCGCAGGCGCTGAGCAGCTCCTGCGTCGCCACCAGCGAACCGAGCGCGTCGCCGTCGGGGCGCTCGTGCGTGATCACCACGAACTTCTCGGCTTCGCGCAGCTCGCGCAGCACGAGCTCGCGGTCTGAGAGCTCGCCGTTAGTGATCACCCGTTGCCTCCCTGGCGGTCGAGCATCTCGGTGATCCGCATCCCGCGCTGCACTGACTCGTCGTATATGAATCGGAGCGTGGGCGTGTGCTTGAGCTTGAGCTCGGCGGCGATCTGACCCTGGAGGAAGCCGTGCGCCGAGCGCAGGCCCTCGAGGCTCGCCTCGCGCGCGGTTTCGTCACCCAGCACGCTCACGTAAACGCGCGCGTGTCGCAGATCTGAGCTGGTCTTGACGCCGGTCACGGTCACGAACCCCACGCGCGGGTCGTGTATCTGGGTGGCGATGGCGTCGCTGATCACAGCGCGTACCGCCTCATCGACTCGTCGCATGCGGCCGGAACTCATCCTAACCCTCCACTGTCGATCAGAACTGTATGCCGCGCGCGGACGCTGCAGGATTTCTTGCCTCATGCCCGCAGCTCCTCGACCGAGGCGATGATCCGCTCGACCCGCACGCCGTCTGGGTTGCGTGCCTCCAAAAAGCGTTCCACCCGGTCGGCCAGCGCGTTCACGGCCCCGGGAGAGCCGCCGGTGAGAGCCGCCGTCAGCCTGGCCCGCTGCCAGCGGTCCTGGTGGTCGATCTCCGCAACCGCCGCTCCCAGCCGGCGCTGCAGAAGCGCCTTGATCGACGAGAGCTCCTTGCGTTTGTGCTTGAGCGAGCCCGCCTCTGCAAAATGCAGGTCGATCACCAGCACGGCGACGAAGCCGCCCGACGACACGGCGCGAAACCCCTACGACGACGCGAGCTCGCGCTCGAGCAGGCGGGTCGAATACGGCTCGAGCACGTCGCCCTCCTTGATGTCGGCGAAGTCCCTGAGCACAATGCCGCATTCGTACCCGGCGGCGACCTCGCGCACGTCGTCGTTGAACCGCCGCAGCGACGCGACCTCCCCGTCATAGACGACCGTGCCGTCGCGCACCAGGCGCACCTTGGCGCCGCGAATGACCCTGCCCTCGACCACGTAGCAGCCCGCGATCGCGCCCACGCGTGAAGCGCGGAACACTCTGCGCACCTCGATCATGCCGAGCTGCTCCTCGACCTCCTCGGGCGCGAGCATGCCCTCCATCGCCGAGCGCAGCTCTTCGATCGCGCGGTAGATGACGGCGTAGGTGCGGATCTCGACCCCCTCGCGCTCGGCCGCCGCGCGCGCGTCGCCCACCGGCCTCACGCCGAAGGCGAGGATCACCGCGTCCGACGCGGCCGCGAGCATCACGTCGGACTCGGTCACGCCGCCGACGGCACCGCGGATCACATTGATCGAGACCTCCTCCTGCGGCAGCTTCGCGATCTCGTCCTCGATCGCCTCCAACGATCCCGCCACGTCGGCCTTGATCACCAGGCTGAGCTCCTGCACGCCCTCCTTGAAGATGTCCTCGAGCGAGATGCGCTTGCCCGCGCGCCGCGCCAGCGACTCGGTCTTCAGTCGCGTGGCCCGTTCGGTCGCAAGCTGCCGTGCGCGGCGGTCGTGCTCGACCACGCGCACGCGCTCGCCGGCCTCGGGGACGCCGTCGAAGCCGAGCACCTCGACCGGCTCGCCCGGCAGCACCTGGCGCACCCGGTTGCCGAGGAAGTCGTGCATCGCGCGCACGCGGCCCCAGTGGGCGCCAGCCACCAGCGCGTCGCCCACCTCGAGCGTGCCGCGAATGATCAAGATCGTCACTACGGGGCCGCGGCCAGGGTCGAGCTTTGACTCGATCACCGTGCCCGACGCGGGCGCGTCCGGGTTGGCGCGGAGCTCCTCAACCTCGGCCATCAGGATGATCGTCTCCAGCAGGTCGTCGAGGCCCTGCTTGGTCTTGGCCGACACGTCCACGAACTCGGTGTCCCCGCCCCAAGCGACGGGCTGCAGCCCGATGCCTGCCATCTGCGAGCGCACCCGTTCGGGCTGCGCGCCCTCCTTATCGATCTTGTTGACGGCCACCAGCATCGGCACGCCCGCATCCCTGGCGTGGTCGACCGCCTCCTGGGTCTGCGGCTTGACGCCGTCGTCGGCGGCGACCACGATCACCGCGATGTCGGTCACCTTGGCCCCGCGCGCGCGCATCGCGGTGAAGGCCTCGTGGCCGGGGGTGTCCAGGAAGGTGACGGTCTTGCCGTTGTGGTGGACCTGATAGGCGCCGATGTGCTGCGTGATCCCGCCAGCCTCGCCCGCCGCCACCTCGGTCTCGCGAATCGCATCGAGCAGCGAGGTCTTGCCGTGGTCGACGTGGCCCATGATCGTCACCACGGGCGGGCGCTCGACCAGCTCCTCCTCGGCGTCCTGGAAGACCGGCTCGGCGACCGTCTCATCCTCGGTGTGGACGAGCTCGATCTCCTTGCCGAACTCCGAGGCCAGCAGCGCCACCGCCTCGTCGGACAGGGTCTGGGTCAGGGTCTTCATCTCGCCGAGCGCCATCAGCTTCTTCATCACCTCGGGGACGGGCACGTCGAGGTACTCGGCGACGTCCTTGACCGTCGAGCCCGAGTTGACGCGGACTGCGCTGGGACGGGCGGGCGCTGGGGCGGGCTGCGCCGCGGCCTCCTCGTCGTAGACGCCGCGGCGGCGGCGACCGCGCCGCCGGTTGCGCGGCGGCTGTGAGCTGGGCGGGCCGCCTCCGGGGGTGCGCCGCGAAGCCTGCGAATCGATCACCACGCGCCGTCGGCCACCCGCGCTGCCGGGGGCGCGCTCGCCCTGCAGGGAGTCGCGGGTCGGACGCTTCGATGCCTGGCGCCCGGACTCCGCGGCCGCGCTCGGTGCCGGGGCGGCGCCGGCGGCTCCATCGGCGGTGGGCTGCCCGCCGTCGCGAGGCGGCCCTGAGAGGACACGCGCGGCAACTGCCTCGTCGACCGAGGAAGAGACCGCTTTGACCTCGATTCCGGCCGCTTGCAAGCGCTCGAGCAGCGCCCGGGGCTGGAGTCCCCGCTCCTTCGCGATCTCGTGTACGCGCTTGTTCATCTGCGGGTCAGTCTAGAAGTGCTCAGGAGGCCTCGGTGGGTGCGGGGCCCTCGGCCGCCTCGGCGACGCTGTCGGTGCCCTTGTGCTCGAGCGCCTGGTGGGCCTCGATGCCGCAGTAGCGCGAGCCCGGCAGCGCCGCATTCGGGCAGCGGCGACCGTTGGAGAGGATCGCCGCGCAGCGGCCCTGGAGCTCCTCCTGCTCGTACCCGCGCTCGGCCTCCTCGGACGCGAACTCGGTCTCCGAGCGGATGTCGATGCGCCAGCCGGTGAGCCGCGCCGCGAGCCTGGCGTTCTGGCCCTCGCGACCGATCGCGAGCGAGAGCTGGTCGTCGGGCACGATCACCGTGGCCTGCTTGCCCGCGTCGTCAACCAGCACCTCGCGCACGCGCGCGGGCGAGAGCGCCTTGGCGACGAAGCGCGCGGGCTCGTCGTTGTAGGGGATGATGTCGATCTTCTCGCCGCGCAGCTCGGAGACGACCATCCGCACGCGCGAGCCGCGCGGACCCACGCAAGCGCCCACGGGGTCGACGCCGTCGACGTGCGAGACGACCGCGATCTTCGAGCGGTAGCCGGGCTCGCGCGCCACCCCGGTGATCTCCACCAGGCCGTCGGCGATCTCCGGCACCTCGAGCTCGAACAGCTGCTTGATCAGCTCAGGGTCGCGGCGGGAGACGATGATGCTGGGACCCTTGGTCGAGTTCGAGACGTCCTTGATCACGGCCTTGATCCGCTGCGAGTGGTCGTAGCGCTCGCCGTCGACCTGCTCGGACTTGGGCAGCAGCGCCTCCACGCGCTCGCGCAGCTGCACCAGCGTGTAGCGCGAGTCCGACTGCTGCACGATGCCGGTGATCAACTCGCCGACGCGGTCGCGGTACTCCTCGAACATCATGTCCCGCTCTGCCTCGCGGATGCGCTGCAGGATCACCTGCTTGGCGGTCTGGGCGGCGATGCGGCCGAAGTCGTGCGGGGTCACGTCGTCTGTCTCGATTTGATCCTCGAACTGCTTGAGCTTCTCCATGTCGAGCTCGGGCTCGGGCGGCTCCCGCATCTCTCCGGTCTCCGGGTCGACGGTCGGCTCGCCGTCGTCCGGGGAGGCGACCAGCAGCTGCTCCTCGAGCTCGGGCGGGATCTTCAGCTCCCACACGATGAAGTCGGCGGTGTCGCGGTCGATCTCGACCTTCGCGTGGCGGGCCGCTCCGGGGGTCTTCTTGTAGGCGGACAGAAGCGCGTCCTCGAGCGCCTCCATCAGCTTCTCGGCGGAGATGTTCTTCTCGGCGGCGAGGCCTCGTACGGCATCGACAATTTCCTTTGACATGGCGTCAGTCTCCCGGGACGAGGTTGCAGCGAAGGATCTGGTCGTAGGGCAGCGTCACGACACCGTCAACAACTGCGACTGTGACAGTGCGCTCGTCTGCGCCGAGCAATTCGCCGGTCAGCTTGCGCTGGTCGTCGGCCCCGGACGCGAGCCGCAGCCGCACCACCCGCCCGACAAAGCGCTGGAAGTGCAAGGGCTTGGTGAGGGGCCGATCCGAACCAGGCGAGGAGACCTCGAGCGCATAGCGGTCGCGGTAGTCGTTCAGGCGCCCGGAGACGCGCTCGCAGAGCCCGAGGGTCACCCCTCCGGGGTGGTCGATGAACAGCCGCAGCGTGGCGCCGGATACGACCTCCGCGAGCAGCACCTCGACATCGGGCTCGAGGTCCCTGAGTCGGTCTTCGATATCGGTCTGGAGTGCGCTCACGATCTCCTCCGTCAAAAGTCATAAAAAAAGCGGGCTCGCGCCCACTTCCGGAACTCCACCGGGAAGGGTCCCGGCGCGACAAGCTTTCGCGCTCAGGGTAGCACCGGAGCCCCGCCGCTGTCACTTCTCGTCGGCCGGCGCACATGTGCGC
>JAVKSP010000031.1:0-28823 GCA_039583645.1 Solirubrobacteraceae bacterium
CCAAGCCCTTCAAATGGACGTACACCGGCAAGGTACTCGAAGCATGAGAGCGCGGACTAACAGGATGAACCTCTAGGCGCGTGGCTTCCGTCGCGCACAATCGCGGCGACATGCCTTAGAACGGCGGGGTCAGTGGCCCGGGGCGGGAGGCTCTGCTCACGCGCGGACCGCTCGGCAGCCTCACGCGCCATCCGCTGGATCGTGGTTAATCTCGGCTGCTCGTCCGGGCTCACGCACTGAAGCTAGTGAGCTGCCGCGGTGTTTCTGCTCCAACTTTGACAAAAATGCCGGCGGCCTCGAGAGAGCGGTTGGGGAACTGGTCTCACGGCAGCTGGCTCTCCCCCGCGCCGGCCGCGACGCAGGCGTGTACCGATAACCCGCAGGCTAATTGTCGTCTTGCAGGCTACGAGCGGCGGCGCGCGCGACCTCCATCGCCCGCTCCCCACGACGGGCGACGGACACCGCTTGGGCTCGCCCCGCCGCGCGCTTTGCGGTATCCGGGTCGACCGAGTCATGGGCGCCGGTAAGGGCCTCGCGCCACCACTCCCACGAGGGATTGTCGCCCATGCGCCCAGTACGCTGCTCCTCCAGCCGCACCAGCTCACGTATTTCGAGGGCACTCTCAGCCTCACCCAACCTCGCGAGGCAGATAACCAGACAGCGCATGTCCATCATTGCCTGGTGGAACTCGCCGCTCATGCTCGTCCACTCAAGGCTCTCGGCATAGAGTTCGAGCGCGGCAGCATTATCACCGCGCATCAGAGCGCAGTCGCCTCGAATGTTCGTCAGCTCCCAGGAAGGATCGCCTCCCGCCAGCTCCTCGGCATCGGCTAGAACGGCTTCGGCGCGCACGACGTCCTCCGCATCGGCAAGCGCTTGTGCCAGGAAGATCAGTCCGCGTAAGGTCAGCCGCTGGTCGCCTGAGCGGCGAAAGACCTCAAGTGCCTCCTCGGCCGTGGCGATCCCTTCGTCGTAGCGCCCAGCCCAGCGGAGCACCCAGCTCACCTGGGAAAGCGCGAGCGCTCGCTCAAGCTCGTCCTCCACCGAGCGCCACTGCTCGAGGACCTGGTCCACGAGATCGTTCGCGCGGTCGTGATCCTCAGCAATTTGGGCGCACTTGGCGAGCAGCGTGAGCACCCAGGCTCGATCGGCACTCGAACCCGCCCCGCTGTCCCATGCCCATTGGAGCTCTTCGGCCACCTCGTGCAGCACACCGCGATAGACCCAATAGGAGGAAAGCGCTGCGCACATGTGCACATGAAGGCCGGGATCGTGATCGCGAGCCCAAGCGACCGCGGGCCGGACCTCTTCTGCGACCTTGAGCAAGGCCTTCCGCTGCTCTGGAGTCGCTCCCCACTTCCACAGCCGTGCATCGTGGGCCACCGCTGCCACATGCTCGGCGTGGAGACGGCGCACGGAGTCCTCTTCCCCGAGGGTCGCCAGTTGCTCGAGCGCGAAGTCGCGAAGGGCCTGCGGGACGTGGAAGCGAAGGCCAAGCTGACGTTCCTCCTGGCGGCGAACGAAAGAGAACTCCAGCAGCTGCTCGAGGTGCTCGAAGACTTCGGCCGAGGTACCGCGGGCGCCGGCGACCGCCTCCACGGCGTGAAGCGGCACCGCGCCGACGCAGGCTCCAAGCCGGGCGAACAGCAACCGAGGACCAGGCCCCAGTAGCTCGTGGGTCCATTCGATCGTCGCCCGCAGGCTGCGCTGGCGCTCGGGCGCGTCGCGTTCGCCGCGCGTCAGGATCCCTAGAGGCCGCTCGAGCCGCCGCTCCAGCGCCTGCGGTCCGAACACTCCCACCCGTGCTGCCGCCAGCTCGATTCCGAGCGGCATGAATTCCAGCCGGTCGCAGATCGCGGTGATCGCCAGGCGATCATCTTCCTCAGGGCTGAAGTCCGGCACTACCGCACGCGCGCGCTCCATGAACAGTCTGGCCGCGTCATCAGGAGCGAGCGGCCCCAGCGGGACGATCCGCTCCACGCCGATACGCAGCGGCACCTGGCTGGTGACGAGCACGCGGAGGTCGGGCGCGCGCTCAGTGAGGTCAGAGAGCAGGGGCGCGCCGGCCAGAAGGTGTTCGAAGTTGTCGAGGATGAGCAGCGTGGCCGGGTCGTTGAGCCTCGCCATCAGGATCTCCAGCAGCGGAGCCTCCCCGTGGCCGGTGATGCCCAGGGCCTCGGCGATCATCGGCAGGATCGAGTCCATCTCCCTGATGCCCGCGAGCCGCACCAGAAACACGCCGCCAGGGAAGTCGTCGAGCAGCTCTCGTCCAACCGCAACCGCCAGCCGCGACTTGCCGCTGCCGCCGATGCCGACGAGGCTCACCATGCGCCCAGCGTCGCTGCGCAATAGCTCGCGCAAGAGGGCGCGCTCATGCTCCCGTCCCACCAACGCGCGAGCCTGCGGCGGGAGGTTGGTCGGACGCACGCTCGCCGTGCGTGGCGCAGGAACTGGGGCCTGGTCAACTGTCTTGACCATCACGTGATATAGCCGTTCCGGCTGGGGGAAGTCCTTGAGGCGATGGGGCCCGAGATCGCGCACCGCGATCCCGCCGCCGGCCGCGCGAAGTGTGGCTTCGGTAATCAGGATCTGACCTCCGTTCGCCGCCGTCGCGACCCGAGCAGCCAAATGGGCGTCAAGCCCCAGATAACCAGTCGAATGGGCAACCACGACACCGGTGTGCAGCCCCATGCGCACCCTCACTGTGCCCACGCCGTGCGGCCAGGCGTATCCAGACAGCTCACGCTGCGCTTCAACCGCGGCTCTCACGGCCCCGACCGCATCGCTGAACACCGCCACAAACGCGTCACCCTCTGTGTGGTCGACGCACCCGCCATGCGACGTAATAGCGTCGCCGACAATGCGATGGTGATCGGACATTGTCTGCATCCACCGCTCTTTTCCTAACCCCCGCGCGAGCTGCGTCGAGCCCTCAATGTCCGTGAACAGAAAAGTTGCCGCTACGTCTACTGGGCGCCCGTCCCGAGCGCGCGGCTCAGTCGCTGCTTTACCCGTCCGCGCAGCGCGGTCGGTGCTCAATGGAACAGCCCGCCCCTGACCCACTGCGGCCGCCGTTTCCGCTTTGTGAGCGATGATCGAACGCAGAGTGTCATCGCATCCCCACTCCAGTCGCCAAATCCTCGCACACAATGGCTTGAACGCCCAGTCGAGCGGATCCCACCGAGACCCAGAGCCAGACTTCGGCGCCGAGCCATAGCTTGGTTCTGCCGCGTCACTGACCGGGCGGATCGAGCACCGGCAGCCCCAGTCGAGCTCGATGGCACGAACACTAACCGTCAAGGGGTACAACCAAATACCGAGCGTGCGCGGGACGGCTCCACGCCCCCGGGGGGCCAGCTTCGCCTCGTAGGTCCCAGGTGGCGGAAGCTATAGCTCGAGTGATGCCAGGCGAATGCACCTCGCTCACTGGTCCCGCCTCTCCAGCTCGCACGCCAACCCCTTGAAGCCACACTCACCCTGCCCCGACCTTCGCCAGAGCATGCGCGCCGGTGCGCGGGCGCTGTCACCGAGCCGCGCAGCGGCGAGGGGAAGGGAGGCGAAGCCGACCTTGACCGCGACGCGCACCGGCGCGACCATCAACCAGGTCCGGGGCAACACTCACATACCGCTCCGGGCGTCGAGACATCCCGCGAGCCAGAAGGACGGAGTACGTCACGACTTGGCCGGGAGCTGGCTATCGGCGCCGCGGCGGCTGCTGGGTGGTCTCTGCCCGAGCGCGCTCGGCGGCGAGCTCGCGCTCGGCGACCCGCCGTAGCCGCTGGTCGAAGCTGAGGAAAGGTGCTCCATGTACGAGCGCGGCGGCAAGCGATAGCGCGTCGCCGAGGCGCAGCGAGCGGTGGCGGGCGCGCAGGTGGGCCGCCCGCCTTGCGAGCGATCGGTCGAGATCGGCTACTGCGACCTTGGCCGCGTCGAGGAAATCGTCGACCTTCTCGCCGGTGCCGCGTTCGAGCGGCCTGACCATCACCTCGGCGTAGACGCTTGCGCCGAGCAGCAAGGCCTCGCCAGCGGCCATCTTGGCGCGAAGCTCTCTGACCGCCCGCTCATGTTGGGCGTCCCCGGGATCGAGGAACGCGATTAGCACGTCGGCGTCGAGCGCTACTGACGCCACTCGTCGCGCAGACGATCGAGATAGCCAGGCGGGTATGTGCCGGCGTAAAGGCACCCGGCATAGCGCTCGATCAGATCGGCGGCACGCTCAAGCTCGATCCGCCCGGGAGCGACCGCGCGGATCACGACCTCGTCGCCTGCGCCCAGGCCCGCCTCGCCCAGGACACGCACCGGGATGGTCACCTGTCGCTTGCTGGAAACCTTACTCATAGCTTTACCAGAAGCATAGATGGTAAAGCACGCGGTCCCCGCCGGCCGGCCCGGACCGTCACGGGAATGGCCATGGGTCCGCGGGCCAGGGGCTTGACATTCCCGAGGTCCGGCGGGAATCGTTCCTCGCAAGCGTCGATCGTCGGTGGCAACCTGGTGAGTACTTTTGGCGTTTAACCGGTCATGAGGGCGGTAGTGAGCCGCAAGGTCGGTTCCGCGGTGGATCCCGCCTTTGAGCGATTCGTAATCGATCACTCGCGCACGCTGCTGCGGAGCGCTTATTTGCTCTGTGGGGACCGTGGAGTGGCCGAGGATCTGCTTCAGCAGACGCTGCTGCGTACTGCCGGTCGGTGGCAGGCGGCGCGAGACATGCCCGAGGCATACGCGCGGCGTGTGCTCATCAACCTCTCGCGCGACCTGCGCCGTCTCGTACGCCGACGTCCCAGCGAGCGCCCGCTGAGCGAGGCGCGTTCCGCCGCCGTCGACCTCGATCACACCCACGTGGTGATGGAGCGTGACGCGGTGATCGGCGCGCTACGGCAGCTGCCCGCCCGTCAGCGAGAAGTGCTGGTGCTGCGGTTCTACGCAGACCTGTCGGTGGCCGAGACCGCAGAGGCGATCGACGCCTCAGAAGGCACCGTGAAGTCCTATACGAGTCGGGCACTCGCGCACATGCGCGAGCTGCTCGGCGACCCGCCCGACCCAGCGAGCAAGAAAATTGCGGAGGTACCCAGCGATGAACGATGAGCAGCTGATCGATCGAATCCGCTCTTCGTTCAGCGCCGAGGTGGCCGACCTTGACCCACCAGCCGACTTGATGCAACACCTCCGTGGTGAGCTGCCTCGGAGAAGAGCCCGTTCAAGAAGGTTCTCGCGCCTGCGGTTTCCAAGCGTCGGCGGCGTCTTCGCGGCGGCGGTGGCGTGCGGGGCGCTGGCGTTCGCCGCGCTGATCTTCGTTTTCTTGGGGCACCGCCATCCGCACCCCACCACCAGTGGGCCGGGCCCCAGCCAGTTGATCGCAAAGCTCGCGGTGCTGCGTCGGCCACAGACCGCTGCCGACCGGGCGTTCCCGTCCTCGGCCCTGCGCGGGCTACGAGAAGAGGAGGGACCATTCGTTCCCAGACTCACGCGTCTCGTTGCAACGCTCCATGGGGCTAGGCTCTTTCTGTTCGTCGTACGGCCGAGCGAGGCGCTTGCCCCCTCCCAAGGACCTCTGTGGAGCGCATCGCTCGGCGATCGCGTCGTGGTGGTGGATGCGAGGACCCCTCCGCTTGCGCTCCCCGTTCCTGCGGCAGAGCTCCGCGATCCTTACCTCGCCTCGACCTGGGTGGGGCCCGCCCAGAAGGACTACTTCGTCGAGCTGGTGCCCGATGGCGTCAAGCGCGTACATATCGTCTTTCGAGGCGGCAGCGTTTATGCAAAGCCGGTCGACAACACTGTGATCGCTCTCGCACCACCAGGGAGCAACGAGACCGTACGCAGCGTCACCTGGTATGGAGCGAGCGGCCACGTGATCCCGACGCTGACGGAGGCCTCAGACAAGTTGTGGCATCACGCGATGGCTGCCAGGGCAGCAGCGGATCGCGCCGGGGTCCTTAAAGCAGCTGAACGAATCCCGGACCGGACGCCGGCCGCACTTCTGCGCCATTTCTCGGTCTTGGCCCCAGAAACTGAGCGCCACGTGAGCGCCCACGGCATCACGATCTGGCACCCGGCCCTGTCGTCCGTGCCAGTGATGCCGGTGTTGCAGTTCGCCAACAATCCGCGCGGACTCCGCGAGGTCACGACGACATCTGGCCTGCGGTTCTGGGTCGATCCGAGCCTGGTCCCCAATCGTCTCAACGGCCGCGTGGTCAGCCAGTCGGCTGTCGTTTGCCTCCGGCAGGACCTAAGGTCTTTTCAGTGGCACATCTGCAGTGGCAGCCTCTCGTCGGTGCTGGCAGTCGGTGCCTGGGCTGGCACAAAGCTGGCCAACGGCAGGTCCGTCATCTTCGGAATCGTCCCGGATACCAATCAGACGATCACCTTGCGCCTGCGTGGGGGCGGCACACGAGTCATTCCCGTCGTGCACGGCGTCGTAGTCACGCCAGCCAACGGAGTCAGCGAAATTCTCGTCAAGGGCGTCAGCGGCAAGACCTCAACAGTCCCCGTACGCGTGAGCAACCCCTCCGTGGCGTCGCCATTCTGAGCTCTCGCTAGGCGGGTCGGAAACCCCGCGGTGCCAGCTGGACTCGACGGCACGAGGCCACTCACTCGCACCCTGGGTTAGCCGGTCAGACCAGCTACCCCGGTCTCGACTTGCCGCTTGGGCCGGCTACCTCGACGAGCGAGCCCGCGACCTCGGCCAGGCCAGCGTCGCGCGTAATGAGCGTGGCCTCGAGCGCCTCGGCAAGCGCAACGTACAGGGCGTCGTAGATCGTGCAGTTCTCCCGCAGGTCCCAGGCGCGAGCAAGCAGCGCCTTGTCCCGGTGACGGCGGATCGTGGTCTCCCCGAGCTCAGAGCGTGCACGCTCGGCGATCTCGAGCTCGAGCTTTCCCGCACGCAAGAGGCCTCTGAGGGTGTGCGTGGCCTCGACGTCGAGCAGGTCGGGTGCGTGTGCGTCGCCGAGCACGCCCGAGCGCTCGGTCTCGGTGCCCTCTCCGATCAGGTATGCGACGACGCTCGAGGCGTCTAGCACCCACCTCACGCCTGGCGGCCCGAGTCGCGTGCCTCGAGGATGTCTGAGGTGCTGACGCCTGCGGGTGGCCGCGACCGGATGCGCTCGTCGAGCTCTTCTGCCGTGGGGGTGCGGGCGACTCGCTCAATCTCGAGTCGTAGGTAGTCGCTGAGCGTGGTGCCCCGCGCGGCCGCCCGCGCTTTCAGCCTGCGGTGCACCTCGTCCGGTACGTCACGGATCTGGATCAATCCCATGCAGGCATGATGAAACCATCAAGCTAGCATGTCAAGCCTGCAGCCCGGGTCGCTGGCGAGCGACATGCGCCTCGTTTCCTCGAATAGTCCGCTGTAAATGCCGTACCCGAGCGAGACGGCGAACGTGGTACGACCGAGGCGGGATTTCGTGCTCGCCTGCGCATCGTGGGTCAAATATCTCGTCGTGCGGGCCGCACCGTCAGGAGCCATTGTGTCGATGGCTGGTGAGGGCATCGACGTGCTCGATTGTGCCGATGGCGGCAGGGCTTGCGCGGCCGATTTCGTCGTGCTCGACGGCGATCATCTTGGATCGGTTGATGACGTCATGTATCCGAAGGACGCGGTCGCATCCTCCGAGCTCGACGTAGGCCGTCGGGCCTGTCTGCCCGGTCGCCGTGGGCCAGAGGACCGCGAACATGGCGTGGGACCCCGCGCAGCCTGTGGAGCGCCGCCCGCCGCTCATGCCGCGCAGGACGGTAGCTGCACTAGCGCCGCTGAGCTTGCCGTCTCTGACCAAATCGCCGGTCATCCCGGGCGCGTCGCGGAAGACGCACACGGTCACGCTCGTTGGCCGGCCTTTGAAGACCGGTCCGGCGACGGCGGGATACAGGGCGCCCTCGGGCTGGCGAAACAGATCCTTCCAGGCCGGGTCACACCCGCTCGTGAGCTCAGCCTGCGTCTCGATTTGCCTCACCGGCCGAGACGACACCGTCACCCACCG
Source organism: Solirubrobacteraceae bacterium (assembly GCA_039583645.1). GTDB lineage: Bacteria > Actinomycetota > Thermoleophilia > Solirubrobacterales > Solirubrobacteraceae > Palsa-465. The sequence continues at coordinate 7,971 of JAVKSP010000031.1, forward strand.
CAGCGCCTTGAGCGCATCCAGGGTCTGGGCTTGCGGCTGGTCGCAGACGTCGGTGGGCACCGTAGGTCGCACGAGCTGCCCGTGCCGCCCGACCAAAGCGAACGGCGAAACCATGATCAAGTCGGCGGGGCAGATCACATTGCTGGGCTGGGGGGCGTTGGGGCGTCGCAGGGCCGCCACCAAGCGGTCAAGGCCGCCGTACGCCTTGCGCTCCACCTTGACGAACCACCGCCCCCGGCCAGCAATGGTTCGCACCCCGTTCTCGCACTGGTACACCGCGACAGGGTGAAACGCAGCAGGCAACCGTTCCACGGCCAGGCCAGAAAGCGACCCACACGACGGCGCAAACGACGCAGCTCGCCTAGGCCCCGGATGCCCCACACGTGGGATCGTTGTGCTCGAACCGCAGCCGGCAAGCGCCAATGCAACGACGCTCACAACCAGCGACCAAGCTTTGCCGCAGCGAGCGGGCAACCTTTTTCTTCCTAGTGCAGCCAAGACGGTGCCGCGCGGTCCTCTCGACTCGGCTAGGCGCTGCACGTTTGCCTCACTTCCTGATCCTACGCGTCGGGCATCACTCCGTCACCAGCCTCCTTCCTCGGACGTGGCCCGTACGGTCACGGCGGTGGCGAAAACGCAACTGGAGCGAGGCGCGAAGCTAGGCGCGGGCGCGGAAGATCCAAGTCAAGACGGCCCGCCCTACCCGGCCGGCGACCTCCCAGCAGCCTGGAGCGGGCAGAAGGATGTTGGTGGGCTCGATCCGGTGAGCGCCGGTCGGGGCCGGAGGCGCGATGTCACCGCGCCCTACCATCGCCGACGGCTGGTCGATGCGTCGCGCGACGATGTGCAGCACCCCGCGGACATCGCTCCACCAGGCGACCTTGGTCCGAAACCAGCGGTCATGCGGATCACGGCTGATGTTGGGATGCCATAGCGGGAGGATCACCGCCAACGGGCCGCGGCCGTATAAATCGCGGAGGTCTCCCTTGAGGATCGAGCGCAACGTTCCCGAGGCGGTGTAAACGCGGGGGTCGGGGCGCGTGATGGGACACGCTTCGCCAGCACGAAGCAGGGGATGGTTGAGGTAGGCGGTCAATCCCGCCGGCGGGTGTTCGGCTCTCGACCCATTACCGCCCGCGCGGGCGCCGCCCCCGCAACCGCTTGACACAACCGCGACCAGCATGGCCCCCGTGGTCAAGCCAGCGATCAGCCTGTACCCGCGCATTCCTCTTTCCGCTCCGGACGCCAGTCTGTCACGGCCGGGCTCGCGGCTAAAGTCGCTGACCATCCGAGTACCCCGTGGGTGTCTATTCAGACACTCGGGTGGGCGAGCGTCGCCTCGCCTGGTCGCGGCGGCGATCCCCCGCCGACCAGGCCGGCGGCGGAGATCGTGTGGTGAGGCGCGCGAAAGGGTCGCCTGGTCACGAGCCCGTCCGCGTGCAGCCCCGCCACGCTTTGGATCCTTGTCACCTCGAGCGCCTCGGCGCGGCTCAGCTGCGGCAGGATTGAGGGCAGCCTGCGTGCCAGCATCGTCTTGCCTGTTCCGGGCGGGCCCTCAAGCAGCAGGTTGTGGCCGCCGGCGGCGGCGATCTCAAGCGCCAGCACTGCCGCCGCCTGCCCTCTGACATCGGCCAGATCAGGAATGGAGGCGGCTGGGGTCGCCGGTGACGCCGGGGGCGGCAGAGTCGGCGGCGGCGCGCCGCGTACGACGGCGACCGCCTCCTGAAGACTGGCAACGCCGGCGACCTCAAGCCCATCGACGAGTGCCGCCTCGCGGCCGCGCTCGCGAGGCACGATCAGCCGGCGAATCCCCGCCCGCCTCGCCCCCTCGGCAACTGCGAGCGCTCCGGGAGAGTCGCGCAGCGCGCCGGTCAGGGACAGTTCGCCGAACACGGCGTAGCGCTCGACGGTCGCTGCCGAGATCTGGCGGCTCGCCGCAAGCACACCCAGTGCTAAGGCGGCATCGAAACCTGGCCCGACCTTGCGCAGGAACGCGGGCGCGAGGTTGGCGGTGATGCGCGTCTGCGGAAACTCGAACTCCGAGTTCTGGATCGCAGATCGCACCCGCTCGCGCGACTCGCGGACGGCCGCATCGCCCAGCCCCACGACGGTGAACGACGGCAGACCGGCCCGTATGTCGACCTCGACCCATACCTGGCGTGGGTCCACGCCGTCGATCGCGAACGTGCAGACGCGCGCGAGCATCGCCCCCAAAGCTATGAATCAAGTCCTCACATGTGGGTCACGGCACGTCGAAATTCTGAGTCGCGCTTCCCACGTTAAGGCACAGGAACGTTGACCCACCTGGCCTGGTGCCAGCGGAGCGCCAGCTGATGTGAGCCGTAATAGCCCACCGCCCAGCACGAGCGGGCCGACGTGCAGGTCACCCCGAGGAGGTCACTTTCGATGGGGTGGCGGGGTCGGGAACGTGCGCCTCCGCCCACGTGCTGCCGTTCCATTGCACAGCCTGGTTGTGGTTGAAGTGGTAGTCGCCCACCGCCCAGCAGTCCTTTCCGGATGTGCAAGCGATGTGATTGAGCCCGTTGTTGTCCTTCTTGTAATGCTTGCCGGGGCTGGGAACTAGGACCGAGGACCAGCTGCTGCCGTCCCAGCGCAGCGCCTCATCCAGCTGAGCGAATGTGGTGGTGCTCTCGTAGCTGCCGACCGCCAAACAGCGGCTCGCCTTCGCACAGGCCACGCTGCTGAGCTCCCCGCTCGTCATGCCGGTGGACGCGGAAACCAGTGCCCATGCGCTGCCGTCCCAGCGCAGGATCTCGTTGCTGTTGCTTGTTCCGTCCCGTCCGACCGCCCAGCAGTCGTTCGCCGCCACGCATGTGAGCCCAAGCAAGACGTTCGACGCCCGAACTCGCCGCCCGGGTTGGGGGTCGACACGCGTACCCATGCGCTCCCATTCCAGCGCAGAATCTGGTTGTAGTACCCGGACTCGTCGATGTTGGTGGAATATCCCACCGCCCAGCACGCTTTTGCGGACGTGCACGCGACCGCGTTCAGGAAGTGAACGTTGTAGGGGTTCGATTTGCCTGGGGTCGGAGTCGGGACCCGTTTCCACTGGCGACCGTTCCAGTGCAGCGCCTCGTCGACCGTCGGCCCGCTGTGCAGCTCATAACCTCCGACCGCCCAGCAGTCGCGCGCACCGGTGCAGGTGACTGCAGACAGCTCGCTGAACTTGGAACGCCGCGGATCCGGCACCGAGACCCGCCTCCATTTGTGGCCGTTGAGGTGGAGCACGTCGCCTAAGGTCGTGCGAGGCTTGCCCGTGCGGTAGCCGACCGCCCAGCAGTCGCGCGCTGATACGCATGTGACGCCGGCAAGCTCCTGAGTCGCCGCCTGCTCCGATGCGGCCGCCGTCGCGCCGCTCCCGCCGAGCGGCCCGCAGAACAGCATCCCGCAGGCTGTCAGCAGCGCGAGCACGACGGAACCGTCCGCACGGCTAGCCGTCCCAGGAGCTCCCGTTGAAGCGCAGCACAAGGTTCCGGGCCGGCGGCTGCGTGATGGCGTTGTGATAGTCGCCGACCGCCCAGACGTTGGTCGCCGAGGAGGCGGCGACGCCGTCCAGCGCGTTTGACTTCGAGCCGGGGTTGGGACTCGGCTGGACGCTCCACGTGCTGCCGTTCCAGTGCTCGACGAGCGTCTTGCCGGCGCCGTTGCTGAAGTCGATGTCACCTACCGCCCAGACATTTTTGGCCGAGGTGGCGGCCACCCCGTTGAGCTCGCTCCCGTCCCCGCCCCCCGGATTCGGGCTTGGCTCGATCGTCCACGTCTTCCCATCCCAGTGCTCGATCACTGTCAGCGCTCCCGCGCCTTGCTGGAAATAGGAACCCACCGCCCAGGCGTTGGTCGCTGAGGTGGCCGCCACTCCCGTGAGTCCGGCGGTGTTCGCCCCTGTCGGATTTGGGCTTGTCTGGACCTTCCACGCCTGGCCGTTCCAGTGTTCGACGAGAACCCTGTTCTCACCAGCGCTGCCGGTGAAGTGGCCCACCGCCCAGGCGTTGGTGGCCGACGTGGCCGCTACGCCGGAGAGGCCGCACTCCTGTGCGCCTTTCGGGCACGGGCTCGACTGGGTCTTCCATGTCGTGCCGTTCCAGTGTTCGACGACCGCCGCGCTCGAGGAGGACCCGACCGCCCAGGCGTTGGTGGCCGAGGTGGCGGCCACACCAGCGAGCGAGTCTCCTTTCTCGTTCAGCTGGACCGTCCAGGCCGTGCCGTTCCAATGCTCGATGAGCGGTCCGCCGACCGCCCAGGCGTTGCCCGTGGAGGTGGCGGCCACGCCCATGAGCCGCGAATCGTCTCCCGAGTTCACGCTCGGCTGGACTTTCCAGGCCTTGCCGGTCCAGTGCTCGATCAACGTGAGGTATTTGGTGCCCGTGTGGTAGTAGCCGACCGCCCAGGCGTTGCAGGCGGAGGTGGCAGCCACGCCCTGCAAGAAGTTATTCCCGGACCCGACATTCGGCGGGTGGACGCCGCCGGTCGAGCAGGCCGTGCCGGACGCTGCGGCCGCGGCACCTCCGAAACTCACGCCGACAGCGACCGCTCCGGCCGCGACCACGGCCCTCAACACCCGAACGACCGACAGATTCGCAGTCATGGGAACAGCGTAGGACGCCGGGCGGGCTCGGCAAGGCTCCCTGGGGTTAAAGATGGGCAGCCCAGTTAGCACGGCCGCCGACACAGCATTGGCACGTTCCGTTGCCCACGCGTTGCAAGTCGCGGCGTAGCGTCGCCGGCGTGGGTCGCACGCAAAACCTCGGGCGACGCGGAGAGGAGGTCGCCGCCGAACACCTCGTGAGGCGCGGGTTCAGGATCCTGCAGCGCAATTACCGCACCCGCTGGGGCGAGATTGACATCATCGCCTACGACGGGCGCACGCTGGCCTTTTGCGAGGTCAAGTCGCGGCGCGTGCGGTCCTGGCCGGGCGCATCGGCCGAGCGGCCTCCGTTCGAGTCCCTTCATGCGCGCAAGCGAGCGCAGGTGAGAAGGATCGCCAGGCGCTGGATCAGCGAGCGGGTCGAGCGGCCGTACGCGCCCCTGATCCGCTTCGATGCGATCGGCGTCACGTTCGACCGCCGGGACCAACTGGTCCGTCTCGAGCATCTCGAGGGCGCCTTCTAACGGCGCTCCTCGCGTCCCGCGTGACGGCTCAGCCGAGGCTCAGCTGCTGGTAGGCGGCGGACTGAAACGAGAGCCGGTGTAGCGGCGAGACCCCGAGCCGCTCGATCGCGTCGCGGTGCTCGGGCGTCGAATAGCCGACGTGCTGGGCGAACTGGAAGCCGGGATGGGCGCTGTCGGCGCGCCGCATGTAGCGGTCGCGGGTCTCCTTGGCGATCACCGAGGCGGCGGCGATCGCGGCGCTCCGGGCATCGCCGCCCACGACCGCTCGGGCGCCCGACTCGCCGAGCGCGAACCCGTCGCTCAGACAGATGCAGCCGTCGCATGCCACCCTTCGCAGCGCGTCTCTAAGAGCGGCGAGATTGGTGACGTGCAGCCCGCGGCTGTCGATCCCAGGCGCGCATCGCGAGACGATCGCGACGCGCGTGGCGATCCGGAGGATGACCCCGAACAGCTCTGCGCGCGACTCGGGCGTGTGCTGCTTTGAGTCATTCAGGGCGCCGAGCGCCCGCACGTCGACGGGCCGCAGACGCTCCAGGTCGAACAGGACGGCCGCCGCCACCAGCGGGCCGGCGAGCGAGCCGCGGCCTGCCTCGTCTGCCCCGGCCACGAAGCGGACACCGAGGGCACGGTCGAAGGCGAACAGCCGCCGACCTGTGCGGCGGCGGCGACGCTCGCCTGGCTCCCGTTGGCGCCGCTCTCCGTTTCCCGACCGTGGCCCTGCCGGCGGCTGGGCCTCCTCTAGCTCAAAGGAAGCCGATCCGGTCGGGTGGCCAGTAGGTGAAGAAGGCGATGCCGATGATCCACTTGGAGGGAACGGGTCCCCAATAGCGGCTGTCGTCTGAGTCGCCACGGTTGTCCCCCATCATGAAGTAGTCGCCGGGCGGAACGACGATCGGTTTGGGGAAATTGCACTCGTTATTGCCGGGACAGTCCGCGAGGGATATGTAGGGATCCTTTTCCCGGTGGCCGTTGCGGATCACGTGTCCGTTGATGATCGAGATCCGATCCCCCGGCAAGCCGACGACCCGCTTGATGTAGGTCTGGGTCGACTCTTTCGCCACCGCCTTGTCGCACGCCTGACGGCTCGACCCGCCGGGTCCCTGGTTCGGGTTCCCGCACCGAGGGTTGTCCGGATTGGCGCCGACCGGAGGGTGAAAGACGACCACGTCGCCCAGGCCTGGCGTAGAGGACAGCCGATTGGTGAGCACCCTCTGGCCGATCGCCAGCGTCGGCTCCATCGATCCGCTCGGGATGCGGTACGGCTTGACGATGAAGGCCTGTACCAGCAGCGCGATCCCGACCGCGACAGCGACCGTGACCACCAACTCGATCAACGACTTGACGCCGGACTTCCGCGTCTTCTGGGGGCGGTTCACCATCGTCATCTACATCGCACCACGGTCAGCTGGCCAATAGCGCAACAAAGCGTTGCGGACGATCCACGACACCCGCGACCCCTTCGCCGACGTCACTCCTGGTCTTCGCTCGCGGGAGGTTCTTCGCTCGCGGGAGGAGTGGGGTCGGCATCCTCGGGCGGCTCCGCTGGTTCCGCGACCGCTTCGGCCTCAGTCGCCTCGGCGGCCGTGTCTTCCGCGGCCGGCGGCTCGGCAGGCTCCTCAGCCGCGGACTTCTCCGCGGCAGGCTCCACGGCGGTCTCCTCCGCGGCGGGCTCATCGGCCACGACAGCCTCCTCCGCAGCGGGCTCATCGGCCGCAACAGCCTCCTCCGCAGCGGGCTCATCGGCCGCAACAGCCTCCTCCGCAGCGGGCGGCTCGGCGGGTTCGACATGCAGAAGCTCGCGCTCGACGAGCTCCTCGGGACCGGTGGAGCGCCGCTCGCGCACACGCGCTCGCTTGCCGACGCGCTCCCGCAGGTAGTAGAGCTTGGCGCGGCGCACGTCGCCACGCGCGGCGATCTCGATCCGCTCGATCTTGGGCGAGTGCAGCGGGAAGGTCCTCTCTACGCCAACTCCGAACGACTGCTTGCGCACGGTGAACGTTTCACGCACGCCGTGGCCCTGGCGCTTGATCACAACGCCTTCGAAGACCTGTGTGCGGCGGCGGGTGCCCTCGATCACCTGGAAGTGGACGCGAAGGCGGTCGCCGGCGCCGAACTTCGGCACACGGCGAAGCTGCGAGCGCTCAAGGCTGTCGATCACGGTGCTCATCTGGAAGTGAGGCGTGCCATGCCGGGTGAGAAGAGGCACCGAGGCGGGCGCCCGGCCCGGCGGGCCGCCCTATGCTAGCGGACCGTCTTGCGCCGGCGACCGAGGCGCGATCGGCACATCTCCGGCGCGCGCCCGGCTCTGGGCCAGGCGCCACTCGCGGATGCGAGCGTGGTGACCCGAAAGCAGGATCTCAGGAACGCGCCAGCCCCGATGCTCCGCGGGACGGGTGTAGTGCGGATACTCCGGCGCACCCTCCAGGGCCAGCGAGAACGACTCCTCCACGGCCGACGTCTCATCGCCGAGAGCGCCCGGCAGCTTGCGCAGGATCGTGTCGAGGACCACCATCGCCGCGAGCTCGCCGCCGGCGAGGACGTAGCGCCCGATCGACAACGTCCCGCTCACGAAGTGCTCGAGGATGCGCTCATCAAAGCCCTCGTAACGCCCGCACAGGAGCGTCAAAGCGGGTTCGGCGGCGAGTTCCGACACGCGCGACTCGTCGAGCAACTGCCCCGACGGCGTGAGCGCGAGCACCGGTCGCTGATCCGGCAGCAGCTCGGGATCGATTTCATAGCGCGCACGCAGCGCGGCCTCGACCACGTCCACCCGCAGCACCATGCCGGCGCCGCCTCCGAACGGCTGGTCGTCGACCTGGCCGGCCTTGAGCGGCGTGTAATCGCGGTAGTTGATGTAGCCGAGCTGGTGTCCGTGCGCCAGCGCGCCAGCGACATGGCGCTGGCGCTCAAACCAGCCGAACGCCTCGGGAAACAGGGTGAAGACGTCGATCTCCACGCTATACGGGAGCCAGGAGATCCGCCCCGAGGAACTCCAGATCCAGCTCGACCTCGCCCGCGCTGATGTCGACCCGCACCACCGCGTCGGCAATCAGCGGCACCAGCACCTCGGCCTCCCCACCGTTCGCCTGGACCGCCAGCGCCTCGCACGAGGGCAGCGCCACCACGCGCGTGATTTGACCGAGCACCCGCCCTCCCGCGACGACGCGGCATTGTTCGAGGTCCTCGGCCCACCATTCGTCATGCTCCAGGGCCGGGGCATTCTCCCTTGGACAGAGCAGCTCGGAGCCCCGCAGCGCCACCGCCGACGAGCGATCAGAAATCGCTGAGAGGCGGACGATCGGCCGCTCGTCGGTTCCCGCCCGCCGCACGATCTCGTGCTCGACCCCTGTTGCCAACACCGTGCTCCCCGCGCTCAGCAACTGCGGGATCGGCTCCGTCACGTGAAAGCTGCCGTCCAGTCCGTGGGGCCTCCCCACTCGACCGGCGCGCAGAAAGTTCATGCAGCGTCGACGATGTCCACGAAGACGCGGCTGTCGCGTCTGCCAGCCGCGAACTTGACGACGGCGCGCAATGCCGAAGCGGTCCGGCCTCCCCTACCGATCACCTTGCCGTAGTCGTCCTCAGCGACTGACAACTCGAGCACAATCGAGCCGTCCGCTTCCCGGACCTCTCTCACGCGCACCGCTTCTGGCCGCTCGACCAGCCCCTTGGCCAGGTGCTCGAGCAGCTCCTTCATCGGGTCAGTGTCCGCTACCGGGGATCCCCTGGGTGTGCAGCAGCTTGCGCACAGCGCCGCTCGGCTCAGCCCCCCGCGCCAGCCAGTCGCGCACGCGCTCCTCGTCGAGCTTGACGGTGGAGGGATTGGTCTGGGGGTTGTAGTGGCCGACGGTTTCGATCACGCGGCCATCGCGCTTCGCGCGCTGGTCAGCGACCACTACCCGCCAGATGGGGTTCTTGCGGTTGCCGACACGGGTCAATCTGAGTCTGACTGCCATCCGCCGGAGGAGGTTAGCGGCCCGGGCGGGGGTTCGCGCTGCGCACGGTCAGCGACGGCCCGGGCACAGCTTCGCGCTGCGCACGATCAGCGTCCCAGGCGAGTAGGCGCCCCGGCTTGGCCCAGCAGCGCGCCCAGATCGGGCATGCGTCCTTGCGAGACCTGGCGCATCAGCTTGCGCATCTGCTCGAACTGCTTGATCAATGCCTTCACGGCCTGCACGTTGGTACCTGATCCGCGCGCGATGCGCACGCGCCGTGAGCCGTTGATGAGCTCGGGATGACGCCGCTCCTGCGGCGTCATCGACAGGATGATCGCCTGGATGCGGTCGAAGTCCCGCTCGTCGACGCGCACGTTCCGCAGCTCCTTGTCGACTCCCGGGATCAGGCCCAAGAGCGACTGCAGCGGGCCGAGTCTGCGCACCTGACGCAGCTGCTCGAGGAAGTCGTCGAGCCCGAACTGGGCCTTGCGCAGCTTGCGCTCAAGCTGAGCTGCCTCGCGTTCGTCGTAGGCGCCTTGCGCCTTTTCGATCAGGGTCATCACGTCGCCCATGCCGAGGATGCGCTGCGCCATGCGGTCGGGGTGGAAGCGCTCGAACTGATCGAGCTTCTCTCCCGTCGAGGCGAACAGGATCGGCTTGCCCGTGATCGCTTTGACCGACAGCGCGGCGCCGCCGCGCGCATCGCCGTCGAGCTTGGTCATCACGACGCCGTCGAAACCCGTGACCTCGCCGAACTGCTCGGCGACCGAGACCGCGTCCTGGCCTGTCATCGCGTCGACGACGAGCAGCACGGCATGCGGCTTGACGGTCTGCTTGATGCGCTTGAGCTCGTCCATCAGCTCGCGGTCGATATGCAGACGACCGCTCGTGTCGATGATCAGCACGTCCTTGCCCTCGGCGATCGCTCGGTCGCGGGCCCATTTCGCAATCTCCACGGGGTCTCTGTCGGTGCCCTGCTCGTAGACCTCCGCGCCGGCCTGGCGTCCCACCTTGATCAGCTGGTCGACCGCCGCGGGCCGTTGCACGTCGCAGGCGGCCACCGCCACCGAGGAGGAGTGTTGCTCGCGCAGATACCGAGCCAGCTTGGCGGTCGCGGTCGTCTTGCCCGAACCCTGCAAGCCCGCCATCACCACGATTGTCGGCGGCCGGGGCGAGAACGACAGATCCCGCGCCGCGCCGCCCATCAACTCGGTCAGCTCGTCGGAGACGATCTTCACCACCTGCTGGCCCGGGTTCAGGCGGCCGATCACGTCAGCTCCCAGCGCGCGTTCCCGGACGGCCGCCGTGAACTCCTTGACCACCTTGAAGTTGACGTCGGCCTCCAGCAGCGCGAGCCGGATCTCGCGCATCGCCGCGGCGACGTCACTTTCGGTCAGCGTGCCACGGCCGCGGACGTCCTGCAGCGCGCCCTGGAGCTTGTCGGCGAGCGAATCGAACACTTCGGCTGAGCCTAGCGCTCGGCCTCAGCCCGCCACCAGGGCCCGCGCGAACTCCGTCGGTTCGAACGGCCGCAGGTCCTCGAGCCCCTCCCCCACGCCAATCAGCTTCACCGGCAACCCGAGCTCCTGCGCGATTGCCAGCGCGATCCCCCCCTTGGCGGTCCCGTCGAGCTTCGTCAGCACCAGGCCGCTGACCGGCACCGCCTCGGAGAACAGCCGCGCCTGGCGCAGCCCGTTCTGGCCCGTGGTGGCGTCGACGGTCAGCAGCGTCTCGTGCGGGGCTTGCGGGATCTGCTTGGCGACCACGCGGCTGACCTTTGCGAGCTCGGCCATCAGCTCGTGCTGAGTGTGCAGCCGACCGGCCGTATCGATCAGCACCACGTCCGCGCCTCCGCGCCGGCCGGCGTCGACCGCGTCGTAGGCGACCGCGCCCGGATCCGAACCGGCGGCGCGGCTGACAAAGGCCACTCCGGCGCGCTGCGCCCACACCTCGAGCTGCTCGATTCCCGCCGCGCGGAAGGTATCGGCGGCACCCAGCACGACCGACAGGCCCAGCTGCTGGCGCAGATGCCAGGCGAGCTTGCCGGCGGTGGTGGTCTTGCCGGTCCCGTTGACGCCCGCGATCAAAACAACCGTGGGCTTAGCTCGCAGATCGATGCGGTCCTCTCCTGTCCTGGCCTTCTCGGCGAGCAGCTCGACAAGCCGCTCGGTCAGCTCGGGGCCGCCACTGACCGTTCCCGCCGTCGCCTCCTGCTCGAGCGCCGACACCACCTGAGCGGTGGTGCGGGCGCCAACGTCGGCATAGATCAGCGCTTCCTCGAGCCGCTCCCAGGTCTCCTCATTGGGATCCTCGAACAGCGTCGCCTGCACCTCGGCCGCGAGCGCCTGCCGGGTCTTGCGCAGGTTCTCGCGCAGCCGGCGGAAGCGGCCACCCACCCGCCCGCCTTCCGCTTCGGCAGCCTCCGGCTGCGGCGCAGCCTGACCGCCGTCGAGGATGAAAAGGTCGCTCCAGTCTCTAGCCATTTCCGCCGCGGGAGGCTACGCCAGCGGGCTCGGACCCGGAAACCTGGGCAGGCCGTCGTCGCACATCTCCTCCCACGACGCCTTCGAGTCGGCGAAGCTGTGGTACTGCGGCCGGATACCCGGGTCGTCATCCAGCACGCCGAGCCGCACCGAGACCTCGGGTCCCGCTGGCCACGTTCCGCCAAATAGGCTTGACCCGCAGCGCCGGCAGAACGCCTTGGTCATCCCGCCGGGGGGCTGGAAGACCTCGATCAGCTCGGCCCCCGCCAGCAGCGCGAATCCCGCTCGCGGCACGCGTCCCTGAGCAAGCGCGTTGGAGCCGGAGTGCTTGCGGCAACGCGAGCAATGGCAATAGTTGGCGCGACGGAAGGGAGCGGTGATCTCGAAGCGCACGCCGCCGCACAGGCACGAGCCGCGCACGGGGCGATCCGCTCGCTCATCCATCTGCGGAAAGGTCGAACTGCCAGTCATTGCAGGACATGAGCTCCCCTCGGAAGGTGAAGTCAAACGGCCCCAGCAAGCGGAAGCCGAGACGCCGGCAAAGCGCGTTCGACGCGACGTTGTGCACCGACGGATAGGCGTGGGCGTAGCGCCGCTCGCCGGTGCCGCGGGCGAGCGCCAGCGCCTGGCGCGTGGCGGCGCTGGCGATGCCCCGGCCCTGGAAGGCGGGGATGACCGCCCAGCCGATCTCGTAAACCTGAGTTCCATGCCATTCCCGCTCCCAGAAGCCGACCCATCCCACGCCGGTGCCGCTTTCCGGCTCGACGATCCTGAACTGGTTTGAGCCCTCGCGCTCGTAGCGTTGCTGGCGCTCGCGCAACTTCTGCTCGGACTCAGGCCCACCCAGATGCTCCATCATCGCCGCATCGCCCACGCAAGCGCGTAACAGCTCGAAGTCTCCGGCCCCCCATGGTTCAAGGCGGATTGCCGGCGCGCTCACAGCGCCAGCTCCTCCCCCACCCCGGCGGCACGGGCCCGTCGCAAAACGAGCGCGGCCGCCGCCGCGTCCTGGACCGCGACGCCGACCGACTTGTAGAGCGTGATCTGATCGGATGAGGACCGGCCCGCCTTCACGCCCGCCACCAGTTCTCCCAATTCGGCGTAAACGTGCTCTGCCGTGATCAGCCCCGCGTCGATCGGTCCAAGCAGGTCGTTGCTGCCGGCGGGAGGGGGCGCGAGCGCAGTGCGTCGCGACTCGACGCACACGAGTGCCTCGGCCACGGTCCGGTCGTCGAGCTCGCGGCCGGCCGGATTGAAGCCGACCGAGGTCACATGCGTTCCCGGCGAAAGCCACTCGCTGCGCACCACTGGATCGACCGCGTGCGTGGTCGCGCAGACCACGTCGGCGGGCTCGATCGCTTCGCGATAGGAGCCGACCGCGCGCACGGCCACGCCGAGTTCGCCGGAGAGCTCACCTGCCGCGGCCTCGGCCCGCCCGGCGTCGCGCCCCGCGATCACGATCTCCTTGATCGGCCGCACGCGTACGACCGCCCGCGCGTGGGAGCGCGCCTGGACCCCCGTGCCGAGCACCGCCAGCACCGCGGCTTCCTCGCGGGCCAGCAGCCTGACCGACAGCGCCGAGCACGCGCCCGTCCGAGCCGCTGTGATCTCGGTGCCGTCCAGCACCGCGGCCGGTGCTCCGGTTTGGGGATCGAAGACGGCGATGAGCGCCTGATGGGTCGGCAGATCCCGGTCCGCGTTGCCCGGAAAGACGCTCACGAGCTTGCCCACCAGCGCCCGGCTCGCTGGGACGTACCCGGGCATCGCCCCGAGCAGCCCGTCGCGCTCGGGCACGAGCGCGGCGACGCGGTCGGGGGCCGAGGCACGGCCGGCGCTCAGATCGGCCATCGCCTCGGAGAGCGCGTCGATCAGCTCATCGAGATCAAGCAGCTCGCGAACTTCAGCGCGCGTCAGGACGAGCACCGGTACATCGTATGCGCGGGCCCTTAGGAGACCTTCGTCTTGACCGTGACGTCGTTGTTCGCCAGGTGCGGGTAGGGAGTCACGCTCGTCCTCACGAGCGCCGCGTGGCTGGTGCAGCGCTCAACTAAGCCGCTTCGGCCGCCGGCAGGCGCCGGGAGATCACCTTGGTCACCCCGTCCGTGCCCATGACCGCCCCGTAGAGAGCATCTGCGGCCTCCATCGTGCGCTTCTGGTGGGTGACGACGATGAACTGGGCTCGCTCCGAGTAGGACCGCAGCAGCTGCAGGAAGCGATCGATGTTGAGGTCGTCGAGCGCTGCCTCGACCTCGTCGAGAATGTAGAACGGACATGGGCGCGCGAGGAAGACCGCGAACAGGAACGCGAGCGCCGTGAGCGACTTCTCGCCGCCCGAGAGCAGCGACAGCCGCTGCATGCGCTTGCCCGCCGGCATCAGCTCGATCTCGATCCCCAGCGTTTCCGGCTCCGGAGACTCGGCGGGCGCTTCGCCCTGATCCTCTGAGACCTCCTGCCCGCCGAGCGAGCGCGCGGGCCCGTCCCGCTCCGCCACCAGTCGCAGGCGGCCCGCGCCGCCGGGGAAGAGCCGGCTTACCACGTCCTCGAAGTTGCCCGCCGTGGCCGCGAATGTCTGCTCGAAGCACTCGTCGATCTGCCTGTCGGTGTCGCGAATCACGGTCTCGAGCTCGCGCAGCGCCGTCTCCAGGTCGCGCCGCTGGTGCTCGAGCTCCTCGACGTGCGCCACCGCGTCGGCGTACTCGGCCTCCGCCAACGGATTTACCGGTCCCAGCTGCTCGCGGCGACGCGCCAACCGCTCGAGCCGCTGGTGCAGACCCTCGCGCTGCTCGGCTGTGAGCGGCTGCTCGGCCGACTCAGGTTCGAGCTCGAGGCGCGAGGCGAGCCCTCTGAGCTCCGCATCCGCTTCCTCGACCCTGTCGCGCGCCCGCTGCGCGCCGACCTCGGCGTGCGTCAGCGCCTCGTTCTCGCCGTGGAGCTGAGCCTGGAGCGTCGCTTCGCGCCGTGCGCACTCGCGCAGGCGCCCGGCGATCGCTTCACCGGCCTCGCGGTCGTCCGCGAGCTCGCGCTCGAACCGCCGGCCTTGTTCGGCGATCGCGTCGGTGGCCGCTTGCAGCGCCACCACGGCGGCGCCGATCGCGGGCAGCGCCCGCTCGTCGGCCGCAAGCGAAGCTTCGAGCCGGCCGAGGAGCGCCGACCGCTGGGCGCGCTCGCGCGCGAAGCGTTCCATTTCGCGCCGGTGCGCTTCAAGCTGAGCGGTCAGTTCGGCCTGGCGCCCCTCGGCCGGGACGCTTGCGGCTCCCTCCCGGCGCCGGTCGATGGCGGCGGCGAACTCGCGCTCTCGCTCGCTTGCTTCATCGCGTGCGCGCAGCCCGGCGCGATAGGCGGCGAGCGCGCTGTCGCGCTCGATCTCCCGGCGCGCGAGTTCCTCCGCCGCCTGCTCGCGGGCGCTTCGCGCGCTGACCTCCTCCTGGGCGGCCAGCTCGGTCGCCCCCACCAGCTCCTCGCGCCGGTTGCGCTGAGCGAGCACGTGCTCGTCGCCGACCGCGGGTGCCTGGCGCAGCTCACCCGCGCGCGCGGACCACGCCCGCCCGCCGGCGGTCACCGCCACGCCGGTAAAGGTGGGTGCGACCGCCTCGAGCGACTCCACGACCCAGGTGTCGCGCAGCAGCGAGCGGGCGATCGCAACCACCTCTCCGCTGCCTCTGACCAGGTCGGCGAGCGGCCTTGCCTGCGGACCGGGCGGTTCGCTCAGGGCGCTCACCGCATCGGGAAGCGGGATCAGCACTCGCCCGCCCCGGCCCGCGCTGCGGTCGAGCAGCCGTTCGGCGGCCTCGCGGTCTGGCGCCACCGCGGCCCGCAGTCGCCCGTCGAGCGCGGCCGCCAGCGCGAGCTCATAGCCCGGCTCGACGCTCAGGCCGTCGGCGAGCGTGGCGCCGGCAGCCGAGGAGGCCTCGAGACCACGCAGAGATTGGTTCACCGCAGCGAGCTCTGCCCCGATCCGTGCCGCATCGCGCCGCGCCGCCTCCAGCCGGCGATCGGCTGCCTCCAGCGCGAGCCGGGCCGCTTCAAGGGCCTCCTCCGCGTCTCCCCGCTCCGCCTGAACCGCCGCCAGCGCATGCTCGTGCTCGGCTACGAACGCCGCCGCGGCGGCCCGTTCGCCCTCGAGCCGTTCGACTTCCCGAGCGAGCTCGGCTTCCCGCTCGTCGTCCGCCTGCGCGAGCTCGGCTTCGAGCGCGGCGATGCGCTCCTGGGCGCCATCGTCGCCCCTATCGGCCTGCGCCTCGGAGCGCACCACCCGCAGCCGTTCGCCGACCCGTGCGATACGGGCCTCGATAGCCGCCACCGAGGCGCTCACCTGCTCCAGCCGGTCGGCGATTCGCTCGCTCGCCGCCCGCGCGCTGAAGCAGCGCCTGGACAGCTCCTCGCGGTGCGCACTGCGCGCCGACAGCGCGTCCTCGGCCGATTCCCGTTCGCTCGCGACAGCTTCGAGCTCGCGCCCGACCGCCGTGCGGCGAGCTCTCAGCCTCGCGACCTCCGCCTCAACGGAGGCCAACGCCGCGCGTCGTTCACGGGCGTCGTCGCGACCCAGCTCCCAGCGCGCCTCAAGCGACTGGCGCTCGAGGCGTGCGTGCAGGTCCGCGGCCTCGGCCTGGCGCTTGAGCGGCCGCAGGCGCGCCCTGGCCTCGCGTTCGACGTCCAGTGCACGGTCGAGGTTGTGCTGGGTGCGCTCGAGCTTCAGCTGCGTGCGCCGGCGGCGCTTGCGGTGCTTGCCGAGCCCGGCGGCCTCCTCGATCAGGGCGCGGCGCTCGCGCGGCTTGGAGGTCACGATTGACTCCACGCGCCCCTGGGAGATGACCGAGTGCATCTCCTTGCCCAGCCCGGTATCGGACAGCACCTCGATCACGTCGACCAGCCGGCAGCGCGCGCCGGCCAGCCTGTATTCGCCCTCGCCGTTGCGGTCGAGCCGTCGCAGCACCGAGATCTCGGGCCTCCCCAGCGCGAGCGAGCCCTCGCTGTCATCGAGCACGAGCTCGACCTCGGCCCGCGGGGAGGCCTGGCGGCCGGGAGCCCCCGCGAAGATCACGTCCTGCATCGACTGCCCCCGCACCGCCCCCGGCGACTGCTCGCCGAGCGCCCACAACACGGCGTCGGTGATGTTGGACTTGCCCGACCCGTTTGGGCCCACGATCACGCTCACCCCTGGCCCGAACTCGAGCACGGTCCGCTCAGGGAACGATTTGAAGCCTTTGAGCGTGAGCGATTTGAGGTGCATCAACGTTCGCCCGAGGAGGTGCGGTCGCCTCTCACGGGAGTGTCTCGAGTGCGGTGCGCGCCGCTTCCTGCTCGGCGTCCTTCTTGCTGCGGCCCGTGCCCCGACCCAACTCGGCGCCGGACACCACCGCGCTGATCTGGAAGGTGCGCTGATGCGGCGGCCCGCGCTCGTCCACCACCTCGTAGGAGACGATCTCTCCCTTGCGGGCAAGCCGCTCCTGCAGCGTGGATTTGAAGTCGGCCGGGTGCTTCAGCGCTTCGTCGATCTCAGGCGCGAAGGCATGCACCACCGCCGCCGCCGTGCGCTCGTAGCCGTGGGCCAGATAGCAAGCGCCGATCACCGCCTCGAGCACCGATGCCATCACGCGCTCGGTGCCGATCAGCGACTCGACGGTCGCCTCGGCCTCCGACGGCGCCGTAGCGCGCAGGCGCTCCGCGATCTCGAGCCGCTCGGCGACCGACCGGCAGGAGCGGCCCGAGACCGCCTGGGCGCGGACCTTGGTCAGCTCACCCGCGCCGAACTCCTCCGCCCCGAGGCGCGGGTAAAGGTGCGTGGTCACCGCCAGCGACAGGACGCTGTCGCCCAGGAACGCGAGCCTGTCGTAGGACTCCGAGCGCCGCGAGGTCCACGAGGCGTGCGTGAAGACAGGCGTCACCAACTCCTCCGGAAGCTCATCCAGAAGTCCCTGGAGCTCGGATGTGTGGCGTTTCCCGCGGCTCACTCCGGGCCCTGCGTCGCGGTCGCCGACCCCCGCGCGCTGGGCCCGACCGTGGCCAGCACGAAGTCGACCGCTTGCCCCACGGTGAGGATCTTGGCCGCCTGCTCGTCGGACATCTTCACGCCGTAGGTGTCCTCGAGCTCCTGCACGAGCGTGTACAGGTCGAGCGAGTCAGCGTCGAGATCCTCTCTGAAACGGGTCTGCTCGGAGATCACGTCGGGTTCGATCTCGAGCTCGTCGGCGAGGTGGGCACGGATCAGCGCGACGACCTTGGCACGGTCCAAGTCCGCGGTGCTCTCAGGGTCCGGGGCCATCGCCACTAGCCACTAGACCGTAGCGGCGTGGCCGGACGGGACTCGCTCTGGCTCCGAGCGCTTGGGCTTGCGCAGCGCGCCCGCCGCCTCGAGCGTGGCGTGTGTGCGCGCGACGACGTCCTCGCGTACGCCGCGAGCAGCCACTTCGATCGCGTGCGCGAAGCCGCGCCGGGTGAAGCGGCCGTGCGCCACCACCCCAAGCTGGCGCAGTCCCAGCATGTACGCCCCCCCGAGCGTCTCCGGATCGATCTCCTCACGCAGCTTGGTCATCGCCGGGGACAGCAGCCGGGATCCGGCGCGAGCACGCAGCGAGTCCTGCGCGAGCTCGTCGATCGCGCGCATGGTGCGCGCCGACACCCCCTCGATCACCTTGAGCGTGATATTGCCGATGAACCCGTCCATGACGACCACGTCGGCCATGCCCGAGGTGATGTGGGTGCCCTCGATGTTGCCGACGAAGTGCAGCCCGGTGCCGCTCGATCCCAGCAGCTGGTCGTGCACGGTGATCAGGTCGGGCGTGCCCTTGCCGGGCTCCTCGCCGTTGGAGAGCAGCGCCACGCGCGGATTCTCGAAGCCGAGCACGGCCTGGCAGAAGGCGGCCCCCATGTGCGCAAACTGGATCAGGTGCTCCGGGCGGCAGGCCACGTTCGCTCCCACGTCGAGCAGCAGCACCGGCCGGGCATCGGGGATCGGCAGCGGCAGGGCGAGCGCGGGGCGGTAGATGCCGCGGTCGCGGCGGATGTTGAACAGTCCGGCGGCGAGCGCGGAACCTGTCGACCCCCCCGAGACCAGGGCCTGTGCCCTCCCCTCGGCCACCGCGCGCGTGGCCTGCACGATCGACGCCTCCGGCGTCGAGCGCACCGCGAACGCCGGATCCTGGGCCTTGGCGATCGAAACTGGAGCGTCGACCACTTCGACCGCGCTCGGCACGGGCCCGATCTCGTCAGCGGGGCCGAACAACACCACCCCGATGCCGCGCTCGGCCGCAAGCACCGCGCCGGCTGCCACTTCCGCGGGACCGAGGTCGGCCCCGCCCGCGTCCACGGCCACCTTGATCATCGTTGACCGGAGCGACTAGACGGGCTGCTCACCCGTGTCCGTCTCCACGACTTCGCGGCCCTTGTAGTAGCCGCAGACTGGGCATACCCGGTGGGGCAGCCTGGGGTTGTGGCAGTGCGGACAGGCGTTGTAGGCAGGCGTGGTGAGCTTGTGCTGCGCCCTGCGCTGGGCCGTGCGAGCGTGTGACTGCTTCTGCTTGGGAACAGCCATGGCCGAGGAGTTTAGAGGTCAGTGAGCTGCAAGCCAGGCCCGATACCCCTGGCCATAGATCGGAGTGGGGTCGCCGGCCGGATCGCGGATCAGCGCCATGTTGACGCAGGTGCCCAGATAAGGCCCGTACTTCCACGCCGCAAAGCTGACGTCATGGGCCTGCGCCCACGCCAGGTAGCGCGGCATGAACGACCACCGGCAGCTGTCGAGCCCGAGCTGCTCGCCGACCTCCCCGTTGACCAGCGGCACCTTCGCTGCGACGGTGGCGGGGACGCCGTTCCAGCAGCTCGCGTCGTTGCGGATCTGCACGTCCGAGGCGTTGAAGCAGGGGCTTCCGCCGTACTCGTGCCACTCGGCGTCGAGCTGGTGCGCGGGGTCATATGGCTCATGCGCCAGCCAACCGGACAGGTCCGCGCCGGCGCGGATGCCCGACACCGAGATCGGCTGGCGCGCACCAGTCGCGCGGATCACGTCCACGAGCTGCTGCATGCCGGCCGCGACATACGGGCTGCCGTTGTAGGCGACATTGCAGGCACCTCCGCCGTGAAGCCAGCACGCCCACGAGCCGGTCTGCATGTCGGGGTGCGGCTCGCCGTACAGGCCGAAGATCAGGTCCGGCGTGTGGCGGAAGAACGAGGCGACGCTGTGCCAGAACGCCGGCGCGTGGTCCTCGTCGGGCATCGGCTCCTGGGCGATGGACGGGTTCGAGCCGGGTGCCGCGTACATCAGCGCGATCTCGGCGTAGATGCCGTGCCTGCGCAGGACCGCGAGCCATTGGCGCAGCGCCCGCCGGTAGGCGCTTGCGGTCGTACCGACCGGCTCGCCGTTGATGCCCAGCCAGCAGTCCTCGGCGATCCCGATGCGCACGAAGTTGACGTGCCAGGTGGCCAGTTTCGCCGCGGCGGCGGCGTCGATGGGCTGCGCCGAGACGCCCGCGGCGTGGCTGCAGGCCCACTCGAAGCTGACGTAGAAAACGCCGTGGAGAACGAGCTTCCGGCCGCGGTCGTTGACGAAGTGGTTGCCTTCGATCCGTAGCCCGGGGCGCCCCGCGCGCAGAGCCTTCAGCGGCGTCGTGGTTGTCGTTTTGCCCCCACACCCCGCGACGGCGAGCGCCGTCAGGGCGGCTAATGGAGCGAGGCGTCGCACGCCACTATTTGAGCCGCAGTTCCGACAGCTTCGCCCAGCGCTGATCGAGCTGGGGGTGCTCATGGCGATGCTCGGGGCCGGCCTCGTTGAGGTTCGCTCCGCACTCGGCGCACAGCCCCGCGCAGTCCGGCCGGCACAGGATCTGTGTCGACATCGCCAGGGCGAGGGCGTCGCGGGCCCAGGCGCGCAGGTTCAGCGCCTCGTCCTCGAGGTAAGGCGAGCGCAGCTCCGCGGCACTGCCCGGTTGGGAGACCTCGCGTGACTCGACGCTGAACGTCGGAGCGGCGGGCTCGAGACAGCGCATGCAGGGTCCCTCGAGCGAGGCCTCGAAGCGCAGGCGCAGCGCGTAGCCCTCGCCGGTGGTGCGAGAGACGTCGAGTGTCACCGGCACGAGCGCGGGCGCCACGCGGTAGCGCTCGCCCCCCAGGTCGAACGGATCGATGGCGACCTCGAGGTGGAGCTGGCGACCGGTGCCCGAGCTCAGGCGAAGCCCGCGGAGATCGAAGGTGTCGGTGCGAGCCGACATGGCGCTCAGGGTAGAGATCCTTTTGTCCCGCCCCGCGCATGCGCGGGGCGGCCGGCCGGAACATGTTCCGGCCGGGGCCGGGCCACATGTGGCCCGGCCAAT
>JAVKSP010000032.1:0-27929 GCA_039583645.1 Solirubrobacteraceae bacterium
GCCTCAGGTGCTGGGACGCCGGCGAGCCCCAAGCGGATCGCGAGGCTGTCCACGGTCGCTTCGAGGTGAGTGCGGGAGAACGCGCCCTGCTTGCGCTGCTGGCGAGCGACGATGTCTCGCTCGTGATCCCTGAGCGCCGCGCTCTGGAGTACCGGCTTCGCTGCACGGTGGATTTCTGGCGCGCGTGGCTCGGGCGGCTGCGCTACGACGGGCCATGGAAGGGGGCCGTCGAACGCAGCCTCCTGGCGCTGCGGCTGCTGGCGGACCGGCGCACCGGCGCCATCACGGCTGCTGGAACAACCTCGCTGCCGGAGCAGATTGGCGGCGAGCGCAACTACGACTACCGCTTCGCGTGGGTCCGCGACCTATGCTTTACCGTCGAGGCTCTGCTGCGGGTGGGGATGGAGGAGCTGGCCCACACGTCGATCAACTGGCTCTTCGGGGCGATCGAAAACACCCTGCCCCGCATCGACCCGGTGTACGGCCTCACGGGCGAGGTCGTCCGCGGCCAGGAGCAGCTCCCGCTAGCGGGATACCGGGGGAGCGCACCGGTCCACATTGGGAACCAGGCGGGCAGCCAGCTACAGCTGGGTGGATTTGGCGATCTGGTTGAGACTGTCTGGCGCCATGCCGAAGCCGGCCACCTGATGGCCCCCAGGGTCGCGGAGCGGATCGCCGATTCGGTAGACCTGTTGGCCCATATCTGGCGCAACGAGGACGCCGGCCTGTGGGAGCTTGGCGACTACGCCCAGTACGCGACCTCGAAGCTGAGTTGCTGGACGGCCTTCGAGCGCGGCCTCGACCTAGTACGCCGTGGTGACCTGCCGCGCAGTCGTGCGGGGCACTGGCCGGCGGTCCGGAGTCAGATCCGGGATTTCATCGAGACGAGCTGTTGGTCTGACAGACGACGAAGCTATGTGATGAAAGCCGGGAGCGAGATGCTCGACTGTGGCGTGCTGCTGGCGGCGCGCAGAAACTTCACCGACCCGAAAGGGCCTCGCATGCAGGGGACGATTGAGGCGATTCGCTCCGAGCTTCGCGCGGAGGGACCGCTCTTCTACCGATACAGCGGCATGCAGGAGCAAGAGAATGCTTTCCTGGCCTGTTCTTTCTGGCTCGCCGAGGCGCTGGCTCTGGCGGGGCGCCAGGAGGAGGCAGGGGAACTGCTGGACGGCATGGTCGCCCTGGCCAACGACGTCGGTCTCTACAGCGAGGAGATGGAGCCTGGCGGCCACGCAATGCGCGGCAACTTCCCACAGGCGCTGACGCACCTCGCGCTCATCAACGCCGCCGTGCTCCTGGAAGAAAACAGCTGACGAGCACGGCGCAGTCGAAAGCGATCAGACCTAGCCAGCCGCCTGGCGCAGACAGGCCAGTTCTACTGCGGCTCGATTGCCTCTTTCAGGGCGTAGATGACCCCCGGCACGTGCCCGAGTAGCGTCAGGATGGCAGCGAGCCCGGTCTGGCGCGTGAACAGGCCCCGCTTCAAGGCGACAGAGACCGGGGGCAGAAACAGGGCGAGCACGATTTCGATGACTGTCATTTCGACACTCCTTCGCTAGCTGATCGCTCTCTCCGGTTGCCGTCGCGAGGGGCCCCTAACGCGACGCGGTTCGTGCACTGACAGGGCGGGCTAACGCGTGGTATCCGCGCGGACCAGGACCCTCCTTCACTTACTCAATGCGCTCGTCAGCTGGTATCAGCGCGGCCGTCCGAAAGAAGGTCAGGGCTTGTTGCTTCGATCGACGCAGTTGCCGTAGCGACGTCGCGGGGATAGGTCCGGCGGCCACGAAGCAAAATCAGTCCGCCGAGCAGGACGGGGATCAGCATGATCAGGAACGTGTAAGCCAGTGCGTTTGTGTGTTTGACCGCGCCTGTTGTTGCGGTGGCGATGGCAGGACCGCCCAGCGCCCCGGAGATGAAGCCAAACAGCAGCGGGCCGGCGGCGAGGGCCGTCATTCGTAGGACGGTGCGGACCCCCTCCGCGCGACCCCAGAGGCGCGGATGCATGATGTCTAGTCGGGCCGCGTTCAGCGCTGGATCTGGCGCTCCGAGCGCTGCGGCCGCAAGCACGAAGAGCGGGATCGATGCGATCAACAAGGGGCTGAGAAGCCCGGGAATGAAAAACGCCGCCGCCGACAGATAGCCGACCGCTCCCATGAGCACGCGGGAGGTCAGCTTCCCTTTGCGGAGCAGGCGATCAGCGATCCGGCCACCGAACACGACTCCTGCCAGGGCGCCGACTCCTATCAGGACCAGGAGCGATGTCGCGGCTGACTGACTGAGGCCGAAACGGGTGCGCAGGAGCAGGACGGCAAACGTCTGGACGCCGGCGAAGAACAGATAGCCCAGAGAGGACGCGAGTATCAGCACCGCATTCGTGCGCACCTTGAGCACGTAGCGGACGGCTGTCCACAGCTGCATCCCGACGGGATCTTCGTGCAGCACCAGCTCCGAATGCGGCGCGTCTCCATGCTCTTTGACCGCGCGCTGGGCCAGCTCCTGCTCCTCCTGGATCGCTTCCTCTGGAGCTGGCTCGCGCTCGTTATTGCGTCCGTCCAATTGGCGCGCGTTCTCGCCGACGGCCTTGAACTCTTCAGCTCCCGGTTCCAGGCGGCTCTGACCGCCGCGCGCCGGCTCGACGAGCAGCTTGTGTATGCCGAAGGCGAGCATCAGCCCTGGGACGGCCAGCCACCCGAACCCGTAGCGCCACGACAGCGCGGCGCCCAGATTGCCGCTCCCAACCACTCCGATGCCCGAGCCCAGGATCTCGCCGCTCAGGATCAGGCCCCATATCTTCGCCCGCTCTCGCGCCGGGAAGAAGTCGCCTGTCAGCGATGCGATCGTGGGCCCGGAGGTGGCGGTCACCGCGCCGAGCGCGACGCGCGTCAGCACCAAGATCTCAAATGAGGGCGCCAGGGCGCTTGCCACCATCGCGGCGCTCCACAACACGATGCTGCCGGCAAGCAGACCAACCCTTCGCACCCGGTCGGTCAGCAATCCAACTGGCAGGGTGCCCGCTGCGCCCGCGAGTGCCGCCACGGCGGCGATGATCCCGAGTTCGCTGTTGGAGATCCGCAGCGAATGTTCGAGCTGAGGCGCGAGCGCACCGACTGTTCCCTGATCGGCCGATGCCAGCGCCTCCACCGACGCGAACAGAAGGATCACCCGCAGCCGGGCCGCTCCACCGCTTCGAGCGCGGGCGCTGGCGCCGGCCCGGCGGAGCGCATGACGCACGGCGCGGATCGGCGCGGGGCGCGCCACCGTGTGCTCGTGTTTCATCTTGCGACTAACGGCTACCCGTGCGCAGCCCGCCGGCCCGGGACACCGCCGAAGCGGTCATTTAGCCGACGTGTCCGTGACGGTCGCCGTGGCCTGGCGGCGAAGTTCAGCGTTCGCGCTCGAGCGCCGCCGCTGCCAAGCCCATGCCGCCCACGAGCGCCAGCGACCCTGGCGCCAGGAGCGGCGGACCCATCACGATGTTGAACAGAGGCTCGGAGAAGCCACCGGGCTTGCGCGCGACGCCGCGCACGTGCGTGATCACGCCGATCGCGCCATCGAGCGTGTAGAGCGCCGAGAGCACCGGGAGCCAGGTCCGGGCCGCCCGCCGCGAGCGCACTCCCGCAATCCCCGCCGCGGTGAGCGCCGGAGAAAGCCATATCGGCGTCCACATCCACTTATCGCCGAAGGAGCCCCGGAAGTGCTCGAAGTAGATCTCGAGCCCGAGCGGCAGCGCGCTGAAGGCGGTCGCAGCGGCCAGGGTCTTTTGCGCTCGCCCGCGGCGGACGTTTTCCCACCAGCGCCAGAGTGGCTTCTTCATGCGCCGACCCGACTTGCCGAGGCCGTGGAGGAGAGCCGCGCCCTCATCGGCCCGGCAGAAACTCCTGCGCCTTCTGCTTGAAGGCCTGTTTGATGATCTCGCCGGTGGCGGGGTCGCCGCTGAGCAGCGCCGAGCTGAGCGCCTTGGCTTGCTCGAGCGTGATGTGCGGCGGAAGCGGCGGGACCTCCGGATCGGTGACTGCCTCGTAGACCACCGGACGGTCGGCCGCCAATGCCTCCTCCCAGGCGCCCGCCACCTGATCGGGACTGTCAACGCGGATGCCCTTCAGGCCGAGCAGTTCGGCATACCGTGCGTACGGGAAATCGGGCAGGTCCTGCGAGCCCTGGAACTTGGGATCGCCGGACATCGCCCGTTGCTCCCAGGTCACCTGGTTGAGGTCGCGGTTGTTGAGCACGAGCACGATCAGGCGCTGGTCCGCCCAGCGATCGCGGTACTTCGAGATCGTGATCAGCTCGTTAATGCCGTTCATCTGCATCGCGCCGTCGCCGACGAGCGCGATTACGGGCCGCTGCGGATGGGCGAACTTGGCCGCGATCGCGTAGGGCACTCCGGGCCCCATCGTCGCGAGCGTGCCCGAGAGCGAAGCCATCATGCCCTGGCGCAGTCGGACGTCGCGCGCGAACCAGTTGGCAGACGAACCGGAATCCGAGCTCAGGATCGCGCCGTCGGGCAGTCGCTTGGAGAGCTCGTAGAAGACCAGTTGCGGATTGATCGGGTCCGCTTCCAGGTGAGCGCGGTGCTCCATCAAATTCCACCACTCGGCGACCTCCCCCTCGAGCTTTTCGCGCCAGCCGCGGTCCTGTTTGTGGTCGAGCAGCGGTATCAGCGCATTCAGGGTCTCGGCGGCATCCCCAACCAGGTTGACTTCCATCGGATAGCGGATGCCAAGCATGCGTCCGTCGAGGTCGATCTGCACGCCGCGGGCCTGGCCCTCTTCGGGCAGAAACTCCGAGTAGGGGAAGCTCGAGCCGACCATCAGCAGCGTGTCGCACTCCTGCATGAGCGTCCAACTGGGCTTGGTTCCCAGCAGCCCAATCGAACCCGTCACCCAGGGCAGATCGTCGGGGAGCACGGCCTTGCCCAGCAGGGCCTTGGCGACCCCCGCGCCGAGCACCTCGGCGACCGCGGCCACTTCCCGGCTGGCGCCGAGCGCGCCCTGCCCGACCAACATCGCCACGCGCTCGCCCGCATTGAGCAGCTCCGCCGCCCGGCTCAGATCCTCGTCGTGGGGAACAACGCGCGGGTTGCGATATCCGGGAGAGGAGTGGACGGTACCGTGAGCGTGGGGCGGCTGCTCCACCGCTTCGGACTCCTGCACGTCGTTGGGAATGATGATCGCGGTGACGGTCCGCTCCGCCAGCGCGATCCGACACGCCCGGTCGACCAGATGCCGGATCTGCGTGGGCTCCATCGCCACCTGCACGTACTCCCCGGCGACGTCCTTGTAAAGAGCGTCGAGGTCGACTTCCTGCTGGTAGTTACCGCCGAGCCCCGCCCGAGCCTGCTGGCCGACGATCGCCACCACGGGCTGGTGATCGAGCTTTGCGTCATAGAGCCCGTTGAGCAGATGAATAGCACCCGGTCCCGAGGTCGCCATGCAGACCCCGAGTTCGCCTGTGAACTTCGCGTGCGCGCAGGCCATGAAGGCTGCCATCTCCTCATGGCGTACCTGGATGAATTCGGGAGCCTCGCCCGTGCCGTCGCCTGAACTGGCGCGCTCGAAGGCGCCCATCAGGCCGTTGATGCCGTCGCCGGGGTATCCATAGATTCGCTTGATGCCCCAGGTGGCCAGGCGTTGCAAGAGGTAATCGCCAACCTTTTGACTCATTCTCCGCTCCTAGTGTCTCGGGCGAGCCCGGGTCCGTTCTCACAAGGCTGGGCCGCTCACACGACCTACCCCAACTCTGGCGACCGCTAACCGAGGGCCCCACCGGGCCGGTGAGGGACAAGACCGTAGACGGAGGCCGGTCAGTCCTCTGACCCGCGCCGCGGCAACGCACTTTTGCGGGAATTCGGGCGCGGGTAGAGTCCCGGCCGCTACTCGTCCCCTCCGCCTTGCTTATTGGTGCAGCTGCCCACTCGCCACCCGCGCCGTCGCTCGAACGTCCGGTGCGCCACGGCGGGGGTGATCGTCGTCGGGGGCTTGCTGGCGTCCGGATGCGGCAGGCAGTCGATCATCTCGAACCAGAGCCCGCCCGCCCATGGGATCACCGTCCTTTGGTGGTGGATGCTCGGCGTGGCTGGGCTGGTGTTTGTAGGCTCGGTCGCCTTTCTGGTGATCGGGTATGTCAAGCGCCACACGCCCGGCCTACCGTTTCTCGGACAGAACGAACTCGCGGCTCAGGGACTCGTGCTGCTGTTCGGAATTGGGATTCCGCTGGGCGTGCTGGTCGCGCTGTTTGGCGTCTCCGACGTCTACCTGATCCGTCAGACGGCGGCTCCGGCGCCCAACACCACGCGGTTGACCATCCACGTGATCGGCCATCAATGGTGGTGGGAGGTGCGCTATGGGGACGGACATCCGGTGACCGCCAATGAGATCCACATCCCCGTTCGCACGCGCGTGAACGTGGTCGCCACGACCGCGGATGTGATCCACAGCTTCTGGGTGCCCCAGCTCAACCGCAAGATCGACATGATCCCCGGGCAGCGCAACCGCGTCCTGCTGTACGCCAACCGGTCCGGCAAATACCGCGGTCAGTGCTCCCAGTACTGCGGCCTGCAGCACGCGAACATGGCGATGTTCGTGATCGCGCAGCCGGCTCCCGCCTTCCGCAGCTGGCTGGCGCACATGTCAACGCCGGCCGCGAAGCCCACCACGCCGCAGGCCCGGGCGGGCGAGCGACTATTCATGAACAGCCAGTGCTCGAGTTGCCACTTCATCGGCGGGACGCCGGCGCAGGGGACCGTCGGACCCGACCTCACTCACGTCAAGAGCCGCTCGACGCTGGCCTCCGGGATGATCCCAAACACGCCGAAGTGGCTCGCGGATTGGATCCACAATCCCCAGGCGATCAAGCCCGGTGACCGCATGCCCGACCTCGGGCTTTCCTGGGGAGAGGTGCATCAGATCGTCGCCTACCTCCAGGAGCTGAAGTAGCGATGGCGACCGTTGTCTCGCCCCGCGGCCAGCGCTATGTCGACTTGCTCGAACGCGTCTGGGGCGAGCGCAAGGGGCTGGTCGGATGGCTCACCACCACCGACCACAAACGGATCGGAATCATGTACTTCTTCACCGCGCTCGCGTTGTTCGGGGCCGGCGGGGTCGAGGCGCTCCTGATCCGCACGCAGCTGTTCGGTCCCAACGGCCACGTGCTCTCGCCCGCCGCGTACGACGAGATTTTCACGATGCACGGGATCACGATGATCTTCCTGTTCGTGATCCCGATGACCACGGGCGCGTTCGGGAACTACCTCCTGCCGCTGATGATCGGGGCGCGTGACATGGCGTTCCCGCGCATGAACGCCCTCTCCTACTGGATCTATCTCGCCTCCGGGATCTTCATGTACATCGCGCTGGCCCAGGGGCACGCGCCAAACGCGGGCTGGTTCAACTACGTGCCGCTGGCATCGAAGACCTACGACCCCTCAAACAACATCGACTTCTACGGCTGGGGGTTGATCTTCAACGGCATCTCGAGCACCGCCGCGGTGATCAATTTCATCGTCACGATCTTCAAGCTGCGCGCGCCCGGCATGTCGCTCAACCGCATGCCGCTGTTCTGCTACGCGTTTCTGGCGGTCTCGTTCGCGCTGCTGTTCGCGCTGCCCTCGCTCAGCGTCGCGTGCCTGTTTCTGGAGTTGGACCGTCAGTTCGGCTTCCAGTTCTACAACGCGGCCCACGGCGGTGCCCCGCTCTTATGGCAGAACCTTTTCTGGATCTTTGGCCACCCAGAGGTCTACATCATCATCCTGCCCGCGTTCGGGATCGCGACCGCGATCATCCCCACCTTCACGCACCGCAAGATGGTGTTCTTTCCCCTGGTCGCGCTAGCGGAGATCCTGGTTGCCTTCCTCGGCTTCGGGGTCTGGGTCCACCACATGTTCACGGTCGGGTATGCGACCGTCACCACCGTTTATTTCGCAGCCGCGAGCCTGATCATCGTCATCCCGAGCGCTATCCAGCTGTTCGCCTGGATCGCGACGATCATGACCGGTACGCCGGAGTTCAAGACGCCGATGCTGTTCATCATCGGCTTCATCGTCTTCTTCATCATCGGTGGCCTCTCGGGGGTGACCCTGGCGGCGATCCCGTTCGACCAGCAGGTTCACGACAGCTATTACGTGATCGCGCACTTCCACTTTGTGATCTTCGGTGCAGCTGTGTTCCCGATCCTCGGCGGCATGTACTTCTGGTTCCCCAAGGTCACCGGGCGCATGTACAACGAAACCGTCGGCAAGGTGTCCTTCTGGACGACCTTCGTGGGCACGTTCGTGACCTTCTTCCCCATGCACATCCTCGGGCTCATGGGGATGATCCGTCGCAACTACACCTATCCGGCCGGACTGGGCTTCTCGACCCTGAACGCCGTTGAGACGGTCGCCGCGTTTGTCCTCGCGGGGGGGCTTGTCTCGATTGTGCTCAACCTGCTGATCAGCTATTTCAAGGGCCCCATGTGTGGTTCAGACCCGTGGGAGGGCGACACGCTCGAGTGGTCCACGAGCTCGCCGCCGCCGCCTTACAACTATGCGGTGATTCCCACCGTCACAAGCCCCTATCCGATGTGGGACAAGGCCGACCGCGAGCTCGACAACAGGCGGCTGGAGAGGGGCGAAGGCGTGTTTGCGCTCGGTCATCGCACCCCGGGCTCGACCGTCCAGGACGCTGAGTTCGACGAGCTGTTGAAGATGCCGCCCCACTCGATCTGGCCGCCCGTCACGGCCATGGCACTGGCGGGTGTGTTCACGATGCTGCTGCTGGGGCATCTGTTCATCGCCGTCGGCTTCGCTGCCGCGATCGCGCTGGCACTGCTCGGCTGGCATCACCGCGGGAGCGAGCCATGAGCGTCGACTGCAGGCCAATGCCAGGCCGGGGAGGCGAGCTGTGAGCGCGGTCCCCGGCGGCGCCCCAATCGAACCGGAGACGCCCGCCGGCGCGGTGCGCCTGGCCCAACGGCGGCAGGCGCTTCCGAATGGTTGGTGGGCGATGGCGCTGTTCCTGTGCAGCGAGGTGACGATCTTCGGCACGTTGATCGCGACCTACTTCTACCTCCAGTTCGGCGTTCACCAGTGGCCGCCAGCCGGGATCGCGCCGGAGAAAGTCACCGACCCGTCGATCGCGACCGGCGCACTGGTCCTGACCGCCCTGCCGATGTGGTTCGCCGCCCGCGCCGCGCGCATGGGGTCCAAGCGGACTGTGCTCGGGTTGGTGGCACTGGCATTGATCGTTCAGGCCGGCTACTTCGGCGTGCAGATCGCCCTCATGAGCCACGACCTCCAGCACTTCAGCCCCCGCGGCACTGCCTATGGCTCGATCTACTACACGCTGCTCGGCGCCCACCACGCGCATGTCTTGCTCGGTTGTCTGCTCGACATGGCCGTGCTGTGGTTCGTGGCCAGCAAAGGCCTGACCAACTACTGGCTGACGGCGACTCGCGCCCTGGCGCTCTACTGGTATGTGATCAACGGCCTCGCCGTGTTGGTGCTGCTTACCCAGCTGTCTCCCTCGTTATGAGGCATCCGTGAGCACTGGGGACTCCGAGTCGACGAGCACCCGCCAGGTCGAGGCCCGGGAGCGCAGCTCGATTGATGAAATCGCTCCGGGCCCGGCGCAGATGCCGCGCTTCGACCCCCCCACCGCGCTGGTGTGGTTCGGCGTGGCCGGTGGCGCCTTTGCTTGGGCAGCGGTGCACGTCGCCGGTATCGAGGCCAGTTGGGACCGCTGCATCCCGACCGGCACGGGGACCGTCGTACCGCTGAGCGCCTGGCAGGTGATCATCGCCGCCTGTGGCGCCGCGATCGCGCTCCTCGCGATCGCGGTGTCCGCGTGGCTGTTCCTGCGGACGTTCCGGATCGGTGATGTGGCCGGCATGGAGCGGCGCGGTGACGGGGCCGCGCCGCCGGCGGGACGCCTTCAGTTCCTCGCCATGGTCGGTCTCACCGTCAACTTTCTGGCGCTGGCGATCATCGTGCTCGACGGCGTGGGCGCTCCGTTGCTGACTGCCTGCCAACAATCATGACTTGGCTCGGGCGCAAGATCGCGAGGGCCATGCGCACCCGCGCCAGATCGCTCATCTCCCTTTCGATTCTCGTGCTCGGCCTAGGCACGGCCGCGATTGCAGTAGCACAGCCACAGTCGGGGATCGTCCGCCCCACCTATGAGCCGGCCAAGCCGACCCTCAAGCTCGGGGCGGAGCTCTATGCCGGCAACTGCGCCAGCTGTCACGGGATCGCTGGCTCCGGGATCACAAAGGGCCGGCTCGGCGCGGGCCACATTCTGGGCGAGGGCCCGCCGCTGAAGGGGGTGGGCGCGCAGGCGCCCGATTTCTACCTCCGCATGGGTTTCATGCCGCTCAAGAACATCTCCTCGCAGCCCGGACCGGAGCGAGAGCGCGTGCTCTTCACCAACAAGGAGATCGAGGCGCTGGTCAAGTACGTGGCGTCTCTCGGTCCCGGACCGCCTGTGCCGCGCCCGAACCCGGCGCGCGGCAATCTCGCAACGGGCCTTGAGCTGTTCACCGACCACTGTGCGGGTTGCCACCAGATGCTCGCGAGAGGCGGATTCGTGACCGGGGCGCTGGTCCCCCCGCTGCAGACGCTGACCTCGCGAGAGATCGCAGAGGCGGTGCGTATCGGTCCCTACCTGATGCCGCGTTTCACGTCGAAGCAGATTCCTAACGCCCAGCTCGACTCGATCATCAAATACGTCCAGTGGACCAACCGGCCTGACAACCACGGCGGGTGGGGTATCGGCAACGTCGGTCCGATCCCGGAGGGGCTCGTCACCTGGTGGATCGCGGCCCCGCTGCTGCTGATTGCCTGCGCCCTGATCGGCACCAGATTCAAACGCTCGTGAACCACCGCCTTCCCCAATCGTCCCCGTCTCTGAACCTGGAAAGGAACTGCCGATGAGCGCGCTGCGCTGGCTGCTTGCCGTGCTCTCGCTCGGCCGCCGGGCACGACGCCGTGCCCAGGCCGAGTCCGACGAGCAACGGATCGTGCCCAAAGGATCTCCTGAGCGCGGCGCCGAGAACCTGGTGCTCCTGTTCTTCGTGCTGACGATGGTGTTCGCCGCCGGGTTCCTGTTCGTGTACGCGTACTTCAGCGCGCCGAGCATGCCAAACGAGCTGCTCGGCCTGTCCCTGGGGGGCGCGTTGGCCTGCCTCGGCGCCGCCTTCTTCGTGATCGGCAAACGGCTGGTCGTGAGCGAAGAACTCGACGAGGAGTACCCCGGAGAGAACCCAGAGGCGCAGGAGGAGGTCATCCAGATCATTCGCGAGAGCGGGAGCCGGATCACGCGCAAGCGGCTGCTGCTCGGCGCGGGCACGGCCGCGGCTGGGGCGCTCGGCCTCTCGGCGCTGGCCCCCGCGGTCTCGCTCGGGCCGATCTGGGACACCGGTCCGCTCGATCGCTCGCCTTGGCGGCGCGGGACGCGAGTCGTAGACGAGCACGGCATACCGATCAGCGCTGCGGACATCCTCCACTACACCTTCTACACCGGCTTCCCGGAGGGGGCCGCGAAGGAGAATCTCGCCTCGCCAATCGTGATCGTACGCGTCAATCCGGCGAAGCTGAAGCTGCCGCCCGGAAGGGGCGGCTGGGCGCCTCAGGGGATCCTCGCCTTCTCGAAGATCTGCACCCACGCCGGCTGCGCGATCGGGCTCTTCCGCAAGCCAACCTTCAGCGCGGTCGAACCCAACCCTGCGCTGGTGTGCCCTTGCCACTACTCCACCTTTGACCCGTACACGGGCGGCAAGGTCATCTACGGGCCGGCCGGCCGGCCGCTGCCGCAGCTGCCGCTGGAGATCGACTCGCACGGCAACCTCCGCTCTGCCGGCAACTACTCGGCCAGGGTGGGTCCCGGCTGGTGGAACGTCCGCTCCCGGCCGACCTACGGAGTCAGCTGATGGACAGGCGTTCGGACTGATCGAGGAGTGAGCGCTTGATCGACCCCGTTCGCGATCCCGTCCGTTTCATCGACGAGCGCACCTCGTCGGCGCCGCTGATCAAGAAGGTCATGCGCTACCTGTTCCCCGACCACTGGTCGTTCCTGCTCGGGGAGGTGGTCCTCTACTCGTTCATCGTCCTGATCGCAACGGGCATCTACCTCGCGCTGTTCTTCGACCCGAGCACGGCCCACACGATCTACCGCGGCCCCTACAAGCTGCTCGACGGCCGGACCATGAGCGACGCCTACAAGTCGGTGGTCAACATCTCCTTCTCGGTCAAGGCGGGCCTGCTCATACGCCAGACCCACCATTGGGCCGCCGATGTCTTCGTCGCCGCGATGGCCATGCACCTCATGCGGGTGTTCTTCACGGGCGCGTTCCGCAAGCCCCGCGAGCTGATCTGGCTGATCGGGCTGGTGCTCCTCTTCACCTCGCTGCTCGAGGGCTACCTGGGCTACTCGCTGGTCGACGATCTGCTCTCGGGCATGGGCCTGGCGATCGGCTACGGGGTGGGGCTCTCGATCCCGGTCATCGGCGGGCCCATGACGCTGGCCATCTTCGGGGCCCCCTTCCCGGGAAAGCCGGAGTTCTGGTCGCGCATGTTCATCACGCACGTCCTGTTGATCCCGGCGCTGCTGGCGGTGCTGATCGGGCTCCACCTCGGGCTTGTCGCGGCCCGCCACCACACCCAGTTCAAGCAGAGCGCCCGTCATACCGAGCGCCGCGTGGTCGGCCTGCCCACGTTCCCCACTCAGGCGCCACGCTCGCTCGCGCTGATGCTGTTCACCGCGGCGATCCTGTTCCTGCTCGGCGGTCTGATCCAGATCAACCCCATCTGGCAGTGGGGCCCCTTCGAGCCGTGGCTTGCCACCAACGGCGCGCAGCCTGACTGGTATCTCGGCTGGCTGATCGGCGCCCTGCGCCTGATGCCAAGCTTCGACGTCACGATCTCGCACTTCACGCTGGTCCCGAACCCGTTCTGGGGTGGCGTTGTCTTCCCTCTGATCGTACTTGGGGTCCTGATGGCTTTCCCCTGGGTCGAGCGCCGGCTGACCGGCGACTATCGCAACCACAACATCGCCGACCGACCGCGCAACGCCCCCAACCGCACCGCCTTCGGAGTGGCTTTTCTGAGTTGGATCTTTTTGGTGTTTGTGTTCGGCGCCGCCGACCGCATCTTCGTGCTTTGGGGGCTCAGCTACAACGCACAGCTCACGATCTTCCGCATAGCGGTGTGGGTGGTGCCGGTGATCCTGTTCTTCGTTGTGCGACGCGTGTGTCGTGAGCTGCGCGCTGCCGACCTGATCGAGTCCGAACAGGAGCTTGCAGAGCACGAGGTTGAACAGCAGCGGACCATTCGGGCTCCCACCTAGCGCACTCCAGATCGGGACCAGGTTGAATACCAACAACTGAGCGCCTCCCCGCACTGACGCCCACACAGACCGCTACGCTCGAAAGTAATTTGGAGCCCGTCCACTCCATCGATGACTATGTCTCGCGCGAAGGGCGCGCCGGGCTGGTCGAAGTGCTGCAGGCACTGGCCGAGGCCGTGATAATCGTCGGGCCCGAGGGCGAGGTAGAGTTCGCCAACCGCGCGGCCTGTGCAGCGCTGCGGGACAGCGAGAGCGCCCGGCTCGACGGCGACGACTGCGCTGCGGCGCTGCGCGAATGGCTGCTCACCGACGAGCAGGGCAACCGGCTGGACGGCGAAACCCTGCTGCGCGGAGAGCTCGGCGCGGGAATGACAATCCGGGCGGTCCGGCGCAGTACGGGAGAGTTGCGTTGGTGGCGCCCGGAGTCGCGTGCGCTGCGTGCCATGAACGGAGACAAGGCGGCGCGCCTGGTGGCGCTCGATGACGTGACCGCGGTCAAGGAGGCCGAGATGCGCATGCGTGTGCTCGCCGACTCGGGCCGCGCGCTGGTGGCTTCGCTTGACTACGAGCGGACGCTCGTGAATGTCGCCGACATGGCGGTACCCGCCCTCGCCGACTGGTGCGCGGTGTACCTCGCAGACGAGGCGCTCAACGTCCGCCGGGTGGTCGTGGCCCACCGTAATCCCGAGAAGCAGGCGCTGTCCGAACGGCTCCGTGAGCTGCAGGGCGAACGGCTCGACCCAGAGGCTGCGCTCGGGAAGGTGATCCGCACCGGTGTCTCGTACCTGCTCGAGCAGATTGCCGAGGAGCAACTCACCCAACGCGCTCGCACGGCCGAAGAGCTGCGCCTGATGCGCGCGCTCGGCCTGCGCTCATTGCTGATCGTGCCCATGCGCGTGCCCACGCGCATCATCGGGGCCATGGTGCTGGCCACCGACGACGACTCTGGCCGCCGCCTCGCCGGCGAGGATCAGGAGCTGGGCGAGCAGCTCGGACGGCGCGCAGCTGTGGCGATCGAAAACTCGCGCCTTTACAACCAGCTCGCCGAAGTCGCCGAGACGCTGGCTCGAAGCTTCCTGCCGTCAGAGCTTCCCGAGGTGCCGGGATGGGAGGTAGCGTCGATGTACCGCCCCATGGTCAGCGAGCAGCGGATCGACGTCGGCGGCGACTTCGTCGAGCTGCTGACCGTCGGCTCGCGCTGGTTCGCGGTGATCGGCGACATCGAGGGGAAAGGCGTTTTCGCGGCCACGATCAGCGCGCTCATGCGTCACGGCACGCGGCTCGCTGCCCAGCAGCGGCCCGAGCCCGCCTCGGTGCTGACCCAGCTCGATGAGGCGCTGCGCAGCCACCCCAGCGAAATCACCTGCACCATGCTGTGCGTTCGCCTGGGCCGCGGCAACATTACGCTCGCCTCCGCTGGGCACCCGCCGCCGCTGGTCGCCTCCCCAGAAGGGGTGGCGCGCGAACTTCAGGCCGCGGGGCCGCTGCTGGGAGCTTTCGGCGATGCGACCTGGCAGCAACACCGGTTCCCGGTCAGAACGGGTGAGCTCGTGATGCTGTACACCGATGGCGTCACCGAAGCGCTCGGCGGGCGGAAGGGCATCGGGCGCGGCCGTCTGCGCCGACTGCTGTGTGAGCAGGCCGGACGCCGACCAGCCGAGGTTGTCGAGGCGCTGGAGCATGCGCTCGCCGGCCAGGTCGTCCGCGACGACCTCGCCGCATTGGTGTTGAGGCGCCGCTAGGCCCGCTTGAGCGCTTCGCCGTCCGAGGCTTCGCGCTCGGGGTCGGCAAACGCGTTCAGCCTCGAGAGCGCTCGCCTCAGGATGCGCGAGACCTGCATCTGCGACACGCCGATGCGCTCCGCGATCTGGGTCTGAGTCAGATCCTCGAGGAACCGCAGCTGCAGTACGCGCCGCTCGTGCAACGGCAGCTGGCGGGCCGCCGCCGTGATCGTCAGCCCGTCCTCGACCAGGCTGTAGCGCTCATCCTCGGCCCCGAACAGGCTGCCGAGCGTCCCGTTGGAACCGTCTTCGTCGGTGTGGGGCGCGTCGAGCGAGGCCGCGTGGTGCGCCCCCGCCGTTTCCAGCGCCTCCAGCACGTCCTGGACGCTGAGCTCGAGATATTCGGCCAGCTCGGGCACGGTCGGTGGCCGCCCACGCTTGGTGGTCAGCGTCTGCTGGGCCTCCTCGACCTTGAGCGCCTGCTCCTGCGCGCCGCGCGGCACGTGCACAGACCACCCACAGTCGCGGAAGTAGCGCTTGAGCTCGCCGAGAATCGTGGGCACCGCGAAGGACGAGAAGGCCGTCCCGCGACTGAGGTCAAAGCGGTCAACGGCTTTGACCAGCCCGAGGCTGGCTACCTGGAAGAGATCCTCGATCGGCTCGTGCGCGCCGCGATATCTGTGCGCGAGCTTGCGCGCCAGCGGCAGGAACCGCTCGACAAGCTCGTCGCGCGCACGCTGATCCCGGAACGTGCACCAGCGGCGAAACAGCTCGGCGCATTCAGGGTCTCCAACGCCGCGTGTGGGTTGCGGCGCCGATCTGGTACGGGGGACGGTTGTCGGCATGCTCGGCTCCTCTCTCAGGGGCGGGTCGGGGTGCCGGCAAAAGCACTTTCAGTGATACCACATATCTAGCAGCCCGAATCACGTAACGGTCAGGCCACTGACGGTTCGCCAGTGCACGAAAAAACCCGTGCACAGGCGAAAAACCCGCCAGCGCGGGGGAAAGTCCCGGCCAGCGTTCCGGGCCAGCGTTGCAAAGGAACTCGCGCCTCAGACCGGGAACTCGCGCCCTCAGACCGCGGCCCGCTCCTTCGCGAATGCTTCGACGATCGCTTTGCAGAAAGCCGGCAAATCGTCGGGCTTGCGGCTCGAGACGAGCCCGTCGTCGACGTGCACCTCCTCGTCGACCCACTCGGCGCCGGCATTCTTGAGATCGGTCTTCACGCTGGGCCAGGAGGTCAGCGTGCGGCCGCGCACCACGTCTGCCTCGACCAGCGTCCACGGCCCATGGCAGATTACGCCCACGGGCTTGTGCTGCTCGAAGAATCCGCGCACGAATTCAACCGCCTGCTCGTTCGCGCGCAGCTGATCGGGGTTCGCGACGCCGCCCGGGAGCACCAGCGCGTCGTAGTCCGATGCGTCGACCTCGGAGACGCCCTTGTCGGCGTCAATCTGATCGCCCTTGTCGAGGTGGTTGAACATCTGGACGGACCCCGACTCGAGCGACACGGTCACGGCCTCAGCGCCCGCTTCGCGGATCGCTTTCATCGGCTCGGTCAGCTCAACTTGTTCCACGCCTTCGGTGAACAGGAACGCTACGCGTTTGCCGGAAAGGTCTTGAGCCATCGCGTCCATACCTCCTTTTCGGGTTACCGAAATCGGCTACCCGCGGTCCTGCCGGCAAAACGCACGCAGCTATCGGCCGAAGAGTTGCTGCGCGATCAAAAAGACGTTCAGGCTGCTGATGAGCACGACGCACCCCCACGCGGCAACGGTCGTGAACGCGCGGTTGACATGGGGACCCATCACGTCGCGGCGGCCGGTCAACATCACTAGCGGAACCAGCGCCAGCGGGATACCGAATGAGAGCACCACCTGGCTCAGCACGAGCGCACTGGTCGGGTTCACGCCGAGGGCGAGGATCACCAGCGCGGGCGTCATGGTGACCACGCGCCGCAGCGCCAGCGGGATGCGGACATTGATGAAGCCCGCCATCACGACCTGGCCGGCATAGGTTCCGACGCTGGACGAAGCGGTGCCTGAGGCAAGGAGCGCCACCGCGAACGCGAGTGCCGCGGTGCCGCCGACCAGCCGTCCGAGCTCCGCGTGGGCCGCGGGGATCGTGCTCAGGCCGGCCAGCGCCGGCGTGTGAAACAGCTTCGCCGCGACCGCCAGCATTGCCATGTTGACCAGTCCCGCCAGCCCGAGCGCGATGATCACGTCGAACCGCTCAAAACGCAGCACGCGCCCGCGTTCGCGGTCATTGCGCGAGGGCATTCTGCCGTTGGTGAGGGCCGAGTGCAGGTAGATCGCGTGCGGCATCACGGTCGCGCCGATGATCCCGACCGCCAGGTACAGCGCCCCGCTCGAGCCGAGGTGCGGCAGGAGCCCATGTAGCGCCTGGTGAGCGGAAGGCCCGATCCGCAAGGTCTCATACAAGAAGCCCGCGAAGATGATCCCGAGCAGCGCCGTGATCGCGAGCTCGAAGCGGCGGAAGCCGTGCTGCTGAAGCCCGAGAATCAGAAACGCCACCACGCCGGTGATCAACCCGGCCACCATCAGGGGCACGCCGAACAGCAGGTTCAACCCAAGCGCCGCGCCCAGGAACTCGGCCACATCGGTCGACATGGCCATGATTTCTGCCTGCACCCACATTCCCCAGGACACCGCACGGGGGAAGCGCGCGCGCGCCAGCTCGGGCAGGCTGTGGTCGGTCACGATCCCGAGCTTCGCCGCGAGGTACTGGATCAGCATCGCGATCAGGTTCGCGGCGGCCACCACCCACAGCAGTAGGTAGCCGTAGTGGGCGCCGCCCTGGATGTTGGTGGCGAAGTTGCCAGGATCGACGTAGGCGATCGAAGCCACGAAGGCGGGACCGAGCATCGCCACGGTCGCCCGCAGACGGCCGCGCGCGAGCAGCTGCTCGAGCGCACTCGGGATCGCGGCGCCGGCCTCAGGAAGGGCGACGCCGGTGCCCTCGGCGGTCGCGCCCTCGAGCGCCGGCACCGGGTTGCGGCGGCGGAAGCTCAGCGCTCCACCTCGATCCGCATGGCCGCAGCGAGCCGCCCGCCGAGGGGCAACTCCCGAGCGCCGCAGCGGGCGAAGACGGGTCCACCAAAGGGCTGCCGGCCGGTCACCTCGATGCGGTCTCCAAGCGCTATCCCCTCCTCGGCCAGGTAGCGCAGCATCGCCGGGTCCGAATCGGAGACGCGCACGAACCGCCCCACCGCACCCACGGGCAGCCCATCGAGGCTCGCGGTCTTGCCCTCATCGATCTCGAACTGTGCGGTGGGTATGGGGTCGCCGTGGGGATCGACGCGCGGGTTTCCGAGCCGCGCCGCGATCAACGCCTCGAGGTCTTCCGAGAGCACGTGCTCGAGCACCTCGGCTTCGTCGTGAACGCGGTCCCAGGGCATCCCCAGTTCCTCGGCCAGGAACAGCTCAAGCAGGCGGTGGTGGCGCAGCACCTCGAGCGCCACGCGCCGGCCGCGAGTGGTCAGCCGCACGCCGCGGTAGGGCTCATGCTCGAGCAGGCCGAACTCGGCAAGTTTGCGCACCATCGCCGAGACGGATCCCGCGGTCACGCCGAGCCGTTCGGCGAGCTCGGTCGTCGAAACGGCCCCGCCTTCGCGCGCCTCCAAGGCATATACGGCCTTGGCGTAGTCCTGGACCGAAGCTGAAACAGAATCGGGGATGGCCATAACCATGAGTTTGGCATGCCAAAACCAGCGCGTCAAGCGATCTCCTGCGCCCCACGCCCGATCCCCTAGGGTTTCCACTCGTGGTGGACCTCGATCTGAAGGCGATCCTGTCCGGGGGCACCCGCATCGCCGAGCGCTTCGGCGACGAGGCGTACTTCGTCGCACTGTGCGTGCGCAGCGGCCTGATCGGCCCCGAGCTGCCGCACCGCGTCGCCCAGATCATGTTCGCCTTCGAGCGCTACGGGCTGATCGGCGGGGCGCTACAGACGGCCGCGATTCGCTCGGGCGCCCGCATCGGGGTGATCGACGAGCGCGGAACGCTCAGTTACAAAGAGCTCGACGAGCGCTCGAACCGACTCGCCAACTCGTGGCGCGTGCGAGGGTTGCAGGCGGGGGAGGGGGTGGCGATCCTCGCCTGCAACCACGGCTGGTTCCTCGACGCCACGTTTGCCGCGGCCAAGTGCGGCGCGCGCATTGTGCTGCTCAACATGTCGTTCGCTGCTCGCCAAATCCGCGAGGTGGCGGGCCGCGAGGGAACCGATCTGGTCGTCTACGACGGCGAGTACGCCGAGATGCTCGAGGGCATCGAATTGCAGCGGGGGCGCTTTCGCGCATGGACCGACGAGCAGGGCACGCCACGACCCGACACGCTCGAGGCGCTGATCGAGCAGGCCGAGCCGGGGACGGCGGGCAAGGTAGTGCGTGGGGCGATGGTCAAGATCCTCGATCCCGACGGCAACGACGCCGCCCCGGGGACGACCGGAGAGATCTATGTCGGCAACGCCTTCCAGTTCGAGGGCTACACCGGTGGTGGCGACAAACGGCGCGTGCGCGGCCTCATGTCATCCGGCGACGTCGGACACTTCGACGCCGAGGGCCGGTTGTTCATCGACGGCCGCGCCGACGAGATGATCGTCTCCGGCGGCGAGAACGTCTTCCCGGCCGAGGTCGAGGAGCTCTTGGCGAGCCATCGCGACATAGCGGAGGCAGCGGCGATCGGCGTCGAGGACGACGAGTTCGGGCAGCGGCTGCGCGCGTTTGTGGTCCTGCGTGAGGGCGCCTCGCTCGACGAGCAGCAGATCAGAGACTTCGTGCGCGACAACCTAGCCCGCTACAAGGTCCCGCGCGAGATGGTCTTCGTCGATGAGCTGCCCCGCAACCCGAGCGGCAAGGTGCTCAAGCGTGAGCTGGCGCAGATACAACCCTAGGCAGTAATGGAGTCCGCGACCTTCCGTGCCGAGTTTCCCGTCCTCGAGCGCTACGCATATCTGAACGCGGGCACCACAGGGCCCGCACCCGCCAAGGCGCTTGACGCCGCACGCGAGCGGCTGGAGCGCGTGGGCCGCGAAGGCCGCTCGGGTCAGGACTACTTCCACTCGACGCTCGCCCTTGCGAACTCGGTGCGCGCGGCCTACGCGACAGTGCTCGGCGCGGCTCCCGAAGACGTCGCGCTCACCGGCTCGACCACCGACGGCGTCAACACCGTGCTCTCGGGCCTCGATCTGCGCCCGGGCGACGAGATCCTCACCAGCGACGAGGAGCACCCCGGGCTGCTGGCGCCACTCGCGCTCGCGCGCCACCGGCACGGTGTGCATCTGCGCGAGGTGCCATTCGCCGAGCTCCCCGGCGAGGTCGACTCAAACACCCGGCTGGTGGCCTGCTCGCACGTCTCCTGGGTCTCGGGCAACGTAGCCGACGCCGCCGCGATCGCCGCCACCGGCGTGCCGCTGCTGCTGGACGCTGCTCAGGCGCTCGGGGCGATCCCGGTCGACGTGGGCCGGCTCGGCTGCGACTTCTACGCCTGCTCCGGACAGAAGTGGCTATGTGGTCCCGAGGGATCGGGCTGCCTGTTCGTGCGCGCCGAACGGCTCGAGCAGCTCGAGATCCCCTGGCCGTCGTTCGCTTCGCTAAAAGACGCGGCGCGCCCGCTCGACTTCGAAGCAGCGGCGGGCGCAGCGCGCTTCGATCATGGCTTCCCTTCCGGTCTGCGCAACTCGTGGGCGCTCACGGCGCTCGAGGTGCTTTCCGCGGCGGGCTGGGCGTGGATCTACGAACGCGCGGCGACGCTGGCCGCGGGGCTCGCGCAGACGCTGTCCGAGCGCGGGCTCGACGTGCTCCCACGAGGCCGCTCGACGCTCGTGTCGTTCTCCCCGCGGCAGGGCGATCCGGCAGAGGAGGTGCAGCGCCTAGCCGCGGCTGGCGTCGTCGTCCGTCACCTGCCGCGGCGCGGCCTCATCCGCGTGTCTGTCGGAGCCTGGAACGACGAAGAGGAACTCGATCGACTCGCGGATCTGGTTTAACGCGGAGCTCGGAGGCCGGCCACCCTAAGCCGTGACCCGGTCCGGGTGGGTGTAGACATTCACGCTTTCGCCGCGCGCAAACCCGCACAGAGTCAGGCCCCTGTCCTCGGCGAGGGCGAGCGCCAACGAGCTCGGCGCGCTCACGCCGACCAGAATTGGAGCCCCAGCGACAGCGGCCTTCTGCGCGAGCTCGAACGACAGGCGTCCGCTAACGCAGAGGACGAACTCCGTCAAGGGCACGAGCCCGTCGAGCAGTGCGCGGCCGATCACCTTGTCCATCGCGTTGTGCCGGCCGACATCCTCGCGTGCGTAGATGAGCTTCCCATCGGCACTGAACAGACCCGTCGCGTGCAGGCCGCCCGTCTTGTCGAAAGTCGGCTGCCTGAGAAGCTCTGGCATTGCGGCGAGCAGTGATCGTGCGACCACCGGGCCCCCCGACAGCCGGTCGCTGATGACCTCCACCTGCTCGAGCGCGCCTTTGCCACACACCCCGCACGAGGAGGTGGTGTAGAAGCGTCTGGCCCCCGGGTCGCGCGTGAGCGGTCCCTGCACCTCGACCGTGTTCCCCGCGAAGTCGGCGGTCGGCCCGGCGGGGTGCGGGCCCTCGATCAGGCCCTCGCCGAAGAGAAAGCCAAGCGCAAGCTCCTCGTCGTGGCCGGGAGTGCGCATGGTGACGGCAAGCGGCTCTCCGTCGACGCGAATCTCGAGCGGCTCCTCGACCGCGACCGCGTCCGCGCGGCCGTCGTGGTGGATGGTGATGTAGGAGCGGGCCACGGGCGCGGACGGTACATACTCTGAGAATGATGGATGATCATCAGCTGAGCGAGCTCGTGCCGCTGCCTGAGCGGGGCAGGGTGTTCACCGGCGCCGCCCGCGTCAGGCTCGCCGACGTCTCGCCCTCGGGGCGCATGCGGCTCGACGCGCTGGGGCGCTGGATCCAAGACGTCTCCTATGACGACATGGAGGACGCCGGCATGGCCGGCCTCGCCATGTGGGTGATCCGGCGCATGCGCATCAGGGTGGCGCGCTTTCCCCACTTTGCCGAGAGTTTCAAGCTTCATACCTTCTGCAGCGGGCTCGGGCGGATGTGGGCAGAGCGGCGCGTCACGATCGTCCCCGCAGAGGGCCGCGAGGCGGCCGTCGAGGCCGTCACGCTGTGGGTCCATCTCGATCCGCGCGGTCAGCGCCCGGTGCCGCTGCTTGAACCCGAGCTCGACACCTTCTCCGAGTCGACGGGCGGGCGCCGCGTCACCGCGCGCCTGCGCCACCCGCGTCCGCACGAGGTCAAGCACAAGCGCCGCTGGCGCTTCCGGCAAACCGAGCGCGACGTCCTCGGCCACGTCAACAACTGCGCCTATCTGGAGCCGCTCGAGGAGGAGTTGCTGAGCGACGGGCCCGAGCCCGAACGGCTCGACGTCGAGATCGAGTTCCGCAGCGCCGCTCAACCGGGAGACAAGCTGGTGCTGCAAGACGGATGCCGGCGCTGGATCGTGAGCGGCGACGAGACCCACGCCTCGATCGTGCTCAGGGGCTGACCACTGGCGATTTGAGACGCTAGGGTGTCCGCCGTGCCCGAACCTTCCAAGGCCGTCCTGGTCACCGGCTGTTCTTCCGGCATCGGGCGCGCGACCGCGGAGCGCCTCGCGGCTGACGGCTGGAAGGTCTACGCCACCGCGCGCCGCCCCGAGACGATCTCCGATCTGGGAGAAAAGGGGTGCCAGACGCTGGCGCTGGATGTGCTCGACGAGGACTCGATGCGCAGCGCTGTTCAGACCGTGGCCGACGCCGAGGGCGCGGTCGGGGTACTCGTCAACAACGCCGGCTACAGCCAGTCGGGCGCGGTCGAGGCCGTCCCCCTCGACGCGGTGCGCCGCCAGTTCGAGACCAACGTCTTCGGTCTGATCCGCATGTGCCAGCTGGTCCTGCCGGGGATGCGCGAGCAGCACTGGGGCAAGATCGTCAACATCGGCTCGATGGGAGGCAGGCTGACCTTTCCGGGCGGCGGGCTCTACCACGCGACCAAGTACGCGGTCGAAGCGCTCTCGGATGCCTTGCGCTTCGAGGTTCGCGGCTTCGGCGTCGACGTGATCCTGATCGAGCCCGGACTGATCACCACCGAGTTCGCGCAGACCGCCGTGGCGTCGGTCGAGGGGGCCGGCGCAGCGGGGGAGGACGGGCCGTATACGAAGTTCAACCGCAGCGTGGCAAAAATCACCGAGGGCGCCTACAACGGTCCACTGAGCCGCCTGGGGGGCGGGCCCG
Organism: Solirubrobacteraceae bacterium; assembly: GCA_039583645.1. Taxonomy (GTDB): domain Bacteria; phylum Actinomycetota; class Thermoleophilia; order Solirubrobacterales; family Solirubrobacteraceae; genus Palsa-465. The sequence continues at coordinate 23,309 of JAVKSP010000032.1, forward strand.
AGGCCGTGGCGAACGCGATCGCGGGCGCACTCAAGTCGGGCCGCCCCCGGCCGCGCTACCCCGTCACCCTGAGCGCGCACCTGATGATCAATCAGCGCCGCTTCATGCCGGATCAGGTGTGGGACCTGATGATGCGCACGCAGTTCCCCACGCCCAAGGGCTAGCGGTTTCTGAGCGGCGAGCGCGGAGCTCAGCGGGCGAACGACGTCCCCGGCTCGAGCCGCTGCGCAAATGCGGCAAGCAGCCGCACCGTGCTGTCGATGTCCTTGAGCTGGACCAGCTCCACCGGGCTGTGGATGTATCGGACCGGCACAGACACCAGCCCCGTGGGCACGCCGCCGCGCGAGGCGTGGATCGCGTCGGCGTCGGTGCTCGTGCGGCGGCCCACGGACTCGATGGTGAACGGGATGCCCTCGGCCTCGGCGGTCTCGTGCAGCAGTTCGGACACGCGCGGGTGGAGCATCGTCCCGCGCGCAATCACGGGTCCCGACCCGAACTCGTGCTTGGTGATCTCGCCTAGCTCGATGCCCGGCTGGTCGGTGGCAAACGTCACGTCCACGGCTATCGCCAGATCAGGCCTGACGCTGTAGGCGCTGGTGCGCGCTCCGTGGAGCCCTGTCTCTTCCTGCGCGACCGCGAGCGCGATCACGTCGCCGGGCGCACCACCGGCCTCGGCCACCATCCGGGCGGTCTCCGCGGCGACGTAGCAGCCGACGCGGTTATCGAGCGCTCGTGAGGCCAGCCGCTCGTTCGACAACTCGACAGGGTCGACGTCGATCACGGCGACGTCGCCGATACGGACGAGCCGACGAGCCTCATCGCCGCTGGCCGCACCGATGTCGATGTGCAGCTGCTTGAGCTCCGGCGACTTCTTGCGGTCTTCTTCCTTGAGCAGGTGGATCGGCTTGCGCCCGATCACGCCGGGCACCGGGCCCTGACGCGTCTGGAGACGCACGCGTTGGCCCACCAGCACCACCGGGTCCCAGCCCCCGACCTGGCCGAAACGCAGGTATCCCTGGTCGTCGATGTGCGTGACGTGCAGCCCGATCTCATCGATGTGGCCCACGATCGCCAGCGAAGGCCCGCCGCGCGTGCCCGCCACCACCGCGCGCGAGGAGCCGACGTGGTCCACCGCCACCTCGCTGGCGAAGCGCTCGCAGTACTCGCGCCAGGAGCGGGCCGCCTCGGTCTCATGGCCGGAAGGCCCGGTGACGGTCAGCAGCTCGTGCAGCAGTTCGGGAGTTGCCATTACCGGGAAACCTATTCCCCGAGCAGCTCGCGCAGCACGAACTGGAGGATTCCTCCGTGGCGGAAGTAGCGCTGCTCCTTGGGCGTGTCGATGCGCGCGATCACGTTGAACTCGGTGCCGTCGGCGGTGACAGTGAGCTCGCGCGGAACTTCGTCGCCCTCGGCGAGGCCCTTGATCGTGAAGGTCTCGCGCCCGCTCAGCCCGAGCGATGAGGCGGACTCGCCGTCGCGGAACTGGAGGGGCAGCACGCCCATGCCGAGCAGGTTGGAGCGGTGGATGCGCTCGAAGCTCTCGGCGATCACTGCGCGCACGCCGAGCAGCGCCGTCCCTTTGGCCGCCCAGTCGCGCGACGAGCCCGAGCCGTACTCCTTGCCCGCGAGCACCACCAGCGGTACGCCCTGTTCGATGTAGCGCACGGCGGCGTCGTAGATCGACATCTCCTCCTCGGAATCGCCGTCGCCCAGGTACAGGGTCACCCCGCCCTCCGTTCCGGGCGCCAGTTGGTTGCGCAGGCGGATGTTCGCGAACGTGCCCCGCATCATCACCTCGTGATTGCCGCGGCGCGAGCCGAAGGAGTTGAAGTCCTTGCGCTCCACGCCGTGCTTAATCAAGTACTGGCCCGCGGGGCCGTCGCGCTTGATCGAGCCGGCGGGAGAGATGTGGTCGGTGGTGACACTGTCCCCGAGCAGCGCGAGCACCCGCGCACCCTCGATGTCCTCGATCGGCTCGGGCTCTCGCGCCAGATCGTCGAAGAAGGGCGGCTGTCGCACGTAGGTGGACTCCGAGCCCCAGGCAAACAGGTCCCCCGACGGCACCTCGAGCGAGTTCCAGCGCTCGTCGCCGTCGAACACCTCGCTGTAGCTCTTGCGGAACATGTCCGACTGGACCGCGTCTTCGATCGTCGCGGCCACCTCCTGCTCGCTGGGCCAGATGTCCTTCAGGTACACCGGCTCGCCGTCGCCGCCTGAGCCGAGCGGCTCGTCATAGAGGTCGAGGTCCATGGTCCCGGCGAGCGCGTAGGCCACGCACAGCGGCGGGGAGGCGAGGTAGTTCATCTTCACGTCGGGGTTGATGCGCCCTTCGAAGTTGCGGTTGCCAGACAGCACGCTGACCACGGCGAGGTCGTTGTGGTCGACGACCTCGGAGATTTCCTCGGGCAGCGGCCCTGAGTTGCCGATGCACGTGGTGCAGCCGTACCCGACCAGGTGAAAGCCGAGATCCTCCAGATACTCGGTCAGTCCCGCGCGATCCAGGTATTCGGTCACGACCTTCGAGCCGGGGGCGAGCGAGGTCTTGACCCAGGGCTTGACCTTCAGCCCCTTCTGCACAGCGTTGCGAGCCAGGATTCCGGCGCCCAGCATGACCGACGGGTTCGAGGTGTTGGTGCAGCTCGTGATCGCCGCGATCACCACATGGCCGTGCTCGAGCTCGGTCTCCGTGCCGTCCGAGAGCGTGACGGGAGCGACCGCGCGCTCGCGCTCGGCCAACCCGGCGCCGCTGCGGCGGTCGTTGGGCTGCTCCCCGGGGGGATCGGCGCGATGCGTGGCGACCGGATCGGAGGCCGGGAAGGAGTCCGCGATCGCGCCGTTCTCCTCATCGGTATCGGGCACGTAGCCCGAAAGTGCCTCGCGAAAGGCACGCTTTGATTCGGTCAGCGGGACCCGATCCTGGGGCCGCTTGGGTCCGGCGACGCTCGGTACGACGGTCGAGAGGTCGAGCTCGAGCAGCTCGCTGTAGGTGGGCTCCTCGGAGTCCTCGTCGTGCCACAAGCCCTGCTCGCGCGCGTAGGCCTCGACCAGCTCGATCAGCTCGCGCGGCCGTCCTGAGAACTCGAGATAACGGACCGTCTCTGCGTCGATCGGGAAGATCGCGCAGGTCGAGCCGAACTCGGGCGACATGTTGCCGATCGTGGCGCGGTCGGCCAGCGGCAGGTTTGGCAGGCCCGCGCCGTAGAACTCGACGAACTTGCCGACCACGCCGGTCTGACGCAGCATCTCGGTCACGGTCAGCACGAGGTCAGTCGCCGTCGCCCCTTCCTGCAGCTCGCCGGTCAGCCTGAAGCCCAGCACCTGCGGGATCAACATCGAGAGGGGCTGGCCCAGCATCGCGGCCTCGGCCTCGATCCCCCCGACGCCCCAGCCGAGCACCCCCAGGCCGTTGACCATGGTCGTGTGGGAGTCGGTACCCACCAGCGTGTCCGGATATGCCAGCCCACGCTGTTCGTCGGTGAACACCACGCGCGCCAGGTACTCGAGATTGACCTGGTGGACGATGCCGGTGTCGGGCGGCACCACCTTGAAGTTGTGAAACGCTCCCTGACCCCAGCGCAGAAACGCGTAGCGTTCCTTGTTGCGCTCGAACTCGAGCTCGGCGTTGCACTCGAACGCCTGGCGGGAGCCGAACACGTCCACCTGTACCGAGTGGTCGATCACGAGCTCGGCCGGTACCAGCGGGTTGATCTTGTTCGGGTCGCCTCCCATCTCCCGCATCGCGTCTCGCATCGCCGCGAGGTCGACCACCGCGGGCACGCCGGTGAAGTCCTGCATCAGGACCCGCGCCGGCGTGAACGCGATCTCCTTGCTCGGCTCGGCCTTGGCGTCCCAGGTGGCGAGCGCCTCGATGTCGTCCGCGCGGATCGTCTCGCCGTCCTCGTTGCGCAGCAGGTTCTCGAGCAGCACCTTGAGCGAGAACGGCAGCCGCGCCACGTCAAAGCGCGACTGCAGAGCGTCGAGGCGGAAGAACTCGAATGAGCGGTCGCCCACGGCGAGCATCGCCTGGGCGTCGAAGCTGTTCGCGGACAATGGCATCTCCTGATTCGCGGGGGTGCCCCTACTGTAAGGGGCGCGGCGCGATCAGAGCCCGGGCGGGTGGCGGACGACGAAGCCCGCGAACTCGCCGCCGCCGCGTGACCAGCGCGTCCCATCCTCGGCGAGGGCGACCGTGTCGAAGCGCCAGCCCGCGACCTCCATCCACACGTGGGTGGCGTTGGCGTAGATGGTGATCCAGCGTCCTGGCCCGGGAGCGCCCCAGTTCATGAACATCCCGGAGGTCATCGGCGAGCTCACCAGCCCGGCGGCCGCGAGGGCATAACTGACCGAGCCCGAGCAGTCGTAGCCGTCTGCCTGAAAGGAGGCGTGTCCGCCACCCCAGATATAGGGGAGGGTGGCGATCGCGTTGCCGGCCGCGATCACCCGCACAACCGCCTCGGGCGCCCCGGCAGGGGGCTGCACCATCCCGTGCGTGTCGATCGGGACTCCGCCCACCGAAGCGTTGCCGCTCGTGGCGGCCGCCTGGGCGGCCGCCGCCGCGCGCGCTTCCTGAACCGCCAGCTGATGCTGGAGCGACTGCAGCTGGCTCTCGACACTCTGCAGC
>JAVKSP010000033.1:0-9111 GCA_039583645.1 Solirubrobacteraceae bacterium
GAGTGCCGCTCACCCCCGGGCCCCGCGCCCGGCTGCTGTCCGACGGCTTGGCGGCGGCCCCCGCGACGGCGCCGCAGGCGGTCAAGCAGATGGTCGCCGCCGGCAACCAGATCGTCGGCAAACCCTATGTCTACGGAGGTGGCCACGGCATCCCGCTGAGTGAGGTCGCCCCCTCTTACGACTGCTCGAGCAGCGTCGAGCACCTCCTTTACGGCGCGCGTCTGGTACCCGTCACCTACTCCGCTCCCTCGAGCGTGCTGGAGTCCTTCGGCCTGCCGGGCCCGGGCAGGTGGGTGACGCTCTACGCGAGCCCCCAACACGTGTTCATGTACGTGGCGGGGCTGCGGTGGGACACCTGGGATGCCGCCGGCCCGGGGGACGGATCGCCGGGAATCGGCTGGCACCCGCTGATCCGAAGCTCGGCGGGGTTCGTCGCGCGACACCCGGTGGGCCTGTGAATTCGGCACGATTGAGGTCGCGGGCGGCCGTGGTCTGTTGTGCCTGCGCGGTCCTGGCCGCATGCGGCGGCGCCGGTCAGACCGCGCTCCAGCACAAGGTCACGCAGGCCCAGCGAACGCACGAGTTCCCCGCGCCGCAACCGCCGGCCGAGAGCGTGACGCAGGGGTCGCGCACCGCGATCGCGGCGATCCGCGCGTTCGTGACCGCCTACATCAACTGGAACGCGCAGAGCGTGAGCGGCGACATGCGAGCGCTGGCCGCGCGCAGCGTGGGCCAGGCCCGCTCCGCCCTGCAACTCGCCGCAGCGCAGACAGCCGACGATTACGAGCTCAGGCAGGGCGGCATCGCCAACAGCGGCAAGGTCGAGGTCGTCGCCCCGCTTCCAGGCTCGCGCGACCAGTACGTCGTCGTCACTCGCGAGACCACCAGCGCCACCAACACCACGCTCTACCAAGGGCTCCGTCCCGCCTGGCACGTCGCGATCGCGACCGTGCGGCAGGTCCGACCCGGCGTGTGGGCGCTGAGTGGCTGGCAGCCCCAGAGCTGATCAGCGTGAGGCCACGTTGAGCACCACGGCGGCGATGAAGCACAGAAGCGCGGCCATCCGCACAGCCCACCCGGCGCGGGCGCTCTGGCGACCCGTCGCCATGCCGACGATCGCGGCCACGAGGCAAGCCGCCGCGATCAGGGCAAACACGACTGCAAGCACGTGCAGCACGCGGTCGAAATTAGCGCGGCCCTACTATCGAAATGGTGTCCGCCCAGTACATCTTTACTACCTACCGCCTCTCCCGCCGCTTCCCGCCGGATCGAGAGGTGCTCAAGGACGTCTCACTCTCCTTCCTGCCGGGCGCCAAGATCGGCGTGCTCGGTTACAACGGCGCGGGGAAGTCGACGCTGCTGCGGATCATGGCCGGCGTCGAGGAGGAGTTCGCCGGGCACGCCCAGCTCGCACCCGGTGCGACCGTGGGACTGCTCGAGCAGGAGCCGCGGCTCGATCCCGACAAGGATGTTCGCGGCAACATCGAGGACGGCATCGCCGAGACCAAGGCACTGCTCGACCGCTTCAACGAGCTCTCGCTCAACTACTCGGACGAGGTTGCGGATGAGTTTGGACGCCTGCAAGAGAGGATCGATGCGGTCGATGGCTGGAACCTCGAGACGACGCTCGAGATCGCGATGGACGCGCTGCGCTGTCCCCCACCCGAGGCCGAGGTCTCGACCCTGTCCGGTGGCGAGGCTCGCCGTGTCGCGCTGTGCAGGCTGCTGCTGAACCAGCCGGACCTGCTGCTGCTGGACGAACCCACCAATCACCTCGATGCCGAATCGGTCGCGTGGCTCGAGCGGCACTTGCGCGACTACCGCGGCACGATCGTGGCGGTCACACACGACCGCTACTTCCTCGACAACGTGGCCGGCTGGATTCTCGAGCTCGATCGGGGGCGGGGCATCCCATATGAGGGCAACTACTCTGGCTGGCTGGGGCAGAAGCGCGCCCGTCTCGACCAGGAGGCGCGCGAGGAGGCCACGCGGCGACGCACCATCGAGCGTGAACTGGAGTGGGTGCGGCTCAACTCGAGCGATCGCCGCAAGGCCCCGAAAGCCCGCCTGGGCGCGTATGAGGCGCTGCTCGCGCAGGAACGCAACGTCAAGCTCGACCAGGTTCAGATCCACATCCCGGCCGGACCGCGGCTGGGGGACGTGGTGGTTGAGGCGGATCGGCTGCGCAAGGGCTACGCCGACCGGGTGTTGATCGACGAGCTGTCATTCTCGCTGCCGCGCGGCGGGATCGTGGGCGTGATCGGGCCAAACGGCGCCGGCAAAACCACCCTGCTGCGCATGCTCACAGGCGACGAGGCACCCGATTCTGGCGAGCTGCGCCTGGGCGACAGCGTCCAGCTCGCATACGTCGACCAATCTCGCGCAGCGCTCGATCCGGGCAAGACCGTGTGGGAGGAGATCTCAGGCGGGGCGGATCAGCTCAAGCTCGGGGATCGCACTGTGGCGAGCCGCGCCTACGTCGCGGCCTTCAACTTCAGGGGCACCGACCAGCAGAAGCCCGTGGGCAAACTCTCTGGGGGCGAGCGCAACCGGCTGCATCTGGCGAAGCTGCTGCGCTCGGGCGGCAACCTGCTGCTGCTCGACGAACCCACCAACGACCTCGACGTCGACACGCTGCGCGCGCTCGAGGAGGCGCTGCTCGCGTTCGCCGGCTGTGCGGTGGTGGTCTCCCACGACCGCTGGTTTTTGGACCGCATCGCGACCCACGTGCTGGCCTTCGAGGGCGGCTCGCAGGTGCGCTGGTTCGAGGGCAACTTCGAGGCCTATGAGAGCTTCCGGCGGGAGCAGCTGGGCGCAGACGCCGATCGCCCGCAACGGATCACGTACAAAAAGCTGGTACGGCGATAGACGTGCGGGCTACGGCTTGAGCACGACCTTGATCGCGCCGTCCCTCTTCTGCTGGAACATCTCATAGGCCTGCGGCGCCTGCTCCAGCGGCAGCTGGTGCGTGGCCAGATCGCCGGTGCCGAGCGGATCGCCGTCTCCGGTCAGCAGCGGCATGATGTCGTCGATCCAGCGCTTCACGTGAGCCTGGCCCATGCGGATCTGAATGCCCTTGTCGAACAACTGCATCATCGGCAACGGGTCGAGCTGACCGCCGTAGACGCCCGAGATCGAAAGCGTGCCGCCGCGGCGGACCGTGTCGATGCAGTTGATCAGCGCCTCGAGTCGATCGACGGCAAACCTCTCGGTCACGGCAGCGGCCAGCCTCTTCGGCAGCAGTCCGGTTGCCTTCTGCGCGAACTCGCCGATCGGAGCCCCGTGGGCCTCCATGCCGACCGCATCGATCACGGCGTCCGGTCCTCTGCCATCGGTCATCTCACGGATGACGCCGGGAACGTCGTCGTGGTCGCGCGCATCGATCGCCTCGACTCCGTGCCGGCGCGCCATCTCCAGCCGCTCCGGGACGATGTCCACGCCGATCACACGCTCGGCTCCTCGGTGGGCGGCTATGCGCGCGCTCATCTGGCCGATCGGGCCGAGACCGTAGACAGCGACGCTGCCGCCCTCCGGAACGCTGGCGAACTCGACCGCCTGCCACGAAGTCGGAAGAACATCCGACAGATACAGGAAGCGCTCATCCGGAAAGCTGTTGTCGGGCACTTTGATCGGCCCGAAGTGGGCCTGCGGCACACGCAGGTACTCGGCTTGCCCGCCCGGTACCTGCCCGTAGAGCTTCGTGTAGCCAAAAAGTGATGCGCCCTTGTCGAGCTCGCGCACCTGCGTCGTCTCGCATTGAGCGAACAGCTTCTGGTCGCACATGTAGCAATGACCGCAGGAGATGTTGAACGGGATCACCACGCGGTCGCCGGGCTTGATGTGCGTGACCTCCGAGCCGACCTCCTCGACCACGCCCATCGGCTCGTGGCCGAGGATGTCGCCTTCGTCCATGAAGGGGCCCAGCACCTCGTAGAGGTGCAGGTCAGAGCCGCAGATCGCGGTTGAGGTTATGCGGATGATCGCGTCCGTCGGTTCCTGGATCGTCGGATCTGGGACCTGATCAACCCGGACGTCGCGCTTGCCGTGAAAGGTGACCGCTCGCACCTTGGCTCGCTTTCCCGGGCGCAGCCGGACCAAACCGAACGGTGTGGACGATCGGACAGGCGTGTGTTCGCGTCGGCGCCGGAGGCCGCAGCCAGCTGCGCCGGCGCCACGTACTCGGAACGTTTCCGGAACGCCGCGTCGCTTAGATTTGCGGCCGTGGGATCGGGGTGTTCCAGGCGTCAAACGTGATGACCAGCGCCGGCGAGGCTGGGCCCGCCGAGCGACTGCGGCGCACGTCGTTTGGCTGCGGCTCGCGTCGAGCAGGACGGCCGAGGTGGAAGTCGAGCGCCTCTGCGTAGATCGCCGCCGCGAGTGGTCTCGTTGCATGAACGTATGGCAGAACGCAGGGATACGCTCGGGGCTCTACATGATGGGTGCCCCGTTCAGAGCCGTCCGTCCGCGCAAGCGTGAGCGTGACTGATGCGATGGTCGTCGGCGCCGGGCCCAACGGCCTCGCGGCGGCGATCGAGCTGGCGCGCGCGGGGCGCTCGGTGCAGGTCCTCGAGCGTGCGGACACCATCGGCGGGGGCAGCCGCACGGCGGAGCTGACGCTTCCTGGCTTTCATCACGACGTCTGCTCCGCGGTGCATCCGCTCGCGGCAGGCTCGCCCTTCCTACGCGGGCTCGAGCTCGAGCGCTACGGACTCCAGCTGCTCGCCCCTGAGCTAGACGCGGCGCACCCGTTGGACGACGGGACCGCGGTGACGTTTCACCGCTCCTTGGCAGACACGGCCGCCGGCCTCGGCGTGGATGGCAGGCGCTACGCAAGGCTGCTGGACCCGTTTGCGAAGAGCTGGCCGCAGCTCGCGGACGCGATCCTGGGACCGCCGCGGCTGCCGCGCGATCCGCTGCTCGCCGCCCGCTTCGGTCTGCTCGCAGCCCTTCCAGCGTCGGCCTTGGCGAGGAGTCTGTTCAGCGATGCTCGCGCCAGAGCGCTTTTGGCGGGAATGGCTGCGCATGCGATGAGGCCGCTGAGCGCACCGGGCACAAGTGCGTTCGGACTCGTGCTGATGGCGCTTGGACACGCAGTGGGATGGCCGGTCGTACGCGGTGGCTCGCAGGCGCTCGTCTCGGCCATGCGAGCGCTGCTCGAGTCGCTGGGCGGGAAAGTGCAGACCGGACGCGAGGTCCGCTCCCTGCGCGAACTGCCGGCCACCTCAGTGGTTCTGTTCGACGTCTCGCCGCAGCAGCTGGTGGAGATTTGCGGCGAGGAGCTGCCGCCGCGCTACCGGCGCGCGCTCGGGCGCTACCGCTACGGCCCGGGCGTGTTCAAGCTCGACTACGCGCTGGCCGGACCGGTGCCATGGCGAGCACCGGAGTGCGCGCAGGCGGGAACCATTCACCTCGGCGGCACCTTCGAGGAGATCGCCGCGGGCGAGCTGGCGATCTCGCGCGGCTCACATCCCGAACGGCCCTACGTGCTGGTCGCCCAGCAGAGCCTGGTGGACGGAACCCGCGCACCCCCGGGCAAACACACCCTGTGGGCCTACTGTCATGTGCCGAACGGCTCCGACGTGGACATGACGAGCGCTATCGAGGGACAGATCGAGCGCTTCGCGCCCGGATTCTCGGACCTCGTCCTGGCCCGCGCCGCGAGGGGACCAGCCGAGCTCGAGGCTGAGAACCCCAACCACGTCGGCGGGGACATCAACTGCGGCCTCGCCAGCTTGCGCCAGACGCTGGCGCGCCCGGTTCTGCGTGTATCTCCATATTCCACGCCCAACCCCAGGGTGTTCCTGTGCTCGTCGGCCACGCCACCGGGAGGAGGCGTCCACGGGCTGTGCGGATATTTCGCAGCGCAGGCGGCTCTGCGACGCAAGCTGAGATAGAGATCGCCCACAGGAAAGGCCCAGAGACTTCTGCGCTGCTTCCCAGCAAGGTAGGCCACCGTGATCCGGGTACTTCGAGCCGCGCTACCCCGCCGGCGCAACAGACTGGATCACGAACATGAACGCCTCCCGTGTCATTTCGGCTCTCGCCCTCGCAGGCACGCTAAGCGCCGCCTTCACCGCCTCGGCAGCCGCGGCTCCCGCCCCGTCGTCGCCTGTGGTGACCGCCAATTGGTCTGGGTATTCAGTCAAGAGCAAGGACAACGAACCATTCTCGAGTGTCTCGGGAAGCTGGACCGAGCCGTCGACAAACTGCGCCGCGGGCGACGGCTACGGCTCGTTCTGGGTCGGGCTCGGCGGCACGCAACAGCGCTCCCAGGCGCTCGAGCAGGTGGGCACCAGCGCCGACTGCGGTAGCGACGGCAGCGCCAGCCACTTTGCCTGGTACGAACTCCTGCCGGCTGCGCCGGTTCACCTCGACATGTCCATCTCGCCCGGGGACCACATCTCGGCCCGCGTGCCTGTACGCGGTACGGCGGTCACCGTCTCGTTGACCAACCGCAGCACCGGAGCATCATTCGCCAAGACCCTCGAGATGAACCACCCTGACACCTCCACCGCGGAGTGGATCGCGGAAGCGCCATCCACGTGTGACGGCTCGGGGAGTTGTCAGCCGCTGCCGCTGAGCGACTTCGGCACGGTCGACTTCACCCATACCTCGGCCACTGCGGGCGGTCACACGGGCGCGATTACGGACGCCGCCTGGTCAGCCCAGCGGATCAGGCTCGATCCGGCCGCTTCCAGCTATGCGGGAGCTGGATTCGTCAGCACGGGAGCCGTCGCGGGAGCGACGCCCTCTTAACTCGCCGCAGACGGGTCCTCGTTCTCAGTGACGACCGACCCCAGTGGGCAGTCACCCACGGTCGCCGGCCTTGACGGCTACTCCCCGTACCCAGACGGCTCAGCGCCGATCGTGCTGTGGATCTACGGGTAGGCGGCCTTGCTCATACATGTGTCCAATCTCGTTTGCGGACGTGCGCGAAGGGCAGCGAAATCCTGCCGGCGCCCCAACTCGGCCGCGTGATCGTCAAGTGAAAGCGGTACCGGCATCGAAGCTGGGATTTGCTCGCGAGCGCGGTCTCTGGTGGTCTGGCGTCACTGAGCAAAGGAGGGATTCATGAGAGAAGCCGAGGCCGACCGTTATCGCCAAGCGGCAGAGGATGCGCTGGGCCAACTCGACTGGTGCATCGGGTATCTCCACGGCATCCGCAAGGTCGCCATCTCGGCCCAGCTGGCGAAGAACCGCGCCTACATCAGGAGCGCCTTGATGAAGGAGGCTCGCGAACCGGTCCCCTCGGAGACGACGAGCCAGACGTAATCAGGCAAAGGAGGCACCGATGAGATACGCATACCACGACATCGGAGAGCAGCAACCGGGCAACGTGGCAGTTGTCCGATGGCGCGGCTCGCCAGCCGACGTCTTGTTGCTCGACTCCGTGAACTTCTGCAAGTACCGGGACGGCGCAACCTTCAGTTACAGCGCCGGCGGGCACTTTCGGCGTTCACCGGCTCGGGTGCCCATCCCGGATGCCGGTCACTGGTTTGTCGTGATCGACTTTCACCGCCACAGCGAGGGCCTGGCGGCGACCGTCGAGGTGATGGCGCCAGACGACGCGGGCTCGTCTCGCGAGTCTCTCGTGGCAGCTGATTGACCGCAGAGGCCGACTGACCTCTGGGCGGCGGGTGCGACCCCCTGCGGGCCGCACCCGGATAGGGTGGCCGGGTGGGACGGGACGAGCGGCTGATCTATGGGTCGTCGTTCGGGGCAGCGGCGCACGCGTATGCCGAGCACCGTCCGGGCTATGCGCACGCTGCGGTGCGCTGGGCACTCGAGCAGGCACCCGGCTCGCGGGTCCTCGACCTCGGCGCGGGAACCGGCAAGTTGACCGCAACACTGGTCGCGCTGGGCGGCCAAGTGATCGCTGTCGAGCCCGACAAGGCGATGCTGACCGCGCTGCGCCGCGCGTTGCCGGCTGTCCGGGCCCTGGCGGGAAGCGCCGAGGCGCTACCGCTGCCGGACGGATCCGTCGATGCCGTGTTAGCCGGCCATGCCCTGCACTGGTTTGACATGGACGTCGCGGGACCCGAGGTCGCCCGCGTCCTCGTACCCGGCGGCACTCTGGCCGGCCTGTGGAACGTGATCGACAACCGCGTCGACTGGGTCGCGGAACTCGAGCGGGTCAGCGGACCCGCAGCCATTGGCCCGCGTGACACCATCAGTAACTAGCGCGCCACGACGGCAGACTTGCACCTTCCAACCCCTGGCCTGGTCGCCCGTTTCGGCTCGCCCCAGCAGGCCGAGTTCTCGCACGGTCACCGCCGCACCGCCGACTCCCTCGTCGCGACACTTGCGACGAAGGCCGGGGTGCTGGTCATGCCAGAGCCCGAACAAGAGGCCACCCTCAGCCGAATCCACGCCTTCCTCGCGGGCAGGCCGGAGACCGCCCGCGGGGAGTTCACCCTGCCGATGCTGACCGCCGTGCTGCGCGTCCGGCGAATGTGAGGACCGTTGAGAGCGCCTCGGGCTCCCGGAGCGTTGACCGCAGGTGCGGACGCTGGTCGAGCATTGGAATGGCAAAGCCTGGAAGCGCTAAGCCGGAGCACTGAGCCTGAGCGGCACTCCGTGACGGCGTTGCTGACGCAACTCGGCGTTGCCGGCGCGATCGATCCGTGGCAATGGTGCTATAGGTCTGTCAGCGTGATGGCGTGAGCTTCTTTGACGCCCGTAAACCCAGTATCCCGCGAGCTTTGCAGTGAGTGCCGGCAGCACCATCATTACCGCCGTCAGTGGCGCCTTGTTCCTCGGTCTTTTCGTCCTGGCGATCTTGGGAGTCTTTTCAACCGGGAAGGCTGCCCAGGCCACGGCACAGACGGGGCACAAGAAGAGCGGACAGGCGGTTGGAGTCCCACGCCTCGCCTCGCGGCCGCGCAAACGGGACCAACAGGTCAGGCTGCTGCCTGCGGACACGACGGTGACCTTCGCCACCGAACGCGGGGCGGCGGGCATCGATGAGGTATTTGAGGCCCTCGAGAACGACCTGGTCGGCCTAGTGCCGGTGAAGAAGAAGGTGCAGGAGATCGCGGCGCTACTTCTGGTTGACGGGGCGCGGCGGAAGTTCGGGCTGGCCGCGCCTCGGCCGAACATGCACATGTGCTT
>JAVKSP010000033.1:9211-27813 GCA_039583645.1 Solirubrobacteraceae bacterium
GCGGCGCTACTTCTGGTTGACGGGGCGCGGCGGAAGTTCGGGCTGGCCGCGCCTCGGCCGAACATGCACATGTGCTTCACCGGTCCCCCGGGCACTGGGAAGACTACAGTGGCCCTGCGGATGGCCGAGCTGCTGCACCGGCTTGGCTACCTGGAGCAAGGGCAACTGGTGCATGCCATGCGCGATGACCTGGTTGGGCAGTTCATCGGGCACACCGCACCGAAGACCCAGCACGTCCTCCACCGAGCTATGGGCGGGGTCTTGTTCATCGACGAGGCGTATTACCTCTTCCGTACCGGGGACGCCCTTGACTACGGCCAAGAGGCGATCGACATCCTGCTTCAGGTAATGGAAAACGAGCGCGACAAGCTTGTGGTAATCCTCGCGGGCTACAAAGACCGGATGGATGAATTTTTCGCCTCTAACCCCGGGATGAGCTCACGAATCGCGCACCACCTCGATTTCGCCGCCTACGAGCTGGACGAGCTCACCGCCATTGGGCGGTTGATGCTGGAACGCTCAAACTATTACCTGTCGGAGGAAGCAGAGGTGGCGTTGCGTGGGTACCTCACTCGCCAGATGGCCGAGCCACGGTTCGGCAACGCCCGCAGCGTCCGCAACGAACTGGAACGTGCCCGGCTCCGTCACGCCCATCGCCTTGCTTCTGACCTGCACCGCCACTGGACCCGCGATGATCTCATGCGCCTAGAGGCCGTGGATATCCTCGCCGAGAGCTAGCACTCATAACGCAGTCGCCCAGGACGCCCGGCGCCTCCTTCGTCGCCAAGGGGAGCCTGCTGGTCGGTAGCGTTCTATGCAACCGGCACAAGAAGGTCGATCTCGTTGTATCGCCGGTGGAACTCGATGAGTGGTCGATTCGGGTCGGAGCGCTCGTGCTTTTCGAGCTCCTCAAAGGTGGGGCCGATCTGCGCGTACACGGCGGGTGGCTGACCGGTGATCGTCGTGCGCAAATATGCGCCGCCGGGTATCAGCGTTTGTCCAAGACCAAGCGCGCGGGCGTCATCGCCATCTTTTGTCTGCACGCAGGCGAGATACTCGCTTGACTGCGGCTCAAAGACGCCAAAGAACCGCCGCCCGCGAAGCGTCTCAAGGCGTGATTCGAGTTCATTGAACACCCGCTGGGCAGCGCCGGACACAATCCTTGGGTCCCCTTCAGCTGTCACGAACATCACTGGCGTGTCGTTCCTCGTGACGCGCACGCAGCGCATGGTCCAGCAGCGTACCGAGGGCCCGCAGGTTGCCTTTGCTATCTCTGGAGGCGTCTTATGCGCGCGGGACTTTGCGCGCCAACAACCCTGTCGCATCGGCTTGTTTCGACGCTCTCTGCCCCGCCGTTCGGGAGCGCCCAAAGCGTGTTGGAAGAACCGACGATCGAGCACTCAAATCCCGACTAGACCGGGGTACTTGCTACCGAAGCCACCCGTGGTGACGGTCCGGCCTGGGCAAGCATTCACGGTCATGACGGGGAACGCGGTCATCGGAGTGCCGCCCGTGCCACGGCCAAACGGCCCCGCGCTCCTCCTCTCCCGCGTCCGTCCCCGAGACCACGCGACGATGGCGCCGTATCGCGCCGCCCAACCGGGCCGGGTACTCCTCCTGGCGCCCCACTACAGACAATTCTGCGCGGGCAGAATCGACCCGAAGGTGAGCTGCTCGGCAGCCGCACTCACGGTCCGGATCACTGGCTAGCGGCCCTCGGGCTGCATCGATCGAATGTCGGGCCTCGTGCCGATTGTCCGTCGCCGTCGGGCAGGTTTAGATTGGGCAGGTGCTTGGTGGGCTTGAAAGAGGCGGTGAAGCCGGCGTGCAGGACGAGGCGACCCACGCCGCGGTTGATTGGTTGCTGTCCTCGGCGGAACCTGCTGTGCGCTTGCTCACGCGGCGCGACCTGCTTGGCGAGGACATCGGTAATGGCCTCGAAGTGCTACAGGGCGCCTTGTCCGAGCGCTGTTGGGTGGTCAGCGGGAGGACGGCGGGTGCACCCCTACAGCAAGTCTGCAGGTCTCGGTGACCGAGGCCAAGGACGGCGGCAGCGCCATCCGCGCGGACGGCTGGGCCGTCTGGCTGCTACCCCGACCGGGGTGGGAGAGAGTCCCGACCGGGGTCCGCGAGGTGAAGGCGTTCGCGCAGACAGGCGGCCTGCCAGAGGGCACGAGCATGTTTCCGCCGGGAGCCACTTGTTCCCCCTCGGCACCGTCACAGCTCCCGTCCGGATGCGCAAGCTCGTCGCGTGGCTGAACACGCGCGAGGCGGCCCAGCCCGGGCTGGAGTTCTCCTGCCCGCTGCTCGGTTCCTGGACAGTGGTCCACGGGCTGCGGTTCCTCGGCCATCCGGGGTCGAAACCCCTCGCCCAGGTGGTCGAAGACGGCTGCGGCGGCTTGGTCTTTCAGCTCCGTGGGCGGCCCATCGCACACCTTGAGGAGCGGTCGGACCTTGCCGGACTGCTGTGGCGGCTCCGTACCCTGCGCGGCTGCGCTCGCTCACAGCTGGCAGCGTCCGCCTCGGCCCCGTCCGCCACGCCGGGTCCCCCGTGGATTACGACCATGACGGTCCAGGTTCGCAATGTCTCTTCGAGCGCCTGCGGCCTGAAGGGTTTCGCGCGTGTGGGCCTGCGCGCCCCGAGCAGCGCCCCGTTACCCACGCATGTCACCGACTCGAAGTTCTCGCCGCAGGTCGTCACAGTCGCGCCGAGGCTCTCCGCCAGCGTCGACATATCATGGCCATCTGCCAGCCGCTCCTGCGGGGGCCCCCGCGTCGGGTCGCTGGTCGTAACCCTTCCCGGCATCGGTCGGCCATTTGTGGTGAGGGTGGGGTCGCCCCCGCTTCCCGTCACCCCGTGCCGCCGGCAAGATCACGGTAGATGCGACTCACTAGCCAGCCCGTTTCGCGACGCGACGACGTGTCTCGCCCCCGGCGAGATGCGCGACTGTTTGTGCGACGACAGACCTTGGGTTAACCGTTTGGGTAGGTGTAGGCCTTGACGGTGCTGCTTACCAGCCCGCATCGACCGCTGTCCCCACCGACTGCCCAGAGCGCGAGGTGGACGTCAGCGCGGAGTGTCTGGGGCTCGGTTGCCTGGTAGATCCGGGCGTAGAGCGGCGCGGTCGTCGGCACCGAGGTCGCCGCTGATCGCCCACGTCCCTGATTGGGAGGAAGGAATCGGTCTGCCGGCTCGTGGGTCCTCGTCGCGTTCGGGACTAGGTGGAAGGTGATCACACCGCCTGGATTGACAGTCACCAGGCGAGCGGCTCCGTTCCCGACTCGGTAGGAGACCGCCTCGTTTGCTTCGCCGTTGTCGACGAACCGCAGCGTCCAGGAGCGCGCGCCGCGCGGGCAGCGCCCTTCAAATGTCCCGAGCCCCGCGAGCGACAGGACCACGTCTTGGCCAACCGAGCGAGTGTCTGATACCGGTGTGGTCGTCACGGCTCGCTTGGCTCGCCCCTGCTGGCTACCACCGCAAGCGGAGACCATGACCGCCACCACAGCAACACCGGTTGCAGCGGCCGCTGCCCGCCTCATCATCCCGTGCTGCGCGACGGTTTCGATCTATCGCAGCTTACGCCCGCCGACTTCCGCACCGCCTTGCGCAAGTTTCGGGACGCTCGCGGACCTGCGGCGACTCGATTCGAGCACGCCGCAACGGTAGCCTGGGCGGGATGTTCGATCACGTCGCGATCGCCGTCGCCGACCTCGCCGCGTCCGAGCGCTTCTACCGCACAGTCCTCTCGGTGCTGGGCGCCGAGCCGAGTCACGCGGACGCCGAGCTCGTCGAGTGGAAGGACTGGGACATCGGCCCCACGGACGGCGAGCACCCCCTAACCCGCGGCCTGCACGTCGGCTTTCGCGCGCCGTCCCGCGAGCTCGTGGACCGCTTCTGGCAGGCGGGGATCGACGCGGGCTACCGCGACGACGGCGCACCCGGCCCGCGCCCGGTCTATGGCCCGGACTACTACGGCGGCTTCCTGCTCGACCCGGACGGCAACAGCGTCGAGGCGGTGCACATAGAACGCGAGAACCCCGTGCCCGACGGCTGCGTCGACCACCTCTGGATCCGCGTCCGCGACCCCACCGTGTCCAAGCGCTTCTACACGACGATCGCCCCCCACGCCGGGCTGCGGATCGGTGTCGACGAGCCGCAGCGCGTCCAGCTGGTCGGCGAGGGCTTCGGCTTCTCGCTGATCAACGACGAGCGGCCGCTCACGGAGCACGTCCACCTGGCGTTCCCAGCGCAGGATGACGCGACCGTGCGGGCGTTCCACGCCGCCGCGCTCGCCGCGGGCTACGAGGACCACGGCGGGCCCGGCGAGCGCGCCGTCTATCACCCGGGCTACTACGGCGCATTCGTCCTGGACCCCGACGGGCATAACATCGAGGTCGTCAACCACAACCGCTGAGCTAGGACGCTACGGCGGCCGGGACGCAGTAGGACAACAGCCGTTGCGCGACGTCCTCGACGCCAAGCGCGCGGCCTCGCGCATACGCCGCGTCCGCGTCCTGTGCGCCAAGCGACGCGCGTGCTGACGCGATCCGGCTCGCCATCACGTCGCCCCAGAATGCGTTGTGCTCGCGAGGGAGTACCCCCTCGCCGGTGAGGGTGTCGCAGGCGCCGAGCGTCTCGAGTGCCTCCCCGTGTCGACCGAGGTCGGCGAGCGCGGCGACGATCCCTTCGGCCTGGAAGCCGATGTCGTCCCGCGCGCCCATGTCGCGGGCGTGGGCAACGCCGCGCGCGTACGCCTGAATGGCCGCCTGCGGCCGACCCGCCAAAAGATGGCAGTCGCCCACCATGTACACGGCCGTCTGATCCGCCCATGTTCCGCCGTCGCGACGGATCGCCGCCTCGAACAGCTCCGCTGCCTCGTCGAAGCGGTCCTGCAGGAGGAGCAGGTGGGCGTCGACCACCGTGCCGAGGTCGCGGACGGGGGCGTGTGACGACGAACGTAGATCGGCGGCGACGGCCTGCGCTCGTGTCTGCCATACCTGACCGGGCCTGTGCAGGGCGTCCAGCACGACGCAGGTGCCGTACAGCCACCCCGCGAAGATCGCGTCGCCCTCGGTGTCCGATTTGAGCGCTACGTCGAGGACAGTCCCATGGGCATCGGAAGCGACGGCCGCTGCTGTGCGCACGCACGCGCGCACCCGTCCACTGGCGGGGCCGGTCCTGGCCGCCCGCTCAATCGGTTCGCGCCATTCGTGCATCCGCTCGGCCCCGAGTGACTCCGACAGCGGTGAGTAGGTACACACGATCAGCTGGCTGAACAGGTCGGCGTCGGAACGAGCGGACCAATCGAGCAGGGCCACCAGGTCGTATCGCTCAGCGACGATCGGCCCGAACGTCTCGCGGAAGGCGATCATCGGCCGCTCGATCGCCAGCGGCAGCCACTCCGCGACGACGACCTCGGCGTGACGGCGGCACAAGGCGTCGACCTCCCCCGAGCTCTCGAGCAGCTCGCGCGAGTACGAGCGCAGCGCCGATGCGACCTCAAAGCGGCCGTCGCGCGTCCGGCGAACGAGCGAAGTATCGACGAGCTGTGCGAGCGATTCGAGCACGTCGTCGATCCCGTCGCCGCACACCTGCTCGATCCGCTCGATCGTCGCCTCGCCGGCGAAGTGGCTGATACGGCGAAACAGGCTCGCGGCCTGCGGATCAAGCAGGCCGTAGGACCACTGCATGGCCGCACGCAGCCCCCGTTGGCGCTCGGGCAGGTTGCGCCCGCCCGTTCCAAGCGCATCCGGCGAGCGGCGCAGCCGCTCAAGCAGTTCCTCCGGCGGGAGCAGCGCGAGCCGGGCCGCCGCTAGCTCAATCCCCAGCGGCAAGCCCTCGAGTTCGTCGCAGAGCGCCGCCACAGCAGCCTCGCCGGAGTCGCCGACGGCGAAATCGCGCGATGCTCGCTTCGCCCGGGCTATCAAGAGCTCAGTTGCGGGCCTCGCGGCGAGGCCGGCCAGCCCGAACGTGTGCTCCTCGGCGAGTCGCAGCGGCGCCTGACTCGTGACGAGGATCCGCAGACGCGGCGCGTCCGCGAGCAGCTCTGCGAGCACGGACGCGGCCTCTAGGACGTGCTCGAAATTGTCGAGCACGAGCAGCAGCTCGCGGCCCGCCAGGGTCGCGGCAAGGAGATCGGCCCGCGCCCCGACCACGGCCGCGATGGCACCGAGTACCTCATCAGGCGAGCTGAGCTCCGCCAGCTCGACGAGAAACGCGCCGTCGGCCAGTTCATCAAGCAGGCGGTCGGCGACTGCCAGCGCCAGGCGTGTCTTTCCCGCCCCACCGGTACCGACCACGGTAACGAGACGGGCATCGCCGAGCAGCATGGCCGTCACCTCCTCGATCTCCTCCTCGCGGCCGACCAGCGGGGACGCAGCGCTTGGGAGGTTGGTGCGAAGTGGGTCAAGCGTCTTCGGCGCGGGATGCGGGGGGCGGTCCCAGCGCAAACAGCTCGCGCGGCTCCAGGAAGTCCTTCAGTCGATGCCGTCCGAGCGGAGTCAGCTTCGCACCGGCCACGAGCGCCGCCGTTGTCGCCGACACAAGCACCTGCCCACCGTGAGCCGCCGACGCGACGCGCGCGGCGTAGTGGACGTCCGGACCCCAGTACTCGCCGTCACGAATCCGCGGCTCGCCTGTATGCACCCCCATGCGCACCCGCACCTGCTCCCCCCGCGGCCACACATGTTCGGCCAATGCGGCCTGCGCCGCGGCGGTCGCGTCGATCGCGCGGCTCGCCGAGCTGAAGGCGACAAAGAACGCGTCCCCGTCGGTCGAGACCTCCACCCCGCCGTGCGCCCTCCACACTCCACGCAACAGCGCCTGATGGGCGAACAACACCCCTCCATACCCCTCGCCGAGCCGCTCGAGCAGCGCGGTCGACCCCTCGATGTCGGTGAACACAAACGTGACCGTGCCGGCGGGAAGCTCGCTCACCGCGCCATCATCGCAAGGCCCGGCTACTCGCCGCTGGCCACACCGCCCGGAGCTCGGCCGAGCGGCCCCTTCAACGGTTCAGAGCGGGTCGGTGGCTCCCAATCGCTCCGGGAAGCGCGGGAGACCGTCATCGGGCAGCGGCTCGAGCGGCGAAGCGTACGCGACGAACTGGTGGGCCTGCGGCCGGATCCCGGGGTCCTGGTCAAGGCATCCCAGGCGGATCGCAACCAGCGTGGGGTCATCGGGACTGATCGTGTGGGTATGACTGCCGCACTCGGCGCAGAACGCCTTCCGCCAGCCGTCGCCTGGGTCCCAGGTACGAATCTTGTCTTCGCCGGCGGTCACGGCGAAGGCGCCGGGGGGGCATAGCCCGGTCATCGAGCGCGTGGTTCCCGAGCGTCGCTGGCAGCGCTTGCAATGGCAGTAGAGGGCGCCAAGGAACGGTTCGGAGCTGGAGATATGCACGGCTCCGCACATACAACTTCCGGTGAGCGGGATGAACTTGTCGGGCATGAATGCCTCCTCACAGTTTGCCTTCTGGGTTACGACGAGCCTCGACACCGGCAATCTCAGTCACGCTGATCCTGGTGCGTGATCGCCTGCAGCGCCCAGCCGTTGCCGTCCGGATCCTGGAAGAAGACGAAGCTGCCCCAGGGAAACTCCTGAACATCGCTGACTTCGACGCCCCTTTCGGCAAGCTCCTTGCGTGCGGCCTCGGCGTCCTCGATCACCATCTGCAGTCCCTCGAGCGATCCGGGCTTCATTTGGTGCGCGCCTGACGTCAGCGCGATCGAGCACGCCGAGCCGGGAGGGGTGAGCTGCACGAAGCGAAGCTCGTCGGTGACCTGGTGATCGTGATCGGCGGTGAAGCCCACCTTCTCGACGTAGAACGCCTTCGCTCGATCGATGTCGGACACCGGGACCTGGATCAGTTCGATTCGCATATCGCTTGTCATCTGGATCTCCCTTCGTTGGCCCGTCAACTGGCCGTTTGATCATGAGAGTTTGCGACTGCTTCGCGCAGCCGCTGCTGTGCCTCTGACCACGAGGGCGGGAGCTTGTCCACCGTCGCCGTCCAGAAGACAAAGCGGGCGTCGGCCATTGCCGGGCGGTAGCCGCGCATAGTGCTTACGTGAGGCTCGGAGCGGACGAATCCGTTCAGCGCTTCGCGGTCGCGCCAGGCCGACAGGGTGAAAAAGGTTCGCCGGGGCAGCGCGGTGTTCAGCGCAACTCCCACGGCGCCATCGGCGCCCAGGACCTGCTTGCGGATGGCCATCGCCGCGCGCAGGAAACCCGGCGTCCTGCGGAACGAGTCGAGCTTCAGGAGCGACGCCATCATCACCACCTCGTCCGAAGCGGCGACGGGGGCAGGGGTTGGTGTCCAGGGCAGTGGCGGCATGATTCCGTCCCTCGATCGACTTACAATAACGGCGTTATAGCACAGTCACGACGTTATAGCAGCGAGGCACCCTCGCACGCTGGAGGGGCGTCGCCATATGAGCACGCCCGCGCGGCCGGGCGCGAGGTGCTTCGCGCCACCGTCCTCGATACGGCGGGGGAGATCCTCGCCAGGGAGGGGCCGGCTGGGCTGACCATGCGGCGGCTGGCATCCACGCTCGGATGCACGACCACCGTCCTGTACACGATGTTCGGCAGCAAGCAGGGGCTGATCGACGCGATGTACCGCGAAGGATTCGATCGGCTCACCGCGCTGGTGCGCGCAATCCCTACCGACGCTCCGCCGGCCGAGCGGCTGCGGTTGAGCGGGCTCGCATATCGGGAGAACGCGCTGTCCTCACCGCAGCTCTATCAGCTCACGTTCGGTGCAGCGGCGCCCGAACACACTCCGGGAGCCGACGCGGTGGCCGCTGCCGAAAGGTCGCTCGACGCTCTCGTCGAGATCGTCGAGGCATGTATTGGGGCCGGCATTTTCAGACGCGAGGACCCGCGCTTCATCGCGCAAGTCCTGACCGCGGCCGCCCACGGCGCCGTCAGCCTCGAGCTCTCGCACTACTTCTGGAGCAAGACAGAAGCAGAGCAGCGCTACACCACGCTCACCGCGGCGGCAGCCCAAGCCTTCATGCGCTAAGCCGTCCCCGGTCCGCGCGCCCGGGCGAGGATCTCGAGCCTCAGTTCGAGACGATCACGTTGCCGGTGTCGTCGACGGCGACGCAGGCGGTGGTGTGGCGTCGGCAGGAGAGGCCTGAAACCGTGCCGATCGAAGGATCGATCGGCGTGCCGCGCCAGGCTGCTTGGCCGCCGGTCGGATCGGTGGAGGTGAACACGCCCACGACCAAGGGCGCGATGAGCGAGGACGGGATCGCGAAGCAGAGGCTGGCGGAGGAGCAGGCGACGCCCCCCATCGCGCTGTCGTGGCCTGGGCCATTGACCTGGAACGTCCAGGTGGACTTCCCGCCGCTGGGGTTGGTGGAGGTGATGATGCTGCCGCTGCCGTCGACCAGCACGCACAACTTGCTGGAGGGGCAGGAGGCGCCCGTGATCCCGAACGCGGCGTTGGCTCCCGGATCCTCGATGTTGACCTCCTGCCAAGCGGCGGCGCCGCCCGTGGGGTCGGTCGAGGAGAGCACGTCGCCGCTCCCGTCGCCGACCACACACAGCTTGGTGGAGGCACAGGCGACGGCGGTCAGGTCGTCGGGACTGGTTGTGTCGACGTCGATCGGCGTCGAGGTCCACGCGCCGGCCCCACCGCTCGGGTCGGTCGTCGTGAACAGCAGCCCGTGATCATCGACGAAAGCGCACAGCCCGGGCGAGGGGCAGTCGACGCTGGTGGGGGCACCCTGGGTGTCGACCACCGCGCGCTTCCACGCCGACGCTCCGCCGCTGGGGTCGGTGGAGGTCAGCACGCCGCCGCGGTTGTCGATCGCCACACACAGCCCGGCACTCGGGCAGGAGATCGCGACGATGTCGCGTGCCGCCGGATCGACGTGAGCGGCGTGCCAGGCGCGGGCACGGGCGGCGGGGTGGGCAGAGAACAAGACATTACCGGCGTCGTCCACCGCCACACATGCTCCCGTCCCGGGGCAAGAGACACCGGTGAAGGCGTTATAGCCATCGATGCGGGTGCGCTTCCACTGGCCGCGGAGCGGCGTGCTGGTGGTCAGGTCATAACCCCCGCCCAGGCTGCTCACACCGCTTGAGGCGACGCACAGATTGCGCGCCGGGCACGACGCCGCGATCGGCTGGGTGCCCTTCACCACAGCTGTCTGATCCCAGGCGCTAGCGGCACCGGTCGGGTCCGTAGTCGCGTAGAAGGTGCCCTGCGATTTGCGGTCGTGGTAGTCGTCGTAAAACGCCACGCACAGGTGTGCGGAGTGACACTCCACCCCGCCGCTGGCGATGAACTCCCCCGGGGCGATCGCCCGCTGTTGCCACGCACCCTTGAGCGGAGTTGTGCTGAAAAGGACGTTTCCCCCCCAATCGAGGACGACGCACAGACTCCTCGACGGGCAAGAAACGCCGTCGAGGGCATTGATGGTCGGCCCGCGCTCGAGCGCGCGCCTGTGCCAGGCACTCTGGCCGCCGCGCGGGTCGGTGGTGGTGAACACCAGGCTGCCGAAGTCATCGATCGCGGCGCAGAAGTGCGCCGTGGGGCACGAGACAGCGTTCAGCGAGCCGGTGCCATTCACCGTGTCCACTTGCTGGCGTCGCCAGGCCGTGGCTCCGCCGGCTGGAGCGGTCGAGCTGTAGACGTCGCCCTCTGTGTCGACCGCAACGCACAGGCGCGTGCTCGGACACGAGACGCCGTCGATGTGGTCAAGATGACTACCTACTTTGAACCGGTGCCACGCGCCTGAAGTACCGGTCGGATTGGTCGACACCCACAGCCCCCCGCTCGCGTCGCCGGCTACGCACAGGTCGATCGAGGGACAGTCGATCGACTCGAGTGGGCGCCAGCTCAAGCGCACCTTCACCCACGCGCCGCGTCCGCCTGCGGGGTTGGTGGTGTTCAGCACCTCCCCGGAAGCGTCAACCGCGAAGCACAGCCGGCGCGAGGGGCAGGAGATGGCAGGCAGGTCAAACCCGTCACGAGTTGGCGCGACGCGGTCCACCAATCCAGGTGCCGACCACTTGGGGGTGCGCCCGGCGCTCGCCGCGGCGGCAGGCCCTGCCCCGAGCAGAGCCCCCGCCACGACGGCAACCGCTGCGCCAACTGCGCCCGCATATGGAGTAAATCTCCTCACAGCTCTCGGGGCAGGGTACGCAGCCGGGCGTGCACCCACAACCGACCCTTGGGCTAGAGATATTCACCCCTCGCCCGCCTGCTCAGCGGGCCGCACGGCGGCGAGCGTGACCACGCGAGTGCATCTGCCGATCAGTTCGGGATCGCTGCTGGCGATGATCACGATCGCGCCGGCGCGCGCTGCATCGAGGAGCCGATCGATCACAGCTGTGTGGGACCCTGGGTCGAGACCGGCGGCAGGCTCGTCGGCGAGGATCAGTTCGGGATCACCGGCCAGCGCTCTGGCGACCGCCACGCGCTGGCGCTGTCCGCCGGACAGCTCCCAGATCAGCTGATGGGCCTGGTCGCCCAAGCCCAGGGCGGCGAGTGTGCGCTCGCTGCGCGCGGCGACCTCCGAGCGGCCCATGCCACGGGCTTGCAAGGGCAGGCTGACGGCCTCGTGGGCGGTCAGCATCCCTGGGAGATGATGGTGTTGGAGGATCAGTCCCAGGGTGGCGTCGCCGCGGGGCGCCACCGGACGGTCGGCGTGCAGCACGCGACCCGAGTGCGGCGCGGCGAGACCTGCGAGGACATGTATCAGGCTGGACTTGCCCGTGCCGGACGGGCCGGTGATGCCAAGCACCTCGCCGCACCCGATGCGGAGCGAAAGGTCGCTGACAAGCACGGTATCGGCGCTGCATACGGTCACGCCCTCGATGAGGAAGTGGGACGTCTCAAGCATCACCGGGCTCCTGGGCTGTCCTGTCGTGCCCGCAGCGTGACGCCGTCGGCGTCGAGTTCGACGGCCAGAAGCGTTCCGCTCGGGTAGCGGGCGAGGATCTCCGGGGGCAGTTGGATCGTCCCGGAGCCGCTGATGACCGCATAGCGCTCCGCCCCCCGGCCCTCTGCGCCTATTGCCCCGTTCTCGATGGCCAGCGAGCGGGGGAGCGCCTCGGAGACCGCCCGGTCATGGTGACCACGATGACGGTGGCGCCGCTCAGCTCGCGGGCGCCGTGCAGCGCTGCGATCACCATGTCGCGGCTGTGGGGATCGAGCTGGCCCGTCGGCTCGTCGGCCAGCAGCACACGCGGCGATGTCGCCAGCGCACTGGCGATCGCCGCTCGGTTCTGCTGTCCGGCCGAGAGTCGGTACACGGGCCGGTCGGCGAGCCCAGCTAGATCCATACGCTCCATCAGCTCCCCGGTCGACCAGCGCAGCGGCCAGCCACGCCGCCGCGCGCCGCGCGCGGCGAAGCTGATGTTCTGGATGACCGTGGCATAGGGCAGCAGGTTGCGCAGCGGGTCCTGGAGCAGCAACGAGAGCTCGGTGGCGCGCAGTCGGCTGAGGCTGCTCGCGTCGAGCTGAGTAATGTCCCGACCGCCGATCAACACAGAGCCTGCGGTCGGCTGGAGCACGCCGCTGAGCAGCAGCATCAGAGTGGTCTTGCCGGATCCGGAGGGGCCGACGATTGCGAGCATCTCTCCGGCCTTGACCATGAGGTCGGCGTTGCGCAGGGCAGCAACCGGCCCCTGCTCGCTCGGATAGACGTGCACGAGTCCGGCGCACACCACGTCCGCGCCAGCCGATACCTGTGTCTCAACCGACGTCATCGGCCGCGTTACGCAGCAGAGTTGGAGTCATACTCGTCAGGATGCCCCGCGCCGCCAGTGCGGTGGCGGCCATGACTAACAGCACCGCGCCCGACGCCACTGCAAGGAGGAGCGAAACCGGAAGTGCGTAGGACAGAGGGGTGGTGGTGGGCGCGGCGAGCTGAGGCAGGGACGGCAAGGCGATGGCCGCCGTGCCCGCGCCAGCCGCCACCCCGAACAGCGCAGTCAGCGCGAGGATCCCGG
This sequence comes from Solirubrobacteraceae bacterium, assembly GCA_039583645.1. Taxonomy (GTDB): domain Bacteria; phylum Actinomycetota; class Thermoleophilia; order Solirubrobacterales; family Solirubrobacteraceae; genus Palsa-465. Next base: position 22,182 of record JAVKSP010000033.1, read on the forward strand.
CCTCGATCGCCAGGGAGCGCGCGAGGATCGCTCGCCGCACCCCGGTGACCTCCAGCGCGACCATCTCCGCGGCGCTTTGACGGCCACCGGCGGCAAGCACGCTGAAGGTGTGCCGACCGCCGCGACGAGCAAGGCGACGAGCGTGGCCAACAGCATGAAGTCGTAGGCCAGAGCCGGACCGTTTTGCCGGGCCCGGGCGATGAGCGTGGACGAGCCCTGCACTCGGTCGATGTGCAGCCCGGCCATCCGTAAGCGGCTGACGGCATTCGGTGGCGCTTGCGCTCCCAGCCACACCTGCTCGCTGGTCTCCTGAAAGGTGGGGCCGGTCTGGGCGCGTTCGAGCGCGCCCAGGTCGACGATTACGCTGCCGGGCCCGATGCGCGGCAGGGAGGTCGCCGCAACAACCGGGCGCACGTTGATGGTGTTGCCGTCGAGGCCCTGTACGGGCAGAGTGCCGGGGGGCACGCCGTCCGCGGCAAGCGATTCGGCGCTGCTGCCGGCGACGGCCGGGAGAACCGAGGGTTGGCCGGCGAGGGAGGCCATCGCGGGAGCGTCGCCCTCCTCGTACGAACCGATATCGCTGATCACGGCCGTCATCGGGATGTCGAAGCCAACCCCTGAGCCGGTTGCGATGACGCGGACGCCGGCTGTGGTCGAGCGCCAGGCCGTGTGGGTGAGCTCGGCACGGGCGCTTTGCGGCACGCCCGTGCCGGAGGGGTAGGTGAGCGCGTTCAGAACGAGATGAATCTGGCCGGAGCTTGGCACCCGCTTCACGCTGGGCAGCACCCCGATGCCGATCAAGCGGCAGGGACAGTTCGTTTGCGTGACGCCCCTATAGTTGGACCTCCCGGAACGCAACCTGCCAAGGTCGAGAGTGCGCGTCCCGTCCAGGGGATCGAACAGCCAGGCCGCGAGGTAGAGGTGCGCCAGATCTCGACTCGGCGCCCCGGCCGCCGACACGTTGGCCGAAATCGCCAAAGCGCCGTCGGGGATGTTGACGTCGGGGACCCTCCTCGGGGTTAGTGCGCGGCTGACCGCGGCGACGCTCTGCTGCGTCGTCCCGCCGGGCCATTCCGCGACGGCCGCCAGACGCGGGGGGTCGACCCCAATGAGCGGCGTGCCCGGCCCGGGAATCTCGATTGCCGCCGTGGCGAAACGCCCACGTGGGTCCACGGCATCGACCGCCCGATCGAGCAGCCGATTACCCGGGGTGACGGTGACGACCGTGCGCGCACCGATCGAGAACCTCGCGGCGGTGAGCCGATTGGCTCGCGCGACCGACCACGCGGAGACTGCGAAGCAGGCGAGCCCGACCGCGATGACCAGGGTCCGTCCCTCTCGCAGTGCCGTCGGCCGCCGGCCGACCCGACGGCCGCCAAGAAGACGCCCACCGCTGACGAATCGAGTGTCGCCGCGCTGAGTCGGCGACAGAGGTATTCAACGACGCGGATCGCGATGACCGAGGTACCGAGTGCAACGACCGCCGGGGCGGCGGCCGCGACCGGATTGCTGTGAGAGCTGAGTGCGCCACTGGTGGCCGCGCCGATCAGCGCAACAACGGACAGCGCGAGGATTGAGACGTCGATCACGGCTTGGGCGCGGCTGCTGGCGGGCTGCCGGGACGCCGCGAGCCCGGAGCTGCGCAGCAACCGCATCGAGCTGAGACCCAGAACGGCGCAGATTGTCAGCACCACCGCTCCGAAGCTGACGAACGTCAAGTGTCAAGCCCCACGGCGGTTCCCGGCGTGAACAGGATCGACGCGGCGACTAGTACGACGCCCCACGCGCCCACGATCCCGAGCACGGCCCCGATCGCGCACAGAGCCGCGGGCTCGGTGATCGACACCGCGAGCAGGGTGGGTAGCGGAAATCCGCGCAGGCGGGCGATTCGCAGCTCCGCTCGCCGGAGGTCGGCGCTACGCGCGAGCGCCGAGGTCAGCACCCAGATCGCCAACAGGACGAGCTGAAGAGCGGCGACCACGACGATCGTGTCCATCAGGCTCTGCTGATGAACGGGGCCGGAGAGCAGCGCTGGAAGCCCGGTTTCGACCAAGAAACCGGCGTCCGCGGCGCGCCGCTTCAGCGCAAGTATGTGGTGCAGGACCGCCGACGCATCCCCGATGCCCAGCACCCCGGGTCGCAAGCCGCTCTCGATGGTGAGTGAGCGCACGTAAGCGGAGGTCAGCGCAAAGGCGGCGGGGCTGGCCACGAACATATCGTCGACCTCGTCGAGAAAGAAGGGCTTGCCTGTGCTCTTCCCGAACGCAAAGTAGGGTCCCGGGTCGCCAAACCAGTAGGCGTTGTGCAGGTTCGGAAGGTCAAACACGCCGGTGATCCGGATCGGGACGGGATGCTCGCCCTCGATGTCGTTGACGGTGATCGTCGACCCGACGGATATCCCGAGCCTTCGTGCAGTGCGCTTGCTGATGACCGCCTCCCGGAGCCCCGTTCGACACCCGCCGGCGCTGAAGTGCAGAATCGAGCAGATACCGGTGCGGTAGGTCAGCCGGGTCGCATAGGCATGTCCGTTCATGCTGGTGAAGTGAACGTCGGTGAGCATCGTCTGCACCACCGGACGGCCGTAGAGCCGGGTTAGCTGCCCGCTTCGAAACAACGAGCGCCACTCGGCCGCGAGCCCATCGAGCCTCGCCGCACCAGTCCGGGCGGGGCCAAGCGCGAAGCTGGTGTCAGCCGCCCCGGCAGCTGCTACGGCCTGCCGGACCAGGGAATCGCCACCGGCTCGAAGGAAGAGCGGGCCGACGATCGCCGTCCCAACCGCGATCGCGGCGGTGAGCACGACGAGTAGCGATCCCATCAGGCGCCAGCGAATACCGCGGACCAGCACGGACGGCGCCCGGCGTCTCACCTCGCTAATCGACCCCTCACTCATTACCGGGGCTTTCCAGTGGGCCGTGGAGGACTCGAACCTCCAACCTTGGGATTAAGAGTCCCCTGCTCTACCAGTTGAGCTAACGGCCCTGCGAGGCGGCTTCGATGTTAGCCACCCAACCGTGTGGCGGCTCCCCGGCGGAAGGGGCCGACGGCCCGGCCGGGCGCCGGCCCGCTCCCCCGTTATCCGCCTGAGGCCGATGAAGAAGTCGTGGCGCTTGACTTGAGCTGCGCCAGCTGCTGCTCGAGGGCCTTCTGCTGCGCTTTTGGAGTGAGCGCGACCGCTCGCTGAGCGGCCAGGTCGCCGACCCGGGTCTCCTTCGCCCTGTAGGCGTCCTGGGCCAGGAACTCGAAGTAGGTCGGTGTGTTCGGGTTCGCCTGAGTGACGACCATCCAGGCCTTTGTCGCCGACGTGAAGTCGCCGATTGATTCGTACGAGTGCGCCATCGTCTGCGCGACGGCCGAGTCGGGATGGGCGGTCAAACTGAGATAGCGCTGCCATGCCCGGCCGGCGCCTTCAATGTCCTTGCGGCCCGCCGCCGTGCAGGCCGTGCCGTTGCACTGCTGATTGGCCGCCGCAATGCGCGCTTGCACCAGCCCGGACCAGGCGGCTGGACTCGAGGGATGAAGCTGGGTTTGGCGCACAGCGGTCTTCTCGGCTTGGCTGACCGCGGGCTGGCTCGAGCTCGAGCTGCCGTTGGTGAACGCGTTCAGCAGGCCGCCGAAGCCACTGCCGGTGCCGACCCCGAACAGCACCAACCCGCCTCCGATCAACACCGCGAGGCCCAGGTAGACGGCCTGAACGGTCCGGCGCCGGCCGCGCGCTCGAAGATCGAACAGCATCGCCTACCCCGGCGCGTCCAGCGGACCGTCGATCGTCAGCTCAGCCTGTGCGCGCGCGGCGATGCGGCGATCGGCAAGTCTGAGCAGGACGATGCTGAGCAGATACAGCAGAACCAGTGGTGCCATCTCGAGCGCGGTAGTGACGGGATCGGGTCCGGGCAGTGCGGCCGCGATAACCGCGATCAGAATCACAGCGTAGCGCCACTGCTTGGTCAGGGTGCGACCGTTGATGACGCCGAGATAGTCGAGACCGAGCAGCGCGATCGGTAGCTGGAACGCCAGCCCCACCCCCGCCATCACAAGGATCTCGAAGTCGTACAGCTGCCTGGCCTGGACGAGGTTGTCGAAGTTCTGGCTGTTGTAGCCCTGCAGGAAATGGATCGCGGGCGTGAGCACCACGAGATAGGTGAACACCACTCCGGCGATGAACAGCCCAGGTGCCATGGCCATCAGCGGCAGCGCCACGCGTCGCTCGGACCGGGTCAGAGCGGGCACCAAAAACGCGTACGCCTCATAGAGCAAGAGCGGTAACGAGAGCAGGACCGCGAAGTAGAACGAGATGGTGAGGGTGGTGGTGAATGGCTCCCCGACGCCGAGGGTGACGGGGAGTCGCGTGGGCGCCGTGCTCGGGAAGGCGTGCGCGGCCTGTCTGAGATTGGCGGCCGCAGCCGCTAACAAAGCCCGATCGCGCGCCGACTGCGTCGGCGAGTTCGCCAGTGCTCCGAGATCGGAAGCTGTACGCGCGAGATCGCGCGACGCCCGAGCCGTGTGGGCGGGAAGACCATTGAGGTGGCCGGCCGACTGGGTCGCCGCCGGCAGCGGCCCGTTGAGTAGGTGCAGGAGATGCTGGTTCTGCCAGAAGCAGAACCCGAAGGCGACCGCGACCGCGACCGCACAGATGATCAGCCGGGAGCGCAGCTCGCCGAGGTGATCGACGACGCTGAGGCGATCCTCGTGCCCGATGGGCCGGAAGACCCGTGCCATCGAGGAGCGGCGCTAGCCGGGCTGGGAGCCGGAGGATCCCTGAGCGGAAGTGCCGGATACCGCGGCCGGCTCGGTGCCCTGCTCAGAGGGCTGTCCAGCTGACGCTGCAGACGGCTCCGCGGGAGCCGTCTGCGCCTCCAGTTCGGCTCGCTCGGTTTCGGTCGGGTGCGATTGGCCCGTGATCGCATCCTTGAATTCGCGCATGCCGTGACCGAGCGAACGCCCAAGCGCGGGCAGACGCTTGGGGCCGAAGAACAGCAGGATGACCGCCAGCACGATCAGCGCATCTAGCCAGGGCTTGGAATAGAACATGGTCGTTCCTCGTGTAAGGAATCCGCCGTGTCGGACGAACTTCCTCGCTAAAGCAGCACCTCAAGAGTAGCGGGCAACCCTGGTCTTGTCGGGCAGATGCGCTGCAGCGCTCAAGCTCGAGGCCGCCCTGGCCGATAACAGAGCATCCGCGAGGCAACGGACGAGCACGGGAAGGGCCGTCGCCCCACGACGACCGGCGCTGCCGGCCGTCGCTTCACCCTGCCCAGCGGCCAGGTGGTCAACGTGATCCGTGCCCCGCACCCACTGCTGCAGTGCCTTCACATCTGCCCGCACTGCGAGTCCAAGCTGGTGCAGCCGGTCGAGTGGGGCGCCGGCGACGCTGACTGCTGGGAACTTGCGCTCCACTGCCCCAATTGCCGCTGGAGCCACAGGGGCACGTTTCGCGGAGATCAGCTCGCGGAGCTCGAAGACAACCTCGACAGTGGATTTGACGAGCTGCTGCGCGATCTTCGGCGGCTGAGGGCAGCGAACCTGACTGACGAGATCGAGCGCTTCGCCGCCGCGCTCGCAGCCGACCTGATCCTGCCCGAAGACTTCTAAATGTGTCCGGGCGGGCGCATGCGCCCGCCCGCCGGCCGGAACA
>JAVKSP010000034.1:0-27654 GCA_039583645.1 Solirubrobacteraceae bacterium
GCGCACATGTGCGCCAGGCCCGGCCGGAACATGTTCCGGCCGGCCGGTCCGATCATGATCGGACCGGGGAAAATATGTATGTCAAGCTGTCGCCGATGGCGGTCGCCTCATATCAAGTACGCCGTGCGTATTCGCAGGACGAGCTCACTGCGGCGCTTGAGCTGCGACACGAGGTTTTCTGCCGCGAGCAGGGCGTTCCCGAGTACGAAGAGCTCGACGGACGCGACCCCGAGGGCGTCCACCTGGTGGCGGTCGAAGGTGACCAGCTGCTCGGCACCTGCCGCATGCTGATCATCGGGCGCACCGTCCAGTTGAGCCGGCTCGCGGTGCGGGCCGATGCGCGGCGGCGAGGAATCGCCACGGCGCTGCTCGCCTTGGCGGACGCCGAGGCGCGTGCCGCCGGCGCCAAGCGGATCGTGCTGCACGCCCAGACATATGCGCTGCGGCTGTACGAGACCGCGGGCTACTGGCCCCGGGGGCGGGTGTTCGTCGAAGCAGAGATCGAGCACGTGGCGATGGAGAAGACGGTTGGCTGAGGCCGCCCCCGCGCCTGAGCTGCGGATCGATCCACTCAGCGGCAGCCGGGCGATCGTCGCGGGTGGGCGAGCCGGCCGCCCGGGCGGCGAGTTGCGTGCTGCCCCGCCCTCCCCGCTCGACGCCGCCAGTGACCCCTTCGCCGAGGGAAACGAGGAGCGCACGCCGCCCGAGATCTACGCGCTGCGGCCGGACGGGAGCGCCCCGGACACTCCCGGCTGGACCGTGCGAGTGGTTCCGAACCTGTACCCAGCGCTCGACGGCGGAGCTCCCCGGGCCAGCCAGGAGCCCGCGCCCCGGCCCGGCGCCAACGCCGCGCGCGACCTCTTCTGGTCCGCGCCCGCACAGGGAGCGCACGAGGTGATCATCAACACGCCGGAACCGCTGACCTCGCTCGGGCAGCTCGCCGACGAGCAACTCGGCCGCGCCGTCGACGTATGGCGTGCTCGCATGCGCGCGCACGAGGATGCCTCCTACGTGCACGTGATCGTCAACGAACAGTCCACGGCCGGCGCCTCTCTGCCGCACAGCCATGCGCAGCTGTACGCGCTCGACTTCGTCCCGGCCGTGGTCGCCCGCGAGCGCGAGCGCTTCGGCGCCTACGCCACGCGGACCATGGGGGGCAATCTGCTCGCGGACCTGCTTCAGGAGGAGGTGCGCAAGCGAGAGCGCGTGGTCGCGGTCGACTCGGAGGCGGTGCTCTTGGCCCCCTACGGCGCGCGCGTTCCCTACCAGTTGATGGTGGTGCCGCGCGTGCCGCGCATGCGCTTCGAGGACGACGGACCAGCCGGGGCGGCGATGCTGGGCGACGCGGTGCGGCGCTTGGCTGCCCATCTCGGAGCGAGTCCGCCGCTCAATCTGTGGGTGCGGACCGCGCCGCGCGGGGCAGAGCACTTCTGCTGGCGGATCGACATCGTGCCGCGGCTGACGCACCTCGCCGGCCTCGAGCTGGGCGCGGAGCTGCACCTCAACATCGTTCCGCCCGAGCAGGCGGCGGCGGAGCTGCGCGAGGCGCTCTGAGCGCGTGCGGGCGCTCGTGCAGCGCGTCAGGCGGGCGGCGGTCGAGGTCGAGGGCGCGACCGTCGCCGCGATCGGGCCGGGCCTGTTGGTGCTGCTGGGAGTGAGCCGGACGGACTCGGAGGGTGACGCGGAGTGGCTCGCGAACAAGGTCAGGTCGTTGCGCGTGTTCGCCGACGGCGAGGGGCGCATGAACGAGCCGCTGGGCTCGCGCGAGGTGCTGTGCGTGAGCCAGTTCACGCTGTACGGGGATGCGCGGCGGGGTAACCGGCCAAGCTACGTGCAGGCGGCGCCGGGGTCGGTGGCCGAGCCGCTGTACGAGCGCTTCTGCGAGCGGCTCGGCGCCAAGCGCGGCGTGTTCGGGGCGATGATGTCGATCGAGCTGGTGGCGGACGGGCCGGTGACGTTGCTGATCGAGTCGTCTTGAAGCAGTATTTCGAGGACCTCTGGGCGGCGCTGCCCGACGCGCTCGAGCCGCCTTACTTCGAGCTGCGGCGGCAGTTCTTGCTGGACGAGGTCACCGCCGGGGTCCGGACGCTCGACCTCGGCTGCGGCGAGGGCGTCTTCACGGCCCTGCTCGCGCGCGCGGGCGCAGATGTGGTGGGAGCCGACGTGGCCGAGACTGCGCTGGCGCGCGCCGAGCGCGCTCACCCCGGGCTGCGCTTCATGCTCGTCCCGGTCGAAGGTCCGCTGCCGTTCGCAGACGGCGGCTTCGAGCTGGTGTGGGCGAGCGAGGTGATCGAGCACGTCGCCGATACCGCGCGCTGGCTCTCGGAGGTCAGGCGCGTGCTCGCGCCCGGGAGCAGGCTGCTGCTGACCACCCCTCAGCACGGCCGCGTGGCCGTTGCGGTGCACGGGATCGAGCGCTATTCCGAGCCGCTCGGAGACCATCTCCACCTCTACACTCGGCGCTCGTTGCGGACGCTGCTGAGGGAGTTCGGGTTCGCTGAAATCGAGCTCCGGGCAGTTGTTGGTTTGCCGCCTTTGCGGCGCCTATTGCTCGCGAGAGCGACAACCTGACCGCTATCCTTAAGCGTGACACGGAAGTCGTTGCGGCTCGCGGACAGCGCCCCCTAATCCGCGAGCCACGGACGGCCCCCAGCCCTACCAGGGTCGTCCTGGCGCTGCCCGTGCCGCCTTTGCGGTACGGGCAGCGCCGCGCTCACGCTACCGTTCGCTTATGCGGAGAGCCGCTTCGCTTCGCGCGCGCATCTCACTCACACCCGAGCAGTACCGCCGCGTGGCGATTGTCAGCCTGGTCGCGCTGGTGCTGATCGTGCTCACGGGCGCCGCGGTCCGCCTTACGAGCTCGGGGCTCGGCTGCCCCGACTGGCCGCGCTGCTACGGCAAGGTGCTGCCGCCGCTCTCCAGCCACGCGCTGATCGAGTTCGGCAACCGCGCGCTGTCGGGAGCCGTGGGCGTGATCGTGGTTGTGGCGGCGGTGCTGGCGATCTTCCGGCGTCCCTACCGCCGCGATCTCGTGCTGCTGGCGTGGCTGTTGCCCCTGGGCGTGCTCGCACAGGCCGTGCTTGGCGGCTACACGGTCGAGGAGCATCTCGCCCCGGGTTTCGTGATGGGGCACTTCGGGCTCTCCATGCTGATCCTGGTCGCCGCCGTCGCACTCGCTTGGCGCTCGGCGCACGAGCCCGGAACGCAGGCGGTCTCCAACGATCGCGCAGGCGTCTGGGCGGTGCGTGCGCTCGCCCCCCTGGCCGCGCTCACGGTCTTTGCGGGGATGGCGACCACGGCCGCCGGTCCCCACTCGGGCGGCGCCGTCGGACAGCGGATCCACCGCCTGAGCTTCGAGGGGCGCGACACGCTCACCTGGCTGGTCCACCGGCACGCCACGATCGCCGCCCTGTTCGGGGTGGTCGTGATCGGGGTGTGGCTGTGGCACCGCCACCGCGAGAGCCCGCAGCGGCTGCTTGAGCCGTTGACGGTGATGTGCGTGCTGCTCGCCGGCGAGGGACTGGTGGGAAGCGTGCAGTACGAGCTTCACCTCCCCGCCGACATGGTGTGGGTGCACGTGACGCTGGCCACGCTGATCTGGGTGACGATGCTGTGGGCGGTGGCGGCCGCGGGACGCCTGGCGCCGCGCTCGGTGCCGCAGTTCGCCGAAGAGGCCAGGCCTGCGCCGCAAGGGCTCGAGACCGCGGGCCATACCCCCTAGCAGCTTTACGCCTCACGGTACGATCCGCCTCGATGGCGGTCGAACGCCGGACATCTGCCCCAGCCGCGCCTCCGGGCGCCCGCAGCGCCAACGTGTCGCTCTCCATCCTCGTGGTCGACGACGAGTCGGATCTGCGCGAGATGCTGACCCGGTCCTTCTCGCGCGAGGGACATCGCGTGATGGCGGTCGCCGACGGCCGCGCCGCCGTCGATCGCGCCAGCACCGAGCACTTCGACATCATCCTGCTGGACGTAGCGCTTGGCGCGGGACCGGACGGCTACGAGGTCTGCCGCACGTTGCGCGCGAGGCGCAATGTCGTGCCGATCATCATGCTGACCGCGCTCGACTCCGAAGCCGACGCGGTACTCGGGCTCGAGGCGGGCGCCGATGACTATGTGACCAAGCCATTCGGGCTGGCCGAACTCCGCAGCCGCATCCGCGCCGTGCTGCGGAGATCGGGTACGCGCGCGGTCGGGGACGAGGTGCTGAGCGTCGGGCCGATCCTGCTCGATCGAGCCCAGCGCGAGGTGACGATCGAGGGCGAGCCGGTCAAGCTCACGTTCTCGGAATTCGAGCTGCTCGACGCGCTCATGGCCGACCCGGGGAGGCTTTTGAATCGCCAGGAGCTGCTGCGGGCGATCTGGGGCGATAGCGCCTACCGCGATCCACGCGCGATCGACGTCCACATCCGCCACCTGCGCGAGAAGCTCGAGCCCGAGCCCGACAAGCCGCAGTACATCCTGACCGTGCGCGGCGCCGGCTACCGCCTGCGAGGTTCCTAGCTGTGCGAGCGCGACCGCGGCTCAGCGCCCCGGGCCTGCGCGGACGGATCGTTGGGCTGGTGCTGTTCACGACCGTGGCCACGCTGGCCGTGGCAGCGGTGACGTTGCTGGGGCCGCTCGAGAGCGCGCTGCGAAATGCCGCGAAGCAGACGCTGAAGACCGAACTCAGCCACCGCGATCCTCCCGCGCCGTTCCGGGGCCTCGATCCGAGCATCGCCACCCAGGTCAAAATCCCCGGCAAGTCTCCGGCCGCGGTCAGGTTGCGCGGAGAAGGCCAGGCCGTCAAGAACACGCTGTTGCAGGACCTGGGCCGTCTCCAGTCGAAGATTGGCGCCGTCGAGGTCAGCCTGCTCGGTTATCCGCGTCCGAGCGGACAACCAGAGTTACCGCCGGTCGCGACTTTTCCGCCGACGTCCGACCTCCCGGACAGCGAGAACTACGGCGACGTGGCCGCGGCCTTTCGCAGCGGGCACAAACCGGTGTACAGCTTCGGCACGATCAACGGCGCCGACTACGTGCGGGCGGCGATCCCGTTCCGGACGAACATTGGCAGCCGCTGGGTGCTCGCGATCCGCAAGCCGATCGACGAGATCCCGGCGGCGGTGAACGCGGTGGCGGAGGCATTCCTGGTGGCCGCGCTCGCGGGCCTGGCGCTCACCCTGATCCTCGCCATCCCGCTTGCGGCCACACTGGTCAGGCGGCTGCGGCGGCTGCGCCTGGCCGCCTTCCGCGTCACGCGCGAGGGCCCGGGGGTTGAGGTCCCCATCGATCGCGGCCAGGACGAGGTGGGCGATCTGACTCGCACCTTCGCCACCATGCAACATCAGCTGCGCCAGCAGGAGGAGGCACGGCGCGCATTCGTGGCGACCGCCTCGCACGAGCTGCGCACGCCGCTGACTTCGCTTGACGGCATGCTCGAACTGCTCGAGGACGACCTGCGCAGCGGAGAAGTCGATCTGGAGGAGGCGCGAGCGCTACTCGAGCGCGCCCGCATGCAGTCGCGCCGACTTGGGCGTCTCGCGGCCGACCTTCTCGATCTGTCGAGGCTCGACGCGGAGACCAGGCTTCGCTCAGAGCCGGTCGAGCTCGGCGAACTGGGCCGCGCGGTGCTGGCCGAGTTCGAGCTCTCGACAAGCGAGCGCGGTATCACCGCGGCCCTCGAGGCCGGCGCCGAACAGGTGTGGGCACTGGGCGATCCTGGCAGCGTGGCTCGGATCGTGCGGATCCTGCTCGACAACGCGCTGCGCGCGAGCCCGGCGGGGGCAGAGATCAAGGTCGTGATCGACGGCGGCTCGCCGGTCGCGCTGAGCGTCGCGGACCGGGGGCCCGGGATCGCGCCGGAAGACCGCGAGGTCATCTTCCAGCGCTTCCAGCGCGGACGCGCCACCAGCGGACAGGGCGGCTTCGGCCTCGGGCTCGCGATCGGTCGCGAGCTAGCCGAACGGATGGGCGGCGAGCTGGTGCTCGATCAGGACTACGGTCCGGGAGCCCGGTTCACGCTGAAGCTGCCCGCCGCGCGCGCCACACGGGAGCGCCCGCTGGTGCTGGGCTGATTGGGCGTCGACTGGTCGCAGGCGCTAGCCACTCAGCTTTGCTCGGAGCCCAGCTCGAGCGCACACGAGTTGATGCAATACCGCAGCCCAGTCGGCTTCGGTCCATCGTCGAACACGTGCCCGAGGTGGCCGCCACACCGGCGGCACACGACCTCGGTGCGCGCCATGCCGAGGCTGCTGTCCTCGCGCAGCTCGAGGTTCTCCGCCACGGCGGGCTCGTAGAAGCTGGGCCAGCCGGTGCCGGAGTCGAACTTGGCATCGGAGCTGAACAACGTCGCGCCACACCCGGCGCAGCGGTAGGTGCCGTCCTCCTTGGAATGCACATAGCGGCCGGTGAAGGGCGGCTCGGTGCCCTTGCGGCGAAGCACCTCGTACTGCTCGGGCGTGAGTCGCTCACGCCACTGCTGCTCTGAAAGTTGTGTTGACTGCTCGGTTTCCATGTGGGTTTAGCCTAGCTGCTTTTCGGGGCGTCGAGATAGCTCCGGCGGGCGCGTGGATCGGGTTCGAGCAGCTCGATCACCAGTGATGACCAGGCGAAGTTCACGGCGCCCATGCCCGCTCCGGTGTACGGGTCGTAGTACTCGCGCAAACCGGATTCGCTGACCGCGGCGGCCAGCCGCTGGGCGAGCTCCAGCGCCTGCTGGGTGTAATTGAGCCGCCGCAGGCCGAGCCACACGAGCCAGGCGGCGTTGATCCACGTGGGTCCGCGCCAGTAGCGGCGCAGTCCCGGCAGCGAGGCGTCGGCGCGCGAGAAGCTGGGGTCGCTCGCCGACACAGATGGCGGCGGTACCGGGAGCCAGAACTCGGCGGGATCCAGCAGGTGTTCTTCCACCAGCCGGCGGCCGATGTGCTCGGGCAGATCGGGCAGCGCCAGCGGCGCCAGCGCGCTCCAGCTCAGCGCCGGGGTGCGCTCGGGCTCGGGGCGGGCTAGCGGCCGGAACAGCCCCGCATTGGAGTCGTAAAGGCGTTCGATCATCGTCGCCGTCAGCGACGGCAGGCCGAGCGCGAGACGGGAGAGGTTGTAGAGCACGTTGGTCATCACCTCGCAGCACACCGGGCCGCCGGCCTCTGCCACCCGGCGGAGATCGAAGCGGAGCTGGCGGTTGCGGTGCACGAGCAAGAAGAAGCCCGGCAGCCCATGGGCGCGCGAGCCCCAGATCGCGTCGAACTGAGTCGAGGCATCGAGGCCGGACTCGTCGGGTTGCACGATCCAGATCAGCCCGTCGCCGTCGAGATCCCGGTTGTTGGCCAGCCATTCGTAGTGGCGCGCGATCCGCGGCTCGGCGGCGGGGTCGCCGACCGCGATCCGCCACGCCCACGCCAGCAGCGGTGGCTGGACGCTCGAGGTCATCGTGGCGCCCGGCGAGGTGACGTTGTAGGTGAAGCGCCGCGCGCCGTTCAGCGGCGTGTTCCAGAAGATGGTGTGCCCGATGAAGCCGTCGTCGCGCTGTGCGGCCAAAAGCGTCTCGAGCTCGGCCCGGGCTTTTGCCGGCTCGAACCGCCGCCACACGATCGCCGCGAAGCAGGAGTCCCAGTACCACTGCCACGGGTAATGGCCGGGGCTAGGACAGGTGTATGCGAAGCGCGCGCCGTCGCGCGCGCGGACACCCTCGCGCCAGTTTTGGCGCAGCGTCTGCTCGCACTGCCTTCGGATCGCGGCCGTCTGCTCGAGCGCTATGGCCATGGTGGTTGATGCTGTCAGCTCGGCTCACTCACCAAACATCTCCGTCTCGCCAGTCGCAAGTAAGTTCGCCGTCGAGATCGAGCGGCGTGTTTGCGGGCAGGACGTAGATCGAGCCATCGTCCGCCGGTGTGCGCTTGATCCCGGTCGGGGTGAGGGCGAAGGTCGGCCCGCGCCACCGCTGCCAGGCCCTGGCCGCGTACAGAAGCTCGCCTTCCTCGCTGGCGCCGAGCGCGCCCAGCTCGTAGGCGTCGCGCACGATTCGCTCGAGCTCCGCCGTCATCGCGGCGCCGTGCCCCTCCCGGCGATGGGCGGGGTGGACCGCGACGCCCTCCACATAGCCCGTGCGCAGGGCGCGGCCGCCGTGCAGCAGGCGGCGTTGGACGATCGCCGCGTGACCGACGAGGCGCTCCCCGTCCCAGATTAGGACGTGGACTCCGCCTAGCGCGTGCTCCCAGTCATGGTCGGTCATCTCCTGGCCGAACACCAGGCCGAGCAGGGCGCGGGCTTTCTTCAGCGTGGCCGGGCCGAGGTCCGCGGTGTGGGCCAGCTGGATGCGGGTCACGACGTGTCATGCTCGCATCCGAGCGAGTCGGGCCGCGCGGATGGCGCGCAGGTCGTGCGCGGCCCCGACCCGTGCCTATCTCGCGATCGGGACCTGAATCTCCGTCACGGCCGGCCCCTGCTCTCCCATCTCGAGATAGAACTCACGGCTGTATCCGGCAAGGCGGAGGCCACTGTCCTCGATCCACCGAATGAGGTCCTCGTAGACGGTCGAGATCCCGTCCATGCTGCCGCGGTGGACGATTGAGGCCGCCTCGATGACCGGCAGGTGGACGACCCTCACATCGCCTTTGCTGACCGCCTCCTGGTCGCCGATCTCAAAGGCGACGTGGACGCCCACGCTGCCGTCTTCGGCGGGTCGTCGTAGTAGCCGACCAGCATGCCGGGCCTGATGCCTGCCTCCTGCAGCCGACCCGCGAGCTCGGGCCCGAGCTCCATAAAGACAGGCCCGATGTGCTCGGGTCGAGCGCCGTGGCGGTACCGCGCATTTCGGCGATCCGCCAACGGCGTGTTTTTCACGACCACGTCCTGAGGGTTCACTGTGCCTCTCCCTTCGATCGTTCGGAGATGCGCCTCGACTCGGTGCAGTCGGTCCTGCTCTTCGGAAACCGTCTGCTCGAGCTGGGCTCGACGGAGCCGCAACATGCCGTGAAGCTGCTCGAGCGGCGGCTCGCCATCGAGCAGCGCGCCGACCTGCTCCAGCGTGAAACCGAGATCGCGCAGCGCCAGCAACCGATGCAGCCGCGCAAGCTGTGCGACGCCATAGGACCGGTAACCCGTGTCCGGGTCGACGCGCTCAGGCCTCAGCAGACCAAGCTGGTCGTAGTGGCGCAGCATCCTCGGCGAGACCTGGGGGACCGCTCACATCCAGCCCTTGCGGTGAAAGAAGGCCATGAGCGCGATGACCGTCGCCACCATGCTGCCGATGCCGATAACCCAGAACGTCCAGGTGCTGCGGATGTCGCTGACCAAAAAGCCGAAGTTTTGGCCGAAGAAGCCGGTGATGAATGCGAGTGGCAGGAAGATCGTCGCGATGACCGTGAGCTGCTTCATGACGTCGTTCTGGCGATTGCTGACCGTCGAGAGATAGAGGTCTGTGGCGCCCGAGAGCAGGTCGCGGTAGGAATCGATCAGGTCGCTGATGCGGATCAGGTGGTCGTACACGTCGCGGAAGTAATCGCGCTCGTCTAGCTCAAGCCCCGGAAGCTCCGCGATCTGGTCGACAGATCGGGCGAACAGGTCCCGCTGGGGTGTGATGACCTTGCGCATCGCCAGAAGCTGGCGCTTCAGCCCGAATAGCCGCTCCAGCTGGCGTTCCGTCGGGTCCTCCAGGACCGCCGCCTCGAGCTCGTCGATGTCGTCGTCGATATCGGAGAGGATTGGAAAGAAGCTGTCGGTGAGCGAATCGAGGATCCGGTACAGGAGGAACTGCTCGCTGTGTAGGACCCGGCCGTCCAGCAGTTCACGCTGTTGATCGAGTGGTGGCAGCGGGTCGCGATGGACCGTGACGACGTAGTTACCGGAGACGAAAAGGTGAACCTCGCGCAACGGCTCCGGGTCCGAGGCGACATGCCGCCAGGCGCCGTAAAAGACCAGGAACACGTAGTCCCCGTAGTTGTCGAGCTTGGGGCGCTGGCCAAAGTGCTCGGTGTCCTCCAGCGCCAGGGGATGAAAGCCGAACAGCTCGCCGAGCTTGACGACCTGCTCAGGAGTGGGTTTGGTGAGGTCGAGCCAGAAGAAATGCTGCCGAGCCAGGTGGTCGCGTATATGAGCTTCGTCCAGGACGGTGAAGCAGGCACTACACATTGAAAGCTCTCACCCGCGCTCTTCGGGGTCGCCGCTTTCGCCTTGCCGACGGGCATCATGTTCTCCTTTGCGTCGAGTAGCGGAATCTTGACGCCGCGCGGTGATCGATTCAGCGGTTGGCGCCGCAGCCGTGGCCTAGTGCCGCTGGGTTGAGCGCACCGTCAGGGCGGGGATAGCCTTCCTCCGTGGACATCGTGCGCCTCGAGCATCGGCCGCCTTTCATCACGGCAGACGGTTCATCGATCCGCGAGCTGGCAGGAGTCCCCTCCGCTAACGCCAAGAACCAGAGCTTGGCCGAGGCCGTCGTGCCAGCCGCAGGCGCGACCGTTGCGCATTTTCACCGTCTCGCCGAGGAGATCTATCTGTTCACGCAGGGCAGCGGGCGGATGCGTCTGGGCGACGAGGAGCGAACGGTGAATGCGGGCGACTGCGTCGTCATCCCGCCCGGCACCGAGCACAAGCTTTGGGCCGACGACCAAGGCCCCCTGGTAGTGCTGTGCTGCTGCGCGCCGCCGTACTCGGACGAAGACACGGTGCTGCTAGAGGAGTGATGCCGGCGAAGGGGATGCCCCGGCCTCGAGGTGCGTGATCCAGAGAGCGAGATAGTCTGCGATCGGTCGTGGCCGATCGCAGAGACCTCGAGTTCACCTACTCGCTCATAGATCGCATCTTCCGTCTTAGCCTGGGCGAACTCGCTGATTTCAGCGGCGCCAAGTACGACGGTGACTTCTCGCTCTCGCTCGAGGAAGCACAGCGACGAAAGCACGAGTACGTCGCCGCGAGCATCGGGATCGGGCCAGGCTGCAGGCTGCTCGACCTCGGGTGCGGGTGGGGGCCATTGCTCAACTTCGTCCGCGAGCGTGGCGGAGAGGGAGTCGGCGTGACGCTTTCTTCAGCGCAGGCTGAGTCCTGCCGCCGCCATGGGCTAGACGTCCATCTGATGGATGCCCGCGAGGTCGATCGGGACACATTTGGCTGCTTCGACGCCGTGGCCAGCCTCGGCGCCTTCGAGCACTTCTGCTCCCCGGAGCAGTACCGCGCAGGGCGTCAGGACGACATCTACCGCGATGTCTTCGAACGGACCGCGAGCTTGCTTCGGGACGGTCGCCGCCTGTACCTGCAGACCATGGTCTTCGGCCGCAACATGATGCCGATCGAGGAGGCCTCGATCGAAGCGAGTCCCCACTCGGATGCCTGGTACCTCGCTCTGATGCAACACCAGTTCCCTGGCTCATTCCTGCCGTTCGGTTCTGAGCAGGTCGAGCGGGCCGCGGGGCCCTACTTCCGTCTCGTTGAAAAGTCGAGCGGCCGTCTCGACTACATCGAGACGATCAAGCAGTGGCGCAAGCGGTTTGCGAAACGCAGTCCCCGCAAGCTGCTGCTGAAGGCGGGGCTCGTCCCCCGCTACCTCACCAGCCGCGAATTCCGACTGGCGTTCACTTCTGGCGTGAGCGCCAACAGCGTCTGCTTCGAGCGCGAGCTGCTAGATCACTTCCGGTTCGTGTTCGAGAAGCGCTGAACGGTCGCGGGCATTGGCCTGCCGGAACGTGACCAGTCGCCCAAGATCCTCATCCCAGAGCTTCAGCTTTATGCAACGCAGACCGTCCCATAGCGTCAACGTGGGGACTTGGCGAAGGGCCGAGTGGCTGTCGTGGGCTGACTGCAAGTTGTAGTTCGGGATCCGGGTGGACAGGTGATGGACATGGTGCAGCCCGATGTTGCCCGTGAAGAACTGCAGCACCTTCGGCAGCTTCAGGTATGAGCTTCCCTTCAGGGCCGCATCGTCGTAGTTCCAAGAGTCCGAGTCCTGCCAGTACGCGTCCTCGTATTGATGCTGAACGTAGAACAGCCACACGCCGATCGACCCCGCGAGCAGGGCAGATGGCATTTCTACAAGGAGGAAGCTCTCCCAGCCGAGGAGCCAGCACAGCAGCCCGATCGCGGTGAAGAGGGCAGCGTTTGTACGCCAGACGCTGCGCCGGATCCGAGGCCGTTCACTGCGTGGGACAAATCGCGGCGAAAGCATCATTGCCCAGATCGGCCCGAACCCGAACATCACCACCGGGTTGCGGAACAGCCGGTATGCGAGCTGTCGCCGTCGGGGCAGCGCCTGGTACTCGGCGACCGTGAGCGTCGGAACGTCCCCAACTCCGCGCCGCTCCAGGTCGCCCGAGGTGGCGTGATGAACGGCGTGCTGATGGCGCCAGCGCTGGTACGGGGTCATCACGAGCAACGCACACGTGGCACCGAGCCAGTCGTTCGCCTTGCGCCAGGGCAGGAAGCTGGCGTGCGCGCAGTCGTGGAAAATGATGTAGATCCGCACCAGAAAACCAGCAGCGGGCACCGACACCAGGATCACCAGCCAGTACGAGACGCCCAAGAGGAAGTACATGGCCACGAAGAGTCCCAAGTAAGGGACCACCGACGTGGCGAGGTCAATCAGGCTACGGCGCAGGCGGGGTCGGGCATAGGGCGCGAGCACGGCGCGCCATGAGGGCTCTCTCAACTCCGGTATGTCTGTGTGAGAGAGGATCGTGGCTTCGGCTTGGGTCATTGTGATTGTTGCCTCGTACCGGCGGGATGCGGTGCGCGGTCCCTTGTTGCACTCCCTGCCGATCGTCTGCCACAACTAACGATATGCAGCGGCGCGAGCCCGCCCGCCGGGCAGAATACCCGCTTTGACCTAGCTAGGCCGCACTTGAGCCGCAGCGCCGCCACCAGTCCCTGAGAATCTGCTCCAGTTTTCGGCGGATTCGATGCCACCGGGCGCGTAGCGCGCACGCCGGCGCGCCTGCCAAGGGCCACACGGCGTTACCACGAACTGCACCGCCGGCTGTAGCCGGCCGTGCTTTGGCGAAGGGAGAAGCCGGCTGTGCACTTGGAGCGTCCCAAAGCCTCCCCGTTTGTGCCCCGAGCGCGGGGGTAGCCGCCTGCCAGACGTCTTCGGTCTCAAAGGAACAGCCGAGCGAGGAGGCTCAGATCGTGACTTCAGCGGCAACCCGTACGGTTGGCAAGGCTGCCATCAAGCGTCTTTCGGGCTCTAAAGTTGCCCCGCTCCGTGCTTTGGTGGTCGCGACGGTCGTTGGTGTCAGCGCTGCGGTTCTCACGTACCGCTTGTTACGAAGCGGCAGCTGAGGCCGAGCCCACGCGAGCTACCCGGGAGCTAGCCGTCGCATCCAGTCGGAGTGTGCGGGATCGCCGAGGCAGCGGGCCTGCTGGTGGGGCTTCAGCGGCGACGCGCGGCTCGGCTAAGTAGCAGGCCAGCGGCGATCCCCATCGCACCAGTCACGACCGAGATACCGATCTTCGCCGCGGGAGAGCCCTGGTTTCCGTCGTGCGGCTGAGCGTTGGGCAATGCAGCGGGCGTCCTGAGAGAGTCACCCGTCATTTCACGCGGCGGCCCCGGACGCTTCCTTGCGCTGCCACCTGAGCTCTTCGATGACCTGCCGCCAGCCGGCCTTCCACCCCTCGCTGACGCGGGCCCACGCGTCGTTTGATCTGCTGTCTCCTCTAGACGAGGATCCTTCTTCGCGCCGCGCCGGGTCGTTTGCGACGGAGGCCTGCGTGGGCGCGTGGGAGGGTGCCGAGTCGCCGTGGCGTTGGCTTCTTGGGAAGCGAGATCGGTCAGATCCACGAGTCCCAGTTCGGACACCGGTCGCAGTGGCACTATGCCGCCCTCCTGTGCGCTGCGGTACTCGCCCTCCGCTGCATCTTGATCTCGCTGGGGGAGGGGAAATTCACCCCTGGCCAAAGCTCTCTCGCCAGTCGATGGACGTCGGCTTGCGCCTCGCGCGTCCCGCGGTTTCGCCCGTCAAGCATGACCAGCGGCACGTCTTGGGTGATAGCGGTCCGCCACGCCGCCCGGGCTCGCAACTCCGTGCGCGCCACAGGGACTTTCAGTTGCCGGGCAAGCCGCTTTAGAGCTGCAGAATTCAGCCGGTAGCTCAGCTGCGAATGGTCGCATTCAACCCTCACCAGGCTCTTGATGCGTACCCGGGCGCCTCTGCGGTTCAGCTTTTCGACAGTCTGCGTAAGCCGGCTGAGGCCCCGAAGCGCATTGCTGTCCCCCATCTTCACAGGACAAATGATTTCGTTCGCCACGAGCAGCGCCGAGACCGTGAGTTCTCCGACGTTCGGTGGGCAATCGATCAGCACTCGATCGTAATTCCATAGGAGCGGCTCCAGCGCATCCTTCAGCTTGAACACTCCCATCGTCTCTGAGCGCAGCTGCGTATCCAGCGCCTCCGCTCGTTCATCACACGGCAACAAATCCAGCCCAGGTGCACCGTGTACGCGAGACATAACCACGTCCTCGGCTGGCACCGAATTGCGCGGTGCCAGCACGTCAACGACAGTCGCCTCGAGGACAGTCGGATCAACCGCGAAGGCGAACGTCAGGTTTGCCTGCTGATCGAGATCGATTAACAAAGTTCGAGATCCGGCGTAAGCCCACTGGGAACCGAGGCTTCCTGCGAGCGCGGTTTTGCCCGTTCCTCCTTTTTGTGCTGCGATTGCTGTCACGACGGCCTGCGACATGTCTCCTGCCCGCTATTCGACATGGAGCGCCGGGCTTCCTGCCAGGTGCATCATGGACGTGCGGCAGCAGGTGTGGCCCGCCTGACTCAGCCGGCGGCGCCCGGTCTAGTCAAGCGGCGCATCGCGAGCGAGTCTCCGTTCGCTGCCCGCGGTCTAACGCAGTGTGATGTGGGTATCTGTAAACCGTTCACACCGGGCCAAGGATGGAGTGATGCCACAGCCAAACCAGCGACCCGCGCGACGCCGTGGGAGCGCGCGTGGCGCAAAACAAAGTTCAACGGAGGCGGCGAGCGCGGGCGCGACCCGACGCACGGCCGCCAGCAAGCCGAGTAGCCGCGCCGCGCGCAGCGACAGTCCTCGCTCGAGCGATCGATCCGCCAAAGCATCTAGCCGCAACCGTGACTCATCAGGAAGCGGTTCCTCGCGCGGAAGTTCGCAATCGCGCTCGAGGGCGCGCGCTCGCTCTGGAGGAGTCGGAGTCCAATCAAACTCTGATCCCGGAAAATCGACTGGTAACAGATCGCGCACGCCGAATTCGAGGGATAAGGCATCCCGTAACAGCTCTCGCTTGAAATCTGCTGCGCTGCCGGTGGCAACGGCGGTTGCAGGAGCGGCGGTGGGCGTGCTTGGCGGTGTGGCGCTGAACCGCAAAAGCCGACCGACGCGCAAGTTGCTAGGCGCCTCAATGCCGGCCATGGGGCCCGGCGCCGAAAAGCTTGCACGGCAGATCGGGCAGGCGGCGGCCCAACTCAGCCGCCTTGCGGCCGAGGTGCATGCAGCGCGGGAACAGGCCGCCAAGGTCGGCAAAGCACTGTCGTAGACGGCTGGCCTTAGCGGCTTGCATAGTGCGTCCTTTGCCAAACAGTGGCGCCGCCGCGACGCGTGCGTTCGCCGAAGGAGCGTTCGCCAGCTCGCGCTGGCACTGACGAGCGGTGCGCACGTTTGCGCAAGTCCGCTCTGCACCCCGATGCGCCGCCCGCGATCGTCAGAGGTCAGCAAACAGCAGCCCCGCCAAAAAACGGGGCTGCTCTGTCATTTCGATGGGCGCGCTGGGCACCCCAATGACCACCGGGACACCGGAAAGACCTCCACAATCATCATCAATCAGCCGCACCCCGTGTTGAAGCCGCAGCTCGAGCACGTGTAGCAACTGCCGGTCCGCTGCATCATTCCACCGCACTGCTGGCACGCGGGGCCGAGATCGAGACCGAGGCTCTTCGCGGGGCGCACGGGTGGGTCGTCGGTCAGCGCCGCCGTTGGCGCCGCTGGCGTTTCGCTATGTGACCCACCGTTGCTTTTCTCCTTGACGGGCGTAGCGGTGTCTCCGAGGTGGGAGGTGGCGGCGGCCTGTGCGGCCTGTCGAGCTCGCACTTCGGGCGTGAGGATGCCGAGCTCCTCCTGAAGGTCCGCGTCAAGGAAGCGGGACGCCAGCCAACGCATGATGTAGTCGGGCATCGACTTCGCGAATGGGATCTCCGGGTTGGAGGTCATGCCCTCCGGCTCGAAGCGCATGTAGCTGAACTTGCGCACGAGCGTCTCGAGCGGAACTCCGTACTGCAGCGAGATCGAGATCGCGGTCGCGAAGGAGTTCATCATCCCTCGTAGGGTCGAGCCTTCCTTGCCGATGTCGGTCAGGAAGATCTCACCCACGGTTCCATCCTCATACATACCGGCGGTGATGTACCCCTCGTGTCCGCCGATCGAGAACTTGTGCGTGATCGACTGACGCTCCCGCGGCATGCGGCGTCGCTTCGGCGGCGCCTTGGCCAGCGCATCGGTCACGGCCTTGTCGATGGCTTCCTGAGTCGAGGCCGGCAGCTCCTTGCTCTTCTGCGCGTCGGTGCGCAGCGCCTGTGCCGTCTTTGACCCGTCGCGATAGATCGCGAGAGCCTTCACCCCGATGCGCCAGGCTTCGATATAGGCATCCTCGATGTCCGCCGCCGTCGCGGACTCGGGCAAGTTCACGGTCTTCGAGATCGCGCCGCTGATGAACGGCTGAACTGCACCCATCATCTTGATGTGGCCCATGTGATCGATCGCCCGCTCGCCGACGGCGACGTCGAAGACGGGAAGGTGTTCCGCATTTAGATCAGGGGCTCCGACGATGGTCCCGTGCTCGTTGATGTAGGCGACGATCTGCTCGATCTGGTGGTCGTCGTAGCCGAGCGTCTGGAGCGCGAGCGGGACAGTCCGGTTGACGATTGTCATCTGGCCGCCGCCGACGAGCTCTTTGAACTTGACCAGCGAGAAATCGGGCTCCACGCCGGTGGTGTCGCAGTCCATGAGGAAAGAGATCGTTCCAGTGGGTGCGAGGACCGTCGCCTGAGCGTTCCTGTAGCCGTGCCCGTCGCCGGCCGCGACCCCGTCGTCCCACGCGGTCCGCGCGGCGTCGAACAGCGCGGCATCCAGACACTCGGTCTCGCTGATCCTGTATGCCGCGTCCCTGTGCATACGCATGACGGCGTTGTGCGCGTCGCGGTTCTTTTCGTAGCCGTCATAGGGTCCGATCGCCTCAGCGATCCGCGCCGATCCGAGATAGGCGCGGCCGGTCATCAGCGCAGTTATCGCCGCCGCGGTCGCACGTCCTCGGTCCGAGTCGTACGGAACGCCGTCCGCCATCAGGTACGCGCCCAGGTTTGCGTAGCCGAGTCCCAATTGACGGAATGCCCGCGCGTTCCGCGCGATCTCATCGGTCGGATAGCTCGACGGCGAGACGATGATCTCCTGCGCGAGGAAGACGATGTCTACGGCGTGTTCAAACCCCTCGACGTCGAACGTTCCATCCGCCTTGCGGAACTTCATCAAGTTGAGCGACGCGAGGTTGCACGCTGAGTCGTCGACGTGCATGTACTCGCTGCACGGATTGGATGCGCTGATCCGGCCGGAGTTAGGGCAGGTGTGCCAGTTGTTGATCGTGGTGTCGTACTGAACGCCCGGATCGGCGCAACGCCAAGCGGCCTCCGCGATCTCGCGCATGAGCCGGCGGGCCGGGATTGGCTCACCGGTCGGCTCGCCGGTCGAGCGCGCGATCAGATGCCAGTCCTCGTCGTCCTCAAC
The DNA here is from genome assembly GCA_039583645.1 of Solirubrobacteraceae bacterium. GTDB lineage: Bacteria > Actinomycetota > Thermoleophilia > Solirubrobacterales > Solirubrobacteraceae > Palsa-465. The sequence goes on from JAVKSP010000034.1 coordinate 17,701, forward strand.
CGCGCGCATGAACTCATCCGTGACGCGCACCGAGTTGTTCGCGTTCTGGTACTGGATCGAGAAGAAGCCATCGCCGTCAATTGACATGTCGAAGCCGGCGTCGCGCAGCGCGGCGGCCTTGTCCTCCTCGCGCGCCTTGCACCAGATGAACTCGCGGATGTCTGGGTGATCGACGTCGAGTACAACCATCTTCGCCGCGCGGCGGGTACCGCCGCCGGACTTGATCGATCCGGCCCATGCGTCGGCGCCGCGCATGAAGCTCACCGGCCCTGAGGCTGTGCCACCCCGACTCAGCGGTTCCATGGAGCCGCGGATCTTTGAGAGGTTGATCCCCGAGCCCGAGCCACCGCGGAAGATGATCCCCTCCTTGGTGTTCCACTCGAGGATCGACTCCATGTTGTCCTCGACGGACAAAATGAAGCAGGCGGAGGCCTGCATCTTGGGGCTGCCGTCGGGGTGCCAACCGACGTTGAACCACACCGGTGAGTTGAATGCCGCCATCTGGTGCAGCAGGATGTGTGACAGCTCGGTCTCGAACGTCTCCGCGTCCTCGGAGGTGGCGAAGTACCAACGCTCACGGCCCCAGCGCGTGATGGTTCCTGCGACGCGCGAAATCATCTGTTTCACCGAGCGCTCGCGCTCCGGCGAGCCCAGCTGACCGCGGAAGTACTTCTGCGCGACGATGTTCGTCGCGTTTTGCGACCAGGTCTTGGGGAATTCGACATCGGTCTGCTCGAACGCCAACTTGTCGCCGTGCCCGATGCGCGCATCCCGCAGCTCCCACTCGACGCCATCAAAGGGAAGCTGCCCGGGCGTCGTGAAGCGGCGGCTGATCGAAAGACCGCTGCCGGCGTTCGCTTCAGAAAGAGTTGTGGGGGTCTGCGGTGTGTGCTCCATCTCCTGCTGCTCCTCTATTTCCGCCCGTTCGGCTGGCTTCTTCGTGGCACCTTCGCGATCGAAGGGTGAACACTGAAGAATCGCGGATGGCCCGGACGGAAAAAGTCGGCCCGCGGGAGTGAAATGCGCCGGGCGGAGAGCGCCTAGTTGGGACCCTTAATTTTACTCGCGGGCTGCCGCTTCCCCGGGCGGAAGCAGGTCGCTCAGTTCGCTAAGTGCGGCCTCTAGGACCCGCTCGGGGGGCTCACTTGCGTCGAGGCGTCGAATGCGCTCATGATCAGCGGCGGCGAGCCTCGTGTACGTGTCGGCCACGACATCAAAGAAGTCGTCGCCCTCGCGCTCGAGCCGGTCAACGGTGTTCTTTCTCGCCCGCGCGCGCGAACGCCCGACCGCTGAAGGCACGACCAAGAGCAGGGTGCGATCAGGCGTCAGCGATCGGGTCGCGAATCGATTGATCCCTGCGACCTCCTCGATCCCGAGTCCCCGGCCGCCACCCTGGTAGGCCAACGACGAATCGACGAAACGATCCAGGATTACCCAGACCCCCGCCTGTAGCAAAGGCTCCAGCGCTTCATCGACTAGCTGGGCGCGGGACGCTGCGAACAACAGCGCCTCGGCCCGTGGCGCGATCGCGACCGTTGGATCGTGGACCAGTTCACGGATGCGCTCGGCCACATCGACTCCGCCAGGCTCCCGCAGTACCCGAACATCCAGCCCCCGCGTCACTAGGGCGTCTGAGAGCCCCGCAGCGAGCGTCGTCTTGCCCGATCCGTCGACGCCCTCGATGGTTATCAGGCGTCCGCGACTCATGCCGCCACGGTATCTGCCCGAGCGGGACGACAATCTCCACGCAGCGAAGTTCGGTCGCGGCCCGGAGCATTAGCATCGAAGCCGTGCTGGCCGAACTCGAGCGCCATCCCCATGCGCGCGCCGTTCTCGCTCCCGCCCTCGGCCCCCGGGGGCGACCGTCGCACGCGTACCTGTTTCACGGTCCGGGCGGGGCGGGAAAGCGTCCTGCCGCGCGCGCCGTGGCGGCCGAATGGCTCGCCGGGACGGCGGATGGCCATGGCGCGCGGGCCCGAGCGAGGGCCGGTACGCATCCCGATCTGACCTGGGTCTCGCCCAGCGGTGCTCACGAGATCCTGGTCAGTGACATCGACGGCCCGGTGGTAGGAGCCGCCAGCCGCACGCCTTTCGAGGCCGATCGGCGCGTTTTCGTGATCGAGCGCGTCGATGAGCTAGGCCCACAGGCGGCCAACCGCATGCTGAAGACGCTCGAGGAACCGCCGGCCTTCGTACATCTGATCCTGCTGACCGAGCGCCTTGCCGAGGTCCTGCCCACGATTCGCTCCCGCTGCCAGCTCGTGCGATTCGATGCGCCGTCTGAGCAGCAGGTCGCCGATGAGCTTCATGAGCTCGGTGTAGAACGGCCGACGGCGCTCGCGTGCGCTCGCCTCTCCCTGGGCGACGCGGTGAGGGCACGCGCTTTGAGCTCCGCCGACGGAAGGGAGCTTCGCGAGCAGGCCGAAGCATTTGCGCGTGCTGCCCTCCATGGACAGGTTGGACGCGTCCGGCCGTGGACCGGTCTGCTGGCTGTGGTCCACGCTCGCGGAGAGCATGTTCGCGCTGACATGGAAGAACGCGTCTCGGCAGAACTCGAGCTCTATTCGCGTAGCGATCGGCGGCGGGTCCAGACCGAGTGGACGGAGCGGGCCCGTCGTGCCCGGCGGAGGACCGAGACCGAGACACTCGACCTCGCCCTGGCGCTCGTCTCGCTGTGGTTCGCCGATCTCACGCGGCTTGGCTGGGGCGAGGAGGCGCTGATCCGTCATTACGATCGGAGAGACGAACTTGATGGCTACCGAGGAAAGGATCCTCAGCGGCTACGCGCGGCCGTTGAACTCGTGGAGGAAACGCGTCTGCGGTTCAAACTGAACGTGTCAGAGGAACTCGCGTGCGAAGCGTTGGCATACAGGCTCGAGAGGCTGCTCGCCCCATGACCGGACAGCGCCGCGCGGGCTCACGACAGACGGAACGCGCCGGCTCATCGAAGGCCACGGATGGCGCGCAGCGCCGTGGCGCCTCAGACCGCGTCGTCGCGGACGATCTGCAGCCACTCGCGGTTGGACCGCGCGTATACCTGCGACCGCCACATCCCCTTGACGAGGACGAGTTTGTGGCGCTGATGTTGGCGAGTCGCGCCTTCCATCGTCCGTGGGCTTCCGCACCTACCAACGCTGAGCGCTTCGGCTCCTATCTGGCTGACGCTGCGAGGCCCGACTTCGAGGCCATGCTCGTCTGCCGCCGAGAGGACGACGCGATCACCGGGTTTTTCAACCTCTCCCACATAACGCGCGGGGCGTTGCAGAGCGCGTATCTCGGCTACGCCGTGGGAAAGCGGTTCGCTGGGCAGGGATACATGCGTGACGGGCTCGAGCTCGTACTGTGTCGAGCATTCCTCGAACTGGGCCTACACCGGATCGAGGCCAACATCCAGCCCGGGAATCGCGCGTCGATCGCGCTCGCGCGCGGGGCCGGCTTCAGCCGGGAGGGTTTCTCGCGCCGCTACCTCAAGATCGGGGGCCGGTGGCGCGACCACGAGCGCTGGGCGATCATCGTCGACGATTGGCGCACGCGAGCGCGCTCGCGCTGAGGGATCTTCAGCGCGCGGCGTGCTTCGCCGCACGTGTTGCCCGCGATTGGGAGTGACGGCCCGTGCGCGCTCAGCCGGCTAAGACCGACGATCTACACTGGCCGCGCGGACCCGCCGACGTAGCTCAGCTGGTAGAGCACTTCACTCGTAATGAAGGGGTCCGGGGTTCGAGTCCCCGCGTCGGCTTCGAAAAGTCCTGGTAATAAGCATATGTTTTCGCCTGGCCCGCCAGCGGGAATCTTAAACGTGTCGCGAATATGTCCCCGGCTTTGAGTGGATGCGCATGTGCCGGAGCCGCTCCGACCCCCACGGGACACGTCTTCCGCGTAGAGCGCAAGCGGGGGGCAGCCTGGTATGCCAAGTACCGGTTGCCAGATGGACGGCAGGTTCAGAAGAAGATCGGCCCCGCTTGGACAGAGCGGGGCCGACCGCCAGGCGGCTACTTCACCAAACGGCTCGCCGAGGACTGGCTGCGGCGAGTGTTGGACGAAGCCAGGCGTGGCGTGCTCCCCGGCATGGTTCAGACCGGCGCAACCTTCGCCGACGCGGCCGCCGAATGGTTGCGCTACATCGAACATGACCGCAGGCGCAAGCCGTCGACGGTGGCTGGCTACAAGGCCATCGTGCGCTCTCAGCTCTTACCCGCTTTTGGCGAGCTGCCGATCGAGTCGATCACGTCGCCGATGGTCGAGGCGTGGCTTGGATCAGTCCACCGGGCGGCGAGTACGCGGATAAAAGACGTCCTGTGTCAAGCCCCGAGCAGTTGCAGGCCGGTGTGGAGTTGCGGGTTGTAGGGGATGCGGTCGCGCCAGCAGCGCCAGATGATCCGGCTCCAGGCTCGGCCGAGGGTGCGTAGCGCGCGCCGGTGTTTGTGGCCGCGGGCCCTGGCCGCGGCGTAGCGGGCGGCGGCCCAGGAGTTCCACCTTCGGGTGGTGTGCGCGAGTTGGCCGAGCGCGTTGCGCAGCCGTTTGTTGCACGCCCAGCGGAATTTGGCGTTTCTGCGTTTGCCGGACTCGACTGCGACTGGCGCTTGGCCAGCGTCGGCCCCGATCGCGTCGCGGTGCGGGTACCGGCCGCGGTCATCGCCGATCTCTGACAGCAGCGTCGCGGCGCAGATGACCGCGTCAGGTGAGCGGAAGAAGCTGCGGAAGATCGCTCCATCTGGGTGAGCGTCGAGCGCTCCTGCGATTTCGCGCTCGAGCTCTTTGATCTGCTCGGCCATCACCGTCAGTGCGCGCGTCAACCGCAGCACGATCGAGCGCCGCCGCGCGGTCTCCAACTCGCCGGCACGGCCGGCAGGGGCTGAGCGCAACCGCTCCAACAGCTGTGCCGAGGTCTTGCGATTGTTGTACCGGTGGGCCTTCAGGAACGCAGCCAGCCGCTTCTCACCCAGCCCGCGAGCGTCCGCGGGACTCGGATAGCGCTGCAGGAACGCGAGCGAGATCGGACTGTCCAGATTGCTGAACAGCCTGACTGGGCCGGGCCAGAACCGCTCAAGCTCGGCGCGCAGCTGGTTGCAAAGCGCTACCCGGGCGACGACAAGGTCCTCCCGCGCACGGGACAGCGCCCGAAGCGCCTTGGTCTCATCTAGGTCGGGCTCAAGCAGCCGAAAGCGATGCCGATCGGTGCGTGCCAGTTCGCAGAGCACGAACCGGTCAAACCGATCTGACTTCCCGCCCGAGGCGCGGAAGCGGTCCCGCGCTGCCTTGACCTGGTTCGGATGCAGCGGCAGTACCCGGACTCCCGCGTCCAGCAGCCGCTCGACCAGCACCCCGTCGGGCCGTTCGATCGCGACGACCTCGACGTGGTGGCGCACCATCGCGCGACACAACGAGTTGATCCCGCTCTCATCGTGCACGAACGTTGCCGCCAACAACTCCTCGCCGGCCTCGTCAGCGATCAGCAGATCGTGCTTCTCAGACGCCCAATCGATCCCAGCGCAATTACCCACAGCTCCTCCTTACCGGTCAGGACACTCGACAGCGCCCCGACCCCGAGGTACCGTTGCGGTTGCTCATAGACAAGGCCCTCCACAGGGGCTACGTCCTGTCGCCGCTCGCGGCACCTCACCACCGCCGGGAGGGGCCGGTCTTTCATTGGCCCGCCAACAACGGGGCAAGCGATCGAGGCCCTCCCCCGGCGGCGGTCGAGGCCGCAACAGATTGACCTATGAGCGCTCGTGCTCATGCACGGGATCTTCCAGCGGGCCCGCAAGGTCTGGAAGCTGGCCGGGAACCCCGTGGCGGACGTAGAGAAGCCGCCACTGACTCGCACTGGCGACATCGACGTCTTCTCGCCCGAAGAGGTCTGGGCACTCGTACGAGCTGCTGCAACCGCGCAGGACGCCGCCATCTTCCTGACTGCCGCTTTCACCGGGCTGCGCCGCGGCGAGCTGCTGGCGTTGCACTGGCGCGACGTCGACTTCGCGGGATCCGTGATCCGCGTCCGCGGGAACTACGCGGGCGGGCAGCTCACAACTCCGAAGTCGGGACGCGTGCGCTCCGTGCCAATGGCACCCGATGTGGCCGAGGTTCTCGCGAAGCTCGGACAGCGCGAGCACTTCACCAGCGACGACGACCTGGTATTCATCAGCGACTGCGGGAGCTACCTCGACGGCTCCGCGCTCCGTCGACGCTACGACGCCGCGCTCAAACGCGCGGGCCTACGCCAGCTCCGCTTCCACGATCTGCGCCACGTGTTCGGCACTCGCATGATCACCCGGGCGGACATCAGACGCGTGCAGGAGTGGATGGGTCACGCCGACATCCAGACCACGATGAAGTACCTGCATTACGCACCGCGGCAAGAGGACGCACGCCTCGTCGCCGAGGCATTCAGCCTCAGGTCAAGCTCTGTCGAAGTGATCCCAGAGTCAGCCGACTGAGATGACTCCGCCGAGCCGGGTGGCGTTCAGCGAGCACGCGATCGAGCAGCTCGCCAGGCGCGGGCTCAGCGCGGAGCAAGTTGCAGACGCTGTGCTCAACAGCCACGACCGCCGCCGGCGCAACCCGCGCTCCGCCGACTGGCTCTTACGAGCTCGGGGCGTCGTCGCTGCATACAACTGGCCAGATGGCGACGATGTGGCGACCGCGTACGTCGTATCGGTGTGGCCGGAGTAGCCTCAGGCCAAACAGATGAAACCAGCTAGTTATTACAGCCCCGACGGTGATTTGGTGGTCATTCACGTCCGTCCGAGCGAGCGGACACGGACTGAGGAGCGGGACTGGGGCCTGCTCGACTTGGACGAAGAGACGGGCGAGCTGGTCGCTATCGAGATCTGGCGGGCGTCGAGCGTCATGCCTTCGGAGATCGTGGAGGCTCTTCCGCACCTCGATCGCAGCGATCACGTGCTCACTAAAGAAGACCTCGCCAAGCCGCGGCCGGCTTAGGCACAAACGGCCCCCTCTCAGGCGCTGCGGGGAGGTCGTCCGATGCTGACCGTCGCGGGTGCCGTGCAGCGGTAGCCGGCCGGTTACGTCGAGTATCTGGAAGGGTGGGTGCTCTCGGCCAAGTGCGTTGGGCGGCTACTGCGCGAAGACGACGACGTGTCCAGGACAAGGAGCAGGGGCACGCGACAGGCATGGCGGGCGGGTACAGGACCGCGAACGTGGAAGTCAGGTCCCGGCTCGGGGCGCGCTGGTGATCCAATGAGGCGGCCAGCTCTCTGCCTCGGGAAAGTAGCGGAGCCCCCCTATAGGAGATCACAGTCATTCCTATCCATCGGCGGTCTTTGACCTATGCCACGGGATGGGGTGAAATGGAGGTCGTGCGGCGCTCTTGTGCTGAGCGGTCGCGCCGGTCTCGCACCAGAGACCGGTGTGGCCAGGCGAGTTAGACCCCGTCCTGTGGAGGGGGATCGTCTCGCCGGCCAGCAGGCGAACACCGGAACGCTCGGTGGGCTGTCGCCGCGGTTCTGGCTGCTGACGGTTCTGACAGGGATCGCGGCCGGGGTCGGCGCGATTGTGATGATGGTCGTGCTGCATGCGCTGCAGCATGCGGCTTTTAGCTATCACGCGGGCGAGTACTCGGCGGCGGTTGCTCGCCACGGTGATCTTCGCCGCGTGCTGGTGCTCTTGGCAGGCGGCGTTGCCGCCGGCCTGGGGCTTTGGCTCATGCGGCGCTACCTGGGTGGGACGGGGGGCCAGCCGACCGCGGTCGTGTGGTCTGGCCGCGGCAAGCTTTCGCTGGGTCGAACGGTGCTGAGCGGCGCGCTCTCGGAAATTGTCATCGCGATGGGCGCCTCGATTGGACGTGAGAACGCGCCGCAGCATTTCGGCGCCGCCTTTGGGGATTGGATTAGCCACCACTTTCGGCTGCCTGGAGATCAGCGGCTTTTGCTGATCGCCTGTGGCGCGGGGGCGGGTGTTGGCGCGGTCTATAACGTGCCGTTCGCCGGGGCGCTGTTTGCCGCGGAGCTGTACCTCGGCTCGATCACGCTGCGCGCGGTGGTGCCAGCGTTCGTGACTGCGGCGATCGCGACAGTGGTCAGCTGGATCACGTTGCCGGTCGGCCCTATCTACCACGTGCCGCAACTCGGCTACCCGTCCGCGTCGCTGCTGGTGTGGGCGCTGCTGGCCAGCCCGGTGATCGGGGTGGCCGCGGCAATATGGGTGAAGCTTGTCGCCTGGGCGAATCGTCGTCGACCTCAGGGCCATGCGTTGCTGCTGGCGCCCCCGCTCGCTTTTGCTGCGCTCGGACTGCTCGCGATCCGCTACCCGCTGCTGTTGGGCAACGGCCGCGACCTCGCGCAGTTCGCTTTCACCGGGGCGGGCGCCCTCGGCACGCTGCTCGCATTAGCGCTGTTAAAGCCGGTTGTCACCGCACTTTGCCTGCGCAGCGGTGCACAGGGAGGACTGTTCACCCCGACGTTGAGCACCGGCGCTGTGCTGGGCGCGTTTCTCGGTCACGCTTGGGCGTACCTGTGGCCCGGCACCCCGGCGTCCGCCTATGCAATCGTCGGCGCGGCGGCGATGCTGGCAGCGGGGATGCGCACGCCGGTGGCCGCGCTCGCTTTCACGATCGAGCTGACCAATTCGGTCAACCCCGAAATCCTGGCGCTATTGGTCGCATTGGCCGGGGCCATGCTCGTCGCCCGCCAGATAGAAAGACGCTCGATCTACTCCGCGCGTCTGCCCGCCGCACACGGCCGCGCCGACGTAACGGACTCACCCGGCGCACGCAAGGACGGAGGTGAACGACGCGTGCGCGAGTCAACGAGGCACCCGACCAAGGGTCGGTCCGTGGCCGATTAGTCGCGGTCAGACCGTCAATCGCGCTCGCAAAGCGTTTCGACCACCATGCCCCCTGCGCTCCTCGAGCATGTGATCGCGCGTTCAGCCGCCGCGGCCTACCTCGCCTTCCGCTCGCCGTTATCGGCCGCGGCCGGAAGGTGGACGGACGGCGGGCCTGGCCCCTGCCGCGGCCGGCGGAGTCCCGGTCTCGCGCCGCTGGTGCCGCTGACCAAAGGGCAGCGTCCAACCGCGCTGCGTCGCCGCGAACCACCACAGCGCCGCAGCACAGACCAGGGTGGCGATCCAGAAGTTCAGGCGCATGCCAAGGATGTATTGGGAGTAGTCGATGCGGAGGTTCTCTTCGAAGATGCGAAACCCCGAGTAGCCGGCGACGTACAGCGCGAACACCCCCGGGGCGCGGAAGCGATGGCGGCGCACCAGCCATGCGAGCACCGTCGCGAGCAGCAGGTTCCAGATCAGTTCATACAGGAATGTCGGCTGGAAGGTGGCGAACTGGGTGTAGTCGGGCGGACGGTGCGCTGGAGAGATCTGAAGAGCCCACGGCAGCGTGCTCGGCTTGCCGAAGAGCTCCTGGTTAAAGTAGTTGCCGATCCGCCCGATCGCCTGTGCGACCAGCAAGGCCGGGGCGGCGCAGTCCATCAGGCGCAGCATCTGCGCTCGGGTCAGGCCTCGTCGGCGCACATACCACAAGCCGACGAGTACCCCCGCGGCGACGCCGCCCCAGATCCCCAGCCCGCCTTTCCAGATCGCGAACGGCCCCCACCAGTGTGGGGGGATCTGGCTCGGCGTGGTAATCAGGAAGTAGATGCGTCCCCCGATCAGTCCCGCGGGGAAGGCCCACAGCGCGATTTGTCCCGGCAGACCGGCATCGCCCCCCTCGCGCCGCCAAAGCTCGCGCGTGATGACGATCGCGGCGGCGACCGCCAGCACGTACGCCAGCCCATAGGCGTGCACGAACAGCGGCCCGAGATGAAAGCCGTTGCTCGGGGGGCTCGGTATGAACGCCGTGATTACCGCCATCGCCGCACCCGACTCACGAGCCCGGGAGCGGGCCGGACAGCCGCGGCTCGAACATGTCGGTGTGGGGGTGGACCGGGAGGATTATCGGCGCCCGCGGCTTCTGGTTGAAGTTGAAGTCGTTGACTAGGTTGC
>JAVKSP010000035.1:0-27635 GCA_039583645.1 Solirubrobacteraceae bacterium
AGCGCCCGGGCGACCGCGCCGGCGTCGGTCAGCGCCGCGCGCGCCGCCAGCCGGGTGTGAGTGCGCGGCAGCGGCCGCACCGCGAGCCTCCTCAGCTCGTAGCCGCCCGCCGGCACGAGCTGGGCCTCGGCGCGGTCGGCGCCGATGAAGACGACCTGCGCGCCCTCAGCCCGCAGCGCGTCTGCGACCGCCAGCGCGGGCACCACGTGACCCGCGGTCCCGCCGGCGCCGATCACGATCGGCCCTGGTCTCACTCGGTGGCGCCTTCACCACCTGTAGGCGCTTCTCGGGCCGCGCGATGTTGAGCAGGAGGCCGACGGCGGCGAGCATTACGCACAGGTTGGTGGGGGCGTAGGAGATGAAGGGCAGCGGCACGCCCGTCAGCGGGGCGAGCCCCAGTACCACGAAGATGTTCAAGACGCCCTGGCACAGAATCAGCGAGGTGAGACCGCTCGCGAGCAGCTTCGCATATCGGTCTCGCGTCCGGCGCGCTGTTCGAAAGCCCGCGTAGGCGATCATTCCGTACAGCACCGCGACGAGCCCGATGCCCAGTACGCCAAGCTCCTCGCCGACCACGGCCAGGATGAAGTCGGTGGGGGCCTCGGGCAGGTAGAAGATCTTCTGCACCGAGCGCCCCAGGCCGACGCCGAACACTCCCCCCGAGCCGAGCGCGATCTGGCCCTGGACGGCCTGGAAACCCGCGGTCGACTTCGACGCCCACGGGTCCAGGAAGGAGGACAGCCGCGCGCGCTGATAGGGCTCGGCGAGCACGAACAGCAGCACGATCAGCGCGCCTACCGCAGCCAGCAGGAGCAATTGGCGGGCCGGGATGCCGGCGGCGATCAGCAGCGTTGTGATCGTGAACACGATCACCAGCGTGGTCCCCATGTCGGGCTCGACCATGATCAGCAGGAGGGCGGGCCCAGCCGCCACCGCGATCGGCGTCACGAGCGGTAACAGCCGCGAACCGACCCGCCGCGGGTGGTCGGCCAGGTACCTGGCCGCGTACAGCACCAGGGCGAGTTTGACCAGCTCCGAGGGCTGGAACTGGATCGGCCCCACGCTGAACCAGCGCTGGGCGCCCTGGACTCCGCGTCCGAAGCCCGGAATCAGCACGAACAGCAGCAGCGCGCACGAGCCGAACAGCAGCAATTTCGCCGCACGCTCATTGAGCAGCACGAGCCCCCGCCGCGAGAGCACCTGCATCGCCACGAGCCCCAGCGAGCCAAACAGCACGTAGCGGATGAACATGCCCGTGCCGAGCCCCTGCCCGGCCAGCACACCAGGCGGAGAGGAGGCGCTGTAGACCATGACCGCGCCAAACGCGAGCAGGCACAGCGTGGCGGTCATCAGCATGCGGTGCTCGATCGGCGGCGCGGCGGCCTTCGAGCGGGGAGCGCGTGCGCGCTCGGCGTCCGCCGATGCAGGCTTGTTTGAGCGGAGCGCCGCCGCGATGTTCAAAGCGCCTCCACCAACGTCCGGAAGTGCTCGCCGCGAGCCTCGAAGTCGCGGTACTGGTCATAGCTGGCGCAGGCCGGCGAGAGCAGTACGACCTCGTCCGGCCGCGCGGCCTCGCGCGCCGCGGAGAGCGCTCGCTCGAGGTTGCGCACCGCGCGCAGCGGCACGCCGCTTGACTGCAGCGCGGTCCCGAGCTCGAGCGCGCCCTCGCCGATCAGGTAGACGGCTCGGCAGCGCGCGGCGACCGGCGCCGCAAGCGGGGTGAAGTCCTGCTGCTTGGAGCGCCCTCCCGCGATCAGGTGCACGCCCCCTTGATAGGCCGCGAGCGCCACGAGCGTGGAGGCGACATTGGTGGCCTTGGAGTCGTTGACGTAGGCGACACCGTCTTTGACCGCGATCAGCTCGAGCCGGTGGGCGACGCCGCGGAAGCTCTTCAGGCCGCGGGCGACCGCGTCGCGGTCGAGCCCCCGGGCCAGCGCCGCCGCGGCGGCGGCCATCGCGTTCTCACGGTTGTGGGCGCCGGGCAGCGAGATCTCGTCGAGCGCCAGCAGCGGCTCGTCCTGCCACCACAACCGGCCCTCTCGCTCCGCGAGCCCTGCCGTCCGGCCGGGACCGAAGGAGATCCGTCGCGCGCGGCCGCTGATCTCGCGCTCAAACGTCTGCGGGAGGATCGCCACATCGCCGGCGTCCTGGTTGGCGAACAGCCTCAGCTTCGCCGCGGCGTATTCCTCCATCGTGCGGTGGCGGTCCAGATGGTCGGCCGTCAGATTCAGCAGAACGGCGACCTCGGGGGCGAAGGCGTGCGTGTCCTCGAGCTGAAACGAGGAGGCCTCACAGACCACGGTCACCTCCGGATCGGTGGTTCCCACGAGGCTGGAGGCGGCGGTGCCGACGTTGCCCACAACGGCGACGGGCGCCTCGGCCTCGCGGTGGATGTGGCCGATCCACTCCGTCGTGGTGGTCTTGCCGTTTGTTCCGGTCACCGCCACGAACTCATTTGGCAGCAGTCTCCAAGCGAGCTCGAGCTCTCCGAGCACCGGGATGCCGCGGGCGTGCGCGGCCGCCACGACCGCGGCGTGCTGGGGAACGCCGGGGCTCTTGATGAGCGTCCCGGCGCGGGCGGCAAGGGCGTCGCCTGACGCATCCAGGTGTACTTCGACGCCCTCCTGGGAAAGCCTTTGCGCCGCCTCACGCAGCGGGCCGTCCTCGGCAGACCCGGCGTCGCAGCCGATCACCTGCTCGCCGCGCGAACGCAGGGCCAGCGCCGCGGCGATTCCGGAGCGGGCCAGTCCCACGACGAGAAACGGTCCGGGGGGAAGCGGCGGCCGCGGCTTCACGGCTCGGTTCCGGGACCGTGGGGGCGCCGCCGAGCCCCCCTACCCACGGATGACCTGCTGGTAGACGACAAAGCCGATCGCGGCGCACGCCGCCGCGACGATCCAGAGGCGAAGGATGATCTTCGTCTCGGACCACCCCCGCAACTCGAAGTGGTGGTGCAAGGGCGCCATCAGGAAGATGCGCTTGCGCATGGTCTGGAACGAGATCACCTGCGCCACCACCGAGAGCACCTCGACCACGAACACCCCGCCGATCAGGATCAGCAGCACCTCGGTCTGGGTCATCACCGCGAGCCCAGCGATCGCTCCCCCCAGCCCCAGCGAGCCGGTGTCGCCCATGAACACGCTGGCGGGAAAGCTGTTGAACCACAGAAAGCCGATGCTGGCGCCCACGAAGCATGCGGCCAGCATCGTCAGGTCGCTCTCGCCACGGCCGGCGATAAAAGTGATCGCGACATACGCCAGCAGCACGATCGCGGCGCACCCGGCGGCGAGCCCGTCGAGGCCATCGGTGAAGTTGACCGCCGTGGTCGAGCCGGCCAGGACCAGGAAGATGAACACGGGATAGAACGGCCCGAGGTTGATCGTGACGTCGAAGAACCACATTCGCACCTTCGGGTCGAGGCCCACTCTCTGGGTGGCCACCCACCACAGCCCCACCGCGATCGCGAGCGTCAGGACCAGCTTGGTGCGGGCGCGGAGCCCAAGCGAGCGGCGCTTGACGATCTTCGTGAAGTCGTCGATGAAGCCGAGTAGGCCGCAGGCCAGGGCCGCGCCGAAGACCCCCATCGACTGCCAGTCGCGATGCGAGAGGACTAAGAACGGCACCGCGATCGCGGCGAACAGAATAATGCCGCCCATAGTCGGCGTCCCGGCCTTGCGCAGGTGGCCCTGCGGGCCCTCCTCACGGATGTTCTGGCCGAACTCGCGCCGGCGCAGGAAGGCGATGAAGCGCGGGCTGAGGAACACGCACATCAGCAGCGACGCGGTGCCCGCGATCAACACTCGGCCCGAGATGGACCCCGGATGGTGGATCACGGCCAGCGCAGTCATCGAGCCCGGTCCGCGATCAGGGACGAGCAGACGAGCTCGAGGCCGACCCCGCGCGAGCCCTTGACCAGCACGGCGTCGCCCGGCCGCACCAGCCTTTGCACGAGCGGCGCGGCCTCCGCGGCGCTCGCCACGGCGTGGAGCTCGCCCGAGAAACCTTCTGCCATCGCCGCTGCCAGCGGCCCGACCGTGACCAGCACATCGATCCCGGCGTCCGCGGCATGGCGGCCGGCCTCAACGTGGAATTCGTGCTCGCAGGGTCCGAGCTCGAGCATGTCGCCGAGTACGGCTACGCGACGGGAGGCGCCGCCGGGACGGGCGGTCCCGGCGAGGTCGTCGAGCGCGGCGCGGACCGACATCGGATTGGCGTTGTAGCAGTCGTCGATTACGGTCACCCCGCCCGGCAGCTCGGTGCGCTGCCCGCGCCCCGGCGAGAACGCGACCTCCACGCGGCCGCTGGGGATCACGCCGACGGCGCTGGCTGCAGCCGCGGCAGCGAGCAAATTCGTTCGCAGATGCAGCTGTGCGAACGGCACCTCCAGCTCAATGACGCGGCCGGCGAGGTCGATTTCCACACGGCCGTCGGAGCCCGGCCGGCCGAAGTGAACGTCTCCGCCCGGGCCGAAGGTGATCACGCGCAACCCGGGCCGCAAGTAGGGTTCGAGCAGCGGCTCGCCCGCGGGCACCACCGCCGTGCCACCCTCGCCCAGGGCCGCGATCAGCTCCGCCTTGGCGGCAGCCACGGCCTCGACCGTACCCAGCAGTTCGAGGTGGACGGGACCAACGTTGACGATCACGGCCACGTCGGGCCGCGATATCGCTGCCAGCTCGGCGATCTGTCCGGCGCCGCGCATCGCGTGCTCGAGCACCAACACCTCGGTATCCGCGGGCGCAGACAGGATCTCGATCGGCACCCCGATCTCGGTGTTGTAGTTCGCGCGCGTGGCCGCGACGCGCCGCGCGGGCGCGATCAGCGAGACCAGGATGTCCTTGGTGGTGGTCTTGCCGGTCGAGCCGGTCACCGCGATCACCTGCGCCCCGAGCTCCCGGCGCCAGACGCCGGCGAGCCGCTGCAGCGCGAGCAGGGGATCCTCGGCACCGATAACGACCCCCGCTTGTGCCGAGGCGAGCCGCTCGGCGTGGCGCGGCGCGACCAAGACCCCCCACGCCCCGGACCGCAGCGCCTGCGCCGCGAACTCGCCCCCGTCAGCGTGCGCCCCGAGCAGCCCCACGAACAGCGCCCCCGGCCCGGCCTGGCGGGAATCAATCACGACGCGCTCCGGACCGGCCACGACCGCGGGCGCGGTCAGGAGGCGCGCGTCGCCGGCGCGCGCCACGCGCTCTGGACTCCAGGCGCGCATCTCTCTCAGGTGCGGGTCGGCACCCCGCGCAGCACCTCCTGCGCGACCACCCGATCGTCGAACGGCACCTTGTAGCCGCCGGCAAACTCCTGGCCCTGCTCGTGCCCCTTGCCAGCGATCACGACCACGTCACCCGTATTGGCGGAGCCGATCGCCTCGGCGATCGCCTCGCGGCGGTCCACGAGCCAGGGCACGTCTTCGCCTGCGCCGGCGAGGATCTCGGTGATGATGGCCTCGGGATCCTCGGAACGGGGGTTATCCGAGGTGACAACCACGTGGTCGGCGAGGCTGCGCGCGATCTGACCCATCAGGGGCCGCTTGCCGCGGTCGCGATCGCCACCGCAGCCGAACACGACGTGCAGCCGTCCGGTCGTGAGCTCCCGCGCCGCCAGCAGCACGTTCTCGAGCGAGTCGGGGGTGTGGGCGTAGTCCACGAGCACGGCGAAGTCCTGGCCCTCGTCGACCGGCTCGAATCTCCCTGGCACCTGGCCCGCTCGCTCGATTGCCGCCACGACGGGCTCCAGCGCGACGCCCAGCGCCCGCGCCGCGGCCAGCGCGCCGAGCACGTTGTAGACGTTGAACGAGCCGCGCAGCGGCGAGCTCAGCTGCACTGGGCCGTCGGGAGTCAGGGCGGTGAAGCGGGAGCCGCGCAGACCGGTGCGGACGTCGGTGGCTCGGTAGGCCGCCGCGGGGCTCGCGAGAGCGAACGTGATCGCGTGTGGCAGCTCGGCCGCGAGTTCGCGACCGTAGGGGTCGTCGACGTTGACCACGGCGGCGCGCGGCGCGAGCTCCGTGAACAGCCGCCGCTTGGCGGCGAAGTAGTCCTCCATCGTGAGATGGAAGTCCAAATGATCTCGCGACAGGTTCGTGAAGATGGCGACGGCGAAATGGATCGCGTCCGCGCGATGGAGCGCGAGCGCGTGCGAGGAGACCTCCATCGCGCAGGCGCGGTCGCCCCCGTCGAGCATCGCTCGGAAGGTGCGCTGCAGGTCGATCGCCTCGGGGGTCGTCCGCACCACCTCGTGCTCGCGGCCGCCGATCACGCTCGTGACTGTGCCGAGCAGGCCGGTCGGCATGCCCGCAGCCTCGAGCAGCGCCCTCAACAGATAGGCGGTGGTGGTCTTGCCGTTGGTGCCGGTGACCCCGGCCACCGCGAGCTCGGCGGTGGGATCACCGAACAGGCGGGCCGCCGCGGGCGCCATGCTCGCGCGCACGGACGGCACGACGATTTCGGGCACGCCGGCATCGAGCACGCGCTCGGTCACAAGCGCCACAGCGCCGCGCGCGATCGCCTCGTCCGCGAACTCGTGGCCGTCGCGGGTCATCCCCGCTACGCAGAAGAACAGAGTCCCGGGCCCAACCGCCCGGTGGTCGTAGGCGAGATCGGTTACCTCGACGTCGCGCGCGGAGGTCGGGGCGCCGGAAATCACCTCGTCCAGCCGCATCGCCCGCTGAGTGTACGCGCCCCCTCTTCCCCAGCGGCGCGACGGCATGGCCTCAGCGCGGGTTGATCCCGAAGTACGGCACCGCCCAGCCGATGATCTTCTGGAAGGCGGGCGCGGCCACCGAGCCGCCGTAGTATCCGCCGTGCGGCTGATCGACGACCACCAGCGCCAGCAGGCGCGGGTGGTTGGTCGGGACCATGCCGACGAACGAGGCGATGTATTCGCTGCTGTAGCGCCCGTTGACCGCGATTTGCGCCGTGCCGGTCTTGCCCGCCATGTCGTAGCCGGGGATCGCCGCGCCCGAGGCGGTCCCGCCGTCGGCGAAGACGCCGCGCAGCATCGTGCGCAGCTCCGAGGCCACCCGCGGCGAAATGACGCGCTTGCCCTTGGCCTCGGGCACCGCCTTGTTTCCGATCGACTCCACGATCCGCGGCGGACGCAGCATGCCGCCGTTGGCGATCGCCGCGTACGCGGCCAGCATCTGCATCGGCGTGACCGACTCGCCCTGACCGAACGGGAGGTTCCCCATCGAGGAACCGGAGTACTGCCACCAGTGCCTGACGATGCCCTGCTGCTCGCCGGGCAGATCGACGCCCGTCGGCGCCCCGAAGCCGAAGCGGTGAACCCAGTAGTCGAAGCCCTTGGCACCCAGCTTGGAGCCGATCTCGACCGCGCCGATGTTGCTGGAGAACTTGAGGATCTGGGCGACGGTGAGCGTTTCGTAGCCGTGAGACTCGGCGTCGTGTATCTGGCGGCCGGCGACGTCGAGCACGGGCGGAACCCCGAACTGGGTGCTTGGCGTGATCAGCCCGTCCTGGAGCGCCCCCCCGACCGTGATCGCCTTGAAGGTCGAGCCCGGCTCGTAGTTGAGCCCGACCGCCCAGTCCTCGTAGGCCGACGGCGTGGCGCCCGACTGGTCGTTGGGGTTCAGCCGCGGCCAGTTCGCGAGCGCGAGGATCTGGCCCGAGTTCGGGTTCATCACGATCGCCGTCGCCCCCTTGGGGTGGTACTGGGCGGCCACGCCCGCGAGCACACCCTCGACCTCGGTCTGCAGCGCGGAATCGATCGTCAGGCGGATCGTCTTGCCGGACTTCGTGGGGCGCAGATCCTCGATCGAGATCGGTTGGCCAAGGGCGTCGTTGACCGTCTTGCGCACGCCGTTGACCCCTTCCAGCGCCTTGTTGTAGAGGTACTCAAGCCCGCTGAGTCCCTTATCGCCCCACCCGACCGTGCCGATCACCTGGGCGGCCAGCGAGTCCCGCGGGTAGACCTGCCTGACCTCGGGCTCCAGCGAGATGCCGTTGATGCGGAGCTTGAGGATCGCCTGCGCCTGGTCGCCCGGGAGCAGATGCGCAAGGTAGACAAAGCCGGTGTGAGGCTTGCTGACGGCATCGAGCACCTTGGTCTGCGACTCGCCGAGCAGCGGCGCGAGGCGCGACGCGACCGCCTGTGGGTGCCGGATCAGGTAGGGATCGGCCACCACGTCGTCGGCGGACTCCGAGACCGCCAGCTGCACGCCGTTGCGGTCGGTGATCGTCCCGCGTGGAGCCGGGATCGTGTTCACGCTCACCTGTTCGCTGGCGGCCGCGTGGCGCAAGCTTCCAGCCTTGATCGTGCCGAGCTCGGCGGCGCGCGTGATCCCGAGCGCCAGCAGGCCCAGGAAGCCCAAAAACAGGATCCGCAGCCGCCGATCGATCGAGCTGAGCGCGCTCACGGCACGGTTGGCGGGGGAGCGGCCGGCGAGGTGGTGGTCGCGGCCGGGGCCGTCGTCGCCGTCGTGGTCGAGGTCGGCGTCGAAGTCGTGCCGGCGGTCGTGGTCGGCGATGTCGTGGCGGGGCTCGAAGTCGATGGCGGCGAGACGGTGGACGTCGTCGGCGCGGAAGCGGGCGGTGCGAGCAGGGGCATCGATCCCACGGTCGCCGACGTGGTGGCCTGCAGCGCGGCTTCAAAGGCAGCGATGTCAGGCGGGTGGATGCCCGCGGCGGCGCGGGCCGGGCTGGTGGAGCGTGCCCTCAGGAACGTGATCGCCTCGGGCCCGGGCAGCATCATGCCCATGCGCAGCCCGAGGCGCTCGATCCGCCCGGGCGCCGAGTCCGCGGCCACCTCGGCGCGCAAGATCTGGTTGCGGCTCTGGAGCGCGCTCGCGAGCTCGATGGAGCGACCCGTGGTCGCGTTGAGCTTCAGCAGCTCAACCTGCATCGCCACGATTCCGCCGAGCATCACGCCGAGCAAGGGAATCCACACCCGCCCGCGCACGAGCCGGTCGAGCAAGGAGTGCTCGGGCAGCTTGCGCAGGAAGCCGAGCAGCCGCGCGCTGAGCGGCTCGCGACGCTCCTCACGCGTTCGTACCCGACGCGGTGCCGGTCCCGAAACGCGCCGTAGCGGTCGCCGAGCCGGCGCCGGCCTGACCTGGGCGCCGGCAGCGCGCTTCGCCCGCACGGGCTTGGTGGCGACTTCAGTCATCGTGCTCTACCTCCAATTTGCGTGCAGCCCGCAGGTGCGCCGAACGGGAACGGGGATTTGACGAGATCTCACCCGGCGTGGGCGAGAGCGCACGGCGTGTGAGTAGCTCGGCCTCCGGACTACGACCACACACGCACACCGGCAGATCCGGAGGACATATGCATCCGCGCGCGCGATCGGCCAAAAACCGCTTGGCCTGACGGTCCTCGAGCGAGTGGAACGAGATCACGGCGAGCCGCCCCCCGGGCGCCAGCAGCTCCCACGCGACGGGCAGCGCGGCTGCCAGTTGGGCGAGCTCGTCGTTGACGGCGATGCGCAGCGCCTGGAAGGTGCGCCGCGCCGGATGACCGCCGGCGAACTGCGCCGGGGTGGGAATCGCGGCCTTGATCACGTCGACGAGCTGCCCAGTCGAATGGAGCTCGCGCTGGCGGCGGGAGCGCACGATCGAGTGGGCGATCCTGCCGGCGTAACGCTCTTCCCCGTACTCGCGCAGGACGCGCGCGAGGCGCCGCTCGTCCCAGTGGTTGACGATCTGCTCGGCGGTCAGCTCCTGCTCGGGATCCATGCGCATGTCGAGCGGGGCGTCGTAGGCGTAGGAGAAGCCCCGAGACCAGGCGTCGAGCTGCAGCGAGGACATGCCGAGGTCGAGATAGACCACGTCCGCCTGGCGCCCGTCTTGCACCAGCCGCAGGAGGGCCGTCGCGAAGTCGCCGCGGATGAACTCCGTCGCGCAGGCCAGCTCGGCCGCGATCTCGGCGAAGCGCTCCGCCACCGCAGGGTCACGGTCGATCCCGACCAGCAGCCCCTCGGACCCGATGCGGCTTGCAACCAACCGCGCGTGACCGCCTCCTCCGAACGTGCAATCGACCACGGTCTCGCCGGGCTGCGGATCGAGCACCGCGATCAGCTCGCCGGCGAGCACCGGAACGTGCGTCTGGGTCATCTCAAGCAGTGTCGGCAAAGCTCGCGGCGATGTCGGGGATACGGAGGAGCACGTCTTCCGAGTAGGCCTGGTAGGCGGCGCGGTCCCACACCTCGAGGCAGCGTCCCGATCCGGTCACCACCACCTCGCGGTCGAGCCCTGCGTAGGCCAGCAGGTGGGGAGGGATCATTACGCGGTAGGCCGAATCAAGCTCGGTGTCATGCGAATAGTTGGAAAAGAAGCGCTCGAGCTCGCGAGCCTTGGGCGAGAGCGGGTTGTGGCCGGCGAGCGACTGGTCGGTGTAGCGGTCATAGTCCCCCGGGGTCCAGATTCCGATACAGCGGGGCGCCTCGGCGTTTGTCTCGGGCGAAGCGGCGAGCACAACTCCGGCCGCGAGGGCGGCGCGGAACTTCGCCGGGACCGTCAGACGGTGCTTGGCGTCGAGCGAGTGTTCGAAAGTTCCGCGAAAGGTCAATGTGCCTCGATCGACCGAAACCTGAACCCGGGTGGCCGGGTGGGAGGAGCCCTGCCACCCGGGTTCCGCATGCATCCGCCACGTTATCCCACTTTCCCCCACTTTGCAACCCAAATCTCATCTCACCCCCCACCAGCGCTCAAAGCACCCTCTATGCGGCCGCAAACCCCGACGGCTCAAGGCGTGACGGCGAACGGCCGGCAGCGCAGGATTTCCTGCAGACGCCGCGAGTGGGCGTGAGATTGCACCCGGGCGCCGGGTCCGTCCGGGGGGCTTGTTACAGGACCGAATGCCGAGCGCGCGGCTAGCCCGAGCGGCGCACATGTGCGCCGGCCATCAAGAATGAGGTATTAGGCCCCGCCGCTGCGGGTGACGGCGGCCGCCGCGTGCAGGGGCAGCTCCAGCACCACGCGCGCGCCGCGGTCGCTGGGGGCGGCGGCCAGCCGACCGCCGTGATCGCGTGCGATCGCGGCGGCGATCGCGAGCCCGCGCCCACGCCACCCCCTCCCCGCGCGCGCCCGTGCCGCGAGTTGCGCGACCGGCGCCGGCAGCCCTGGCCCGTCGTCGGTGACCTCGATCCGGACGGCGCCCGCGTCGATCCGGCCGCAGATCTCGATCAGCCCCCCGCCGTGCTCGATCGCGTTCGCCAGCAGGTTCCCAAGCATTTGCGCGAGCCGCAGGCGATCGCCGAGCACGACCGCGGGCGCCTCGGGCCAATGGAGTTGCAGCGCCGCTCCGCTCTGCGCGGCCGCGCCGCGCCGCGCCTCGACGCAGTCCGCGACGACCGCACCTAGCTCAAGCTCTTCGGGCTGCCTGCAGAGCGCGCCGCCGGCCGTCGCGACGGACAGGTCGGCGAGCGCCAGCGTGGCCCGCTCGAGCTCGAGTTCCAGCGCCTTCAGGCAAGCAGGCGTGAGCTCGCCGCCGCGGGCGCCCAGCTCGAGCCCCAGGCGCGCCGCGGTGAGTGGTCCGCGCAGCTCGTGCGACGCGCGCGCCACCTGTTCCAGCCGCCGCGCGTGCCGCTGGCCCGACCAGGCAGTGGACGCGACCGCGATCGCGGCCGCGGTCCAGCCGCCCAGTGCGACCGCCGCGATCACGGCAGCGCCCCGTCCACCAACCGGTAACCCACCCCCCAGACGTTGACGATGAAGCGCTCGCCCGATCCCGAGAGCTTCTGGCGCAAGCGGGACGCGTGCGAGTCGAGCGTGCGCGTGATTCCCATCGAGCGGTAGCCCCAGACTCCGCGCAGCAGTTCCTCGCGCGTGAACACGCGGGTCGGATCGCCCGCCAGCGCGCGCAAAAGCGCGAACTCCTTCTTGGAGAGCTTCACCTCCTCGCCGTGCAGCCACACCCGGCGCCCGAGCGGGTCGATTTCAAGCGGCCCCACACGGATCTTGCCGGGCCCGGGCCGGCGCCGGCCGCGCCGCAGCAGCGCTGCCACTCGAGCCCGGAGCTCGGGATAGGAGAACGGCTTGGTCATGTAGTCATCGGCCCCGCGCTGGAAACCTCGCAGGCAATCGAGCTCGCTCGCCTTGCCAGAGAGCACCAGGACCGGCAGGTCGGGGTCGAACTTGCCAGCCACCCGGTCCGAGGCCCGCACCTCGCGCAGTAGCTCGAGCCCGTCGTGGTCGGGCAGTCCCAGGTCCAGGATCGCGGCATCGGGGAAGTCCGAGGCGATCATGCGCTCGGCATCGCGGGCGCACTCGGCCTGCAGCACCTCGTACCCGTCGGCCGTCAGGTTCTCGGCCAGAAATGCTCGCGTGACGGGGTGATCTTCGATCAGCAGGATCGTGGCGGAGAGGTCGTTCATGCCCCTCCGAGCGCGCGGAAAAGAGGTTCTCGCCCCTGCCGCTGCAAAAGCTTTGCAACATCGCTCTCACGCGCGCGCCGGTGCAGGAAACGCACATATGATCCCGACGGCTTATGTACCGGCGTGGGAATTACAGTTCGGGCGAGGACTTCGTGCTGGAGTACGGAGAGCTTCGCTTCACCTTCAACGAACGCGACTTCCGCGAGCGGTGCGAGCAGGCCGCGCGCAAGCTCGGCTTCATCTGGGGACCCGTCGAGGACGACGAGGCCGAGGACCTCGTCAGCCTGGTCGTCAACGGCGAGGTCTCCGACCCTGCCTCGCCGCTGGGCGAGCACGTCAACGATTGCTGGCCCGAGCTCGTCGGACCCTCGGAGCGCTCGCTCGTGCACTGGCTGCGGAGACTGATCTTCCGTGGCGCCTGGCTCGACCAGCGCGTGAAGGAGGGCGAGCTCGACGTCGTCTTCGACGAGGAGCGCCACTCGTTCGTCTACGTGCAACCCGAGCGCGGCGGCGAGCCGATCGAGCTCGCGCCCGAGCCAAGCTGGAACAGGGTCGCCTACGTCAAGCGGTAATCACCCTAGTCGGCCGCGGTAGCTACCGTACCCGGCGATGCCGGGACGCGTATGGATCGTGATGCCGACCTACAACGAGGCGGCGAATATCGAGGCGATCGTGCACGCCGCCGGCACCGAACTCGAACGCAGCGCAGCCGGCGCGTTCCGGATCCTCGTGGTCGACGACAACTCACCCGACGGCACGGGTGCGATCGCGGATCGGCTCGCGGCGGAGCTGGGGTGGGTCGAGGTGCTGCACCGCGCGCGCAAGGAAGGACTCGGCCACGCCTACCGCGCCGGCTTCGGGCACGCGCTCTCGGCCGGGGCCGAGCTGCTGATCGAGATGGACGCCGACTTCTCGCACGACCCGCGCTACCTGCCGGACCTGATCGCGGCGGCGAGCGATGCCGACCTCGTGCTCGGGTCGCGCTACGTGGAGGGAGGTGGCGTGCGCAACTGGGGTCTGGCGCGCCGGGCCATCAGCCGCGGCGGTGGGCTGTACGCGCGCGCCATGCTCGGCGTCCCGGTTCGCGACCTCACGGGAGGCTTCAAATGCATCCGCCGCGAGGTGCTCGAGGCGATCGATCTGCAGAGCGTGAGGGCCGAGGGCTACGGATTCCAGATCGAGGTCACCTACCGGGCGCTGCGGGCCGGCTTCAGGGTGGTGGAGGTGCCGATCGTGTTCGCCGACCGCAAGGCCGGGGCGAGCAAGATGTCGGGCCACATCGCGGTCGAGGCGATGCTGCTGGTGCCGCGCCTGCGGGGATGGACGCCGACAGCGCCGCGGCAGGAACTTAACTCTCGGGTCTGAAAAAATACGCGTGCCCCCTGAGAGGCGCCGCTTGGCCCGAGCCGGCGCCACGCGGGTCTTTGCCACCGTCAAAGGCGTGCATAACCTGATCCCAAAACGGACAAACTGAAACCGAACCGCCCCTCCTGCATTTTTAGATCATGAGCACAACGGCCCCACTGGGGGTCACGCGCCAGCAAGGCGCATTCGAACTTGAACGCGCGCCGGTCGTGCGGCGGGTCGCTACGCGCGAGTGGGTCGGCCCGCTCGCCCTGGTGGTGCTGCTGCTCAGCGGGCTCGTGATCTCGCTCGACGCGGCAAGCACCGACGCGCTGCTGCCGCAGTCGATCCGCCCCATCCCCAGCTGGCTCGCCGGCCCGTTCGGCAGCACCGGCCTCGACATCCATGCAGGCGGCGCGATGGCCGCTCTCGCGGTCATGTTCGTCGCATATGTGTTCGCGGTCCGCCATGCAGAGCGGATACCGCCGAAGGCGGTGCTGATGTGCATTGCGGGGCTGCTGGCGCTGGTGCTGCTCGCGCCCCCGCTGCTGTCGACCGACGTCTTCAGCTACGGCGCCTACGGCCGCATGGGCGCGCTTTACGGCGCCAACCCGTACCTCCACGGCCCCTACGCGATCTCGCTAGACCCGCTGTATCCGTTCATCGGCGCCAAGTGGGTGAACACGCCGTCGGTCTACGGGCCGCTGTTCACGGCCGTCTCGTACATCTTCGCGCCGCTCTCGATCGCCGCCAGCGTTCTCACCTACAAGGCGATCGCGGCGGTCTCGGCGCTGGTGGTGGTGGCGTGCGTGTGGCACTCGGCCCGCTGGCGCGGCGTCAACCCGGTCAAGGCGGTCGCGCTGGTCGGGCTGAACCCGCTGTTCGTGCTCTACGGCGTCGGCGGCGCTCACAACGACCTGATGATGCTCGCCGCCTCGACGGCGGGGCTGTGGGCGATCCTGCAGCGCCGCCACCGCACCGGCGGTGGCTTGCTGGCCGCCGCGACCTGGATCAAGCTGACCGGCGGATTGCTGGTGCCCTTCGCCCTACTGGCAGGCGGCAAGGCCACGCGCCGCAGCCGCGAAATCGCGCTGGGCGCGGGTGCCGTGACCGCGGTGGTGGCGATCGCCAGCTTCGCGCTCTTCGGCACGGGCCCGCTACATCTGCCGGGCACCGTCGCGCAGGCTCAGGCGGAGGGCGACTGGCACAGCATCCCGGGATTCCTCGGGAGCTCAAGCGGGCTGGGGCTGGTCACGCTCGGGCACGTGGTCGGAATCGTGCTGGCGGTCGCGTTCCTGATCGTGTGCCTGTGGCTGCTGCGCTCGGTGAGGCTGGGCAAGCTCGACTGGCTGGACGGCGCGGGCTGGGCCACGCTCGCGATGCTGATCACGGCCAGTTCGCTGCTGCCGTGGTACGTCGCGTGGCTGCTGCCGCTGGCGGCGATCAGCACCGATGAGCGGCTCAAGCGCAGCGCGGTGATTGCGACCGGAGTCATGCTGGCGATCCAGCTGGTGGGCTTCATCCCGCACGTCACGACGCCCGTATAGAGCATCCCGCCGCCGGGACCCGCAATGCAGGGGACCGCCCGTTCTGCCCGTACCATGAGACGAATGGCCGGTGAACTCGAGAGCAACGCCGATGGTGGCCGCACGCTCGCTCTGCTCAGCGTCGTTGCCCCGCTCTACAACGAAGAGGCACTGATCGAGGCGTTCTACGCGCGCGTGTGCGCGGCGCTGCACGCGGTTCCCTTCGAGCTCGTGCTCGTCGACGATGGCTCGAGCGATGGCTCGGCGGCGATTCTCGACCGTCTGGCGGCAACGGACCCCCGTGTTTGCGTGGTGTTCCTGTCGCGGAACTTCGGCCACCAAACGGCGCTGACCGCGGGCCTCGACCACGCGCGCGGCGACGCGGTGGTGATGCTCGACGCCGATCTGCAGGACCCGCCCGAGCTGATCCCGACGATGCTCGACAGCTGGTTCGCCGGCTGCGACGTCGTCTACGCGGTGAGGGAGCTGCGCGCCGGCGAGTCGCGATTCAAGCTGACGACCGCAAAGTGGTTCTACGCGCTGTTTGACAAGCTGTCCTCGGTCGAGCTGCAGCAGAACTCGGGCGACTACCGGCTGCTTGACCGGCGCGCGCTCGACGCGCTGCGCTCGATGCGCGAGCGCCATCGCTTTCTGCGCGGCATGACGGTGTGGGTGGGCTTCACCCAGACCGCCATCTCCTACGAGCGCGATCGCCGCTACGCCGGCGAGACCAAGTACACGCTGCCGAGGATGCTGCGCTTCTCGCTCGACGCGATCTTCTCGTTCTCCCACCGGCCGCTGCAGCTCGCGACGCTGATGGGTTTCGTCTTCTCCGCGCTCGCGTTCTTGGCGATCCCGGTGGTGTTCATCCTGCGTCTGCTGGACTCCTACATTCCGGGGTTCGCGACGATCACGATCGTGGTGCTGCTGCTCGGCGGCATCCAGCTGATCGCGATCGGGATCATGGGCGAGTATGTCGGTCGCATCTACGACGAGGTCAAGGGGCGCCCGCTGTACCTGGTGCGCGCGAGGAGAAATCTGCCCCGGGGAACGGTTCAAGCGCGGACCGCGGAGCCTGTCTCCGCGGTAGCCGAGCACGACCCCGATTGACCGCCGTCAACGTCCCTCGAGCTTCGTCTATCGAAGCTCGAGGGCCATCTGCCTAACCGCCCGCCGGGTTGGGCCCGACCGTCGGCGCGCTTTGCACCTCAACGCCGGCGCCGTCCGCGCCGTGAGCCCGCTCGAGCACCGCGATCCGCGCCGCGAGCGCCTTCAGCGCGTCAGCGATCGGATCGGGCAGATGGACCCAGTCGGCGTCGGGACCCTCGGGCCGGCGGCCGTCGACGCGCACGGGGTGGCCGGGATTGCCGACCACGGTCGAGTTCGGAGGTACGTCGTGGACGACCACGGTGTTGGCGCCGATCTTGGAGCCGTGGCCCACGGTGATCGGGCCGAGCAGCTTGGCGCCCGATCCAATCGTGACGTTGTCCTCCACGGTGGGATGGCGCTTGCCGGTCTGAAAGCCGGTGCCGCCGAGGGTCACGCCCTGGTACAGGGTGACATTGTCGCCGATCTGCGCGGTCTCGCCGATCACCACTCCCATGCCGTGATCGATGAAGAAGCCGCTGCCGATCTCGGCCGCCGGATGGATCTCGATGCCGGTCAGCGAGCGCGCCGCGGCGGCAAGCGCGCGCGGCAACAGAGGCACGGAGGTGCCGTAGAGGGCGTGCGCGAGCCGGTGCGCGACAACCGCATGGACGCCGGGCCAGGTCGCGAGGATCTCGGCCGTGGCCACGCCGCGAGCGGCCGGATCGCGGCTCTTGGCGG
The DNA here is from genome assembly GCA_039583645.1 of Solirubrobacteraceae bacterium. Lineage (GTDB taxonomy): Bacteria > Actinomycetota > Thermoleophilia > Solirubrobacterales > Solirubrobacteraceae > Palsa-465. The sequence continues at coordinate 17,016 of JAVKSP010000035.1, forward strand.
CCGCGATGTCGCCCCGGAGCTCCCTGGCGATGCGGGCGCTCGCGCCTAACCCGAACATCGATAAAGCGTAGCGACGGGGCCATTCCGCCCCGGGTGCGACGGGCGTCGTTTGTTACGGGGCGAAGAACGGCGTCGAGACGTAGCGCTCACCCGAGTCGGGCAGGATGGTCGCGATCCGCGCACCTGCGTGCTCGGGCCGTTTCGCGACCTCGAGCGTGGCCCACATTGCCGCGCCACCGGAGATTCCGGCCAGGATCCCCTCCCGCCGCGCCAGCGCGCGTGCGGTCTCGATCGCGTTGTCGTCGTCGACTGCGATCACGTCGTCGATCAGTTCCCGATTCAGCACGGCGGGGACGAAGCCCGCCCCGATCCCCTGGATCTTGTGCGGGCCGGGCTCGCCGCCGGAGAGGACCGCTGAGGTCTTCGGCTCGACTGCCACCAAGCGGCATTGGGGGTTGCGGGCCTTCAGCACCTCCCCCACGCCCGTGATCGTGCCGCCCGTCCCAACCCCGGCGACGAACACGTCGATGCTCCCGTCCAGGGCGTCCAACAGCTCGGGACCAGTGGTGCGACGATGGATCTCCGGGTTGGCCGGATTCGAGAACTGATCGGGAAGGAAGAAGCCCTCCTGCGCACCCAGGCGCCGGGCCGCCTCCACCGCCTCGGTCATGCCGCCGAGCGATTCGGTCACCTCGACCTGCGCGCCATAGAGCCGCAGCAGGCCTTCGCGTTCGCGGCTCATTCCCTGTGGCAGCGTCAGCACGAGCTCGTAACCCTTGGCCGCGCACACGAACGCGAGCGCGATCCCGGTGTTGCCGCTGGTCGCCTCGACGATCGTGGTCTTGCGGGGCTCGATCTGGCCCTCACGCTCCGCCGCCTCGATCATCGCCACGCCGATGCGGTCCTTGACGCTGGCCCCGGGATTGAAGGCCTCGAGCTTGGCGAACACCTGCGCGCCCTCCGCTCCCATTCGCGTGACCTCGACCATCGGGGTGCGGCCGACATGTTCAGCGATGTTCGAGGGGACGCGAGGCAAGTCTGCGCGCGAACCCTATGGGATCAGGGCACCGCGCGAGGCCGAAGCGGCAGGACGGGCCGCCCCCGGGCGAGCCCGAAGGTTTGTCCGATCACGGACTTGGGCAGCATCCGAGCACCGGAGGAAGAAATGGGAATCGGTACATCACTTGTCCTCATAGCGATCGGCGCGATCCTGCGTTTCGCGGTGACCGTGTCCACGTCTACGCACGGCTTCAACATCCACACGATCGGCGTGATTCTCATCATCGTCGGCATTATCGGGCTGTTGATCTCGCTGCTTTGGGTCTTCATGTGGCGCGATCGGCGCGCTCGTGGGGCCCGCTACGTCGAGCGTGACGCGCCCCCGCCGGCGGACACCTATTAGGCGCGTGGGCCGCAAGCGGCCGCGCCGGCGCAGCCGCCCTAGCTAGATGTGGTACATCGGCGCGGCGATGGCCTGCGCCTCGGCCTCGGCCACCTCGGCGACGGTCGATCCCGACAACACCAGGCGCGCCGCGGCGGCCGCCTCGGCGAACACCCCGTTGGCCCCCTGGCCGACCGGTCCGTCGAGCAGTTCGACCACCTCCAATACCGAGATTTCAGCCGGAGGTCGGGCGAAGCCGTAGCCCCCGCCGACGCCGCGCTGGGAGCGCAAGACCCCGGCACGGCGCAGCGTCGCAAACAGCTGCTCCAGAAACTGCACGGGAATCTCTCGACGCCGCGCCAGCTCGGCGATCGGCACCGGCTCCTGGCCCCGGTGCAGGTAAAGCTCAACCAGTGCCGCGAGCGCGTATGGCGACTTGCTCGTGATCGAGATCATCGGCTGATCCGATCATTACACGTGCCGCGAGCTCGCGCAGCGGAGGTCGCGGGGCCGCGGAAGCTCACGCGGCAGGACGCGGACAGCTCTAAATCCATCCCCGTTCGGTGGCCAGGAGCACCGCCTGGGCGCGATCGCCCGCGCCGAGCTTGCCGTAGACGTTGTGCAGGTGGGAGCGGACCGTGCTCGAGGACAAGCCGAGCTCGGAGGCGATCTGCTTGTAGACGAGCCCCCGCGCGAGCCCGCGCAGGACGTCGGTCTCCCGCCGCGAGAGCGGCGAGTCGGTCACGGGGCGGCGCGGAGAGTGCGACCCGGGCAGCGAGATCTCGTACATCACCTCGCGCAGGCGCGGGATCTTGACCCCGGCGCGGCGCGCCACCGTCAGCAGGGAGGCCGGCGACACGGCGCCGCCGGTGCCGTAGTGGGCGAGCATGTCAGCCAGGCGCACCAGGGTCTCCTCCTGCTCGCCGCCGTCGGAGTGGTGGTGCTCGATCACGCGCGCCACAGAGTTGGGCAGACCCCAACGGCGCGCGAGCACGCCGCCCACGAGGGCGTGGTCGACGCCGAACTCGCTGCGCTCGCGCTCGAGTCGCTGCTCCGGGGTGCTGCCATCGCCGTTCACCCGCTGCGGATAGCTGGGATAGGCGTGGATCAACACGAGCTTGCCGATGTCGTGCAGCAGCGAGGTGGCGGCGAGCCGGTTGCGCGCTGGATAGCCGAGCTCGCCGGCGAGCCGATCGGCGGCGATCTGGGTGGCGCGCGCGTGCAGGCGAAATCGCTCCGGGATCTCCTGCCAGATCACGGTGCGCTCGAAAAAGTCGAAGGTGTCGGCGCGGTCCGCGATCGTGTGCACAGCCTGGGGCGAGAGCCCCTCCACCGCCTCCGGCACGCTCTGCACCTGACCGCGCCGGGGGCCGACCTGGTTGGCGAGCCGCATGACCGCGATCGTCAAGGCGACGTCGGACTCGACAGCCTCCACCACCTCCGCGATCGATGGCTCCCCGCCCGAGAAGAGCGCGAGCAGGCGCTTGCGCGACTCGGATAGCGCAGGAAACGCCTCGAGCGCGTCAAAGGCGGCGGTCAGCCGGCGCCCGTGACCCTCGTTGTGACGCCGCTCGCGCACGGGTCGCGGCTCGGTATTGCTCAGGCGGTCAAGGGTTCCGCTGGCCAAAAGTGCGCCTCATCACGTTCTGGATCGAGAGCGCGCAGGGGCAGGCTGGGCACCCCCTACGCGTCGCCATCTGTATCGGCAGGCCACGCGCCCAGCTTTAACGCACCAGGCGCAAACCAGCTCTAACCCTCGGGCTGCGCTCCCTTTAGCCGCGCGAGCGCCCCGTCGATGCGACGCAATGTCTGCTCGCGGCCGAGCACTGCGACGCTCTCGAAGATTCCCGGCGAGACGGTGGTACCCGCGATCGCCACGCGCAGGGGCTGAAAGACGTTCGCGGGCTTCGCGGCACGCCGCTCGACCACGCCCCGCAGGGCCTTCTCCACCTCCGCCACGCCGAAGGGCTCGACCTGTGCAAGAGCGTCGCGAGCCGCCACCAGGTTCTCGACCGCGCCGTCGCGGCGGAAGACCTTGTCGAATGCCTGCTGATCCTCGACGGGCCCGTCAAACAGGAACGAGACCAGCGGCCAGAAGTCCGCGAGCGTCTGGATCTTCTCACGCGAGATCTCGACCGCCGACCTCAGCTCCGTGCGGCCCGTGTACTGCTCGAGCCGGTGCGTTAGCTCATCGACGGGGAGCTCTCTCAGCCACTCTCCATTCATGTGGCGAAGCTTGCGCTCGTCGAACACGGCCGGGTTCTTCGAAACGCGCTCGAGGCGGAAGCGCTCGGCAAGCTCAGACAGCGTGAAGTGCTCGCGGTCGGCGGCAAATCCCGCGCCCAGCAGAGCAATGTAGTTGTCGACCGCCTCGGGCAGATAGCCGACCGCACGAAGCTCCTGCACGGACGCCGCGCCGTGGCGCTTTGAGAGCTTGCGGCCATCGGGCCCATAGAGCAGCGGCAGGTGGGCGTAGCGGGGTGGATCCGCCCCCAGGGCCGCGAACACCAGCAGCTGCTTGGGCGTATTCGAGACGTGATCTTCGCCCCGCACCACATGCGTGATGCCGGCGTCGAGGTCGTCGATCGCGACCGCGAAGTTGTACAACGCCGAACCGTCGGCGCGCGCGATCACCGGGTCATCCTGGCTCGAGTTGGGGAAGCTCGTGAGGCCGCGGACGACGTCATCGAAGGACGTCGCGCCGCTGTCCGGGACGCGCAGGCGCACCGCGCCCTCCCGCTCGGGCTCGGCCCGGAAGCCGCGCTCGGCGCCAAGGCGCTGCTTGTAGGCGCGCACATCCTCGGCGGTTGCGGTCGAGCGGTACGCGTGGCCAGAGGCGAGCAGTTGCGCCACCACCTCGGCGTGCCGCTGCGCCCGCTGTGACTGGAACAGCGGGCCTTCGTCCCAGTCCAGCCGCAGCCATCGCAGCGCGTCGAGGATCTGCTCGACGTTCTCGGGCGTGGAGCGCTCGCGGTCGGTATCTTCGATGCGCAGGACGAGCGTCCCGTCCTGGCCGCGGGCCAGGAGCCAGTTGTACAGGGCCGTGCGGGCGCCACCGATGTGCAGCGCTCCCGTCGGCGATGGTGCGAAGCGAACCTGCATGAGAACCAGGCCAGGATGCTAATCGGCGCCCACGTCTCGCAGAGCGGGGGGCTCGTCAAAGCGGTGGCGCGCGGCGAGGAGCGGGGCGCCCAGGCGATCCAGATCTTCAACCAGTCGCCACGCATGTGGCGTCCGACCCAGTACAGCGAGGAGAACTACGAGGAGTTCCGCGAGGCGCTGCGCAAGAGCCCCATCCAGAGCGTGCTGATCCACGCCGTTTACCTGCTCAACTGCGCCTCGGAGGACCGCGAGATCCGCGAGAAGTCGCTGCGATCTCTGACCCAGTCGCTGCGCGTCGGGGAGGCGATCGGGGCCGCCGGCGTGGTGCTGCACGCGGGCTCGGCCAAGAAGGGCGAGGTGCGCAAGGCGATCACGCGCGCGGGCAAGGTGATCCGCGAAGCGCTCGCCTCCTCGCAAAAGTGCGAGCTCCACCTCGAGGACACCGCCGGCGCGGGCGGCACGCTGGGACGCTCGTTCGAGGAACTCGCGGCCCTACTGGAGGCGGGCGGGGGCGATGGCCGTCTGGGCATATGCCTCGATAGCTGCCACCTGTACGCGTCCGGGTACGACATCTCGACCGCGGAGGGGCTGCGCGAGACGCTCAAGCAGTGCGACAGCGCGGTGGGACTCGAGCGCCTGCGCTCGCTGCACATGAACGACTCGATGACGCCGTTAGGGTCAAACCGCGACCGTCACGCCCTGCTCGGACAGGGCGAACTGGGCGAGCGCGGCTGCGCGGTGTTCCTCTCGGAGCCGCAGTTCGAGCGGCTGCCCTGCGTGCTTGAGACCGGCGAGGAGGGGGCTCCAGGCGCCGCCGACGTGGCGCTGGCGTTCAAGCTGCGAAAGCGGGGGCAGGCGGCCCGCCGGCGGCGCAAAGCCACGCGCAAGCGGTGACGGAGCGCCGGCTGGGCCGTAGTACGTTGCGAGCATGCGCTGCCGAAGCCTCACGGCGCTCGCGCTCGCGTCGGCGATCGCCGGCTGCGGCGTCCGGGGCGTGACGACGACCGGTGACTCAAAGCCCCTGCGGCCCCCTCACCTCGCATGCCCACATCAAGACCGCCATAAGCCCGTCAGCACCGCACCCGCTGCGAAAGCCTCGCTGGTCCCGGGTAACCCCCAGGCCGTGCTGTTGTGCCGCTATAGCGGTCTCAACGACCCGCACCGCTTCCGCTTGCGGTCCAGCCGCCTGGTCACCACGCGCACCTCGGTGGACCGGCTGGCGCACGGGCTTGACGCGCTGCCGAAGCTGCCCCGGGGCACAGTGCTCCACTGTCCTGCCGATTTCGGCGATGCGGTGATCGTCGTGTTCGGATATTCCGCCGGCGGCGCTGACCCCGTCACAGTCGGGCTGAGCGGCTGCCAGCTCGCCAGTAACGGTCACTTCGGACGACTCGCGGGACCGGCGAAGTCGTCAGTGGTGGCTCAACTGGAGCAGCTCACGCGGCGCTAGCCGGCAGCTCCGCTGCCCCCGCGGACGGCGCTCCATTCAGCATCGCCTCGCCGAGCAGCGAGCGCAGCTCTGCCTGGAGCGCCGCGCTGCGCTCCACGCGGAACTCGGGTCCGAGCTTCACCCGGCGGCGGCCGGCCGCGGTCTCGAGGTCCAGGACCAGCTCGGTCTCGCCGCGGTAGCCGGAGATCAGCTCCTTGAGCTCGCCCAGCACGGTCGAGCGGAGCACGCCGGCGTCCAGGCGCAGGCGCAGCGGCTCGGGCAGCACCGGCCGCTTCGCCGCCGCCAGCGCGGCCGCCTCGATCGCCTCCCGCGAAGGCTCGAAGCGCTCCGCTTGCTGGACGATCACACACGTCTTGTCGCGGTCCTTGTGATCGACGCGCCCGCGCACGAGCACGATCGTGTCGGCCGCAAGCGCGCCGTCGCCGGCGTCGAGCGCCCGACCGAAGACCACCAGCTCGACCGCCGCGTCGAGGTCGTCGAGCGTCGCGAACATCATCCAGTCGCCCTTCTTGGTTCGGATGCGCTTGGACTCCGTGATCATTCCTCCGACCGTGACCCATTCGCCGTCGCGCCGGGCGCCGAGGTCGGCGAGCGGGCAGTCGACCCGCTCGCGCAGCGCGGGCCCCACCTCCTTTAGAGGATGCGCGGAGATAAACAGCCCGATCGCCTCCTTTTCGGCCGCGAGCAGCTCCGCGCGGTCAAATTCCACAGCCGGAATCGGCGGTCGGGCGTTGACGAACGGGGCGGGCGCGCTCCCACCCAGGCCCGGCCCGCCCAGCTCGGGCCCGCCGAGATCGAAGATCGATCCCTGCCCCACCGCCTGGTCCTGCTGCTCCTTCTGGCCCGCCGCCTGGGCCTGCTCGAGCACCTGGAGCATCCCCTTGCGGGCCGCGCCGGTGGATCCGAAGGCCCCGCACTTGATCAGCGCCTCGATCGCCTTCTTGTTGACCGCACGGCAGTCGACGCGGGCGCAGAAATCCCATAGGTCGCGAAACGGCCCATCCTCTTCGCGCGCATGCTTGATCGCCTCGACCGCTTGGTAGCCGACGCCCTTGACCGCGTCGAGGCCAAAGCGGATGTTGCCCTCCACCACCACGAACTTGTGGTCGGAGGTATTGACGTCGGGCGGGAGGATCTCGATCCCCATCTGCTCGGCCTGCGCGACGAAGAACGGGACCCTGTCCTTGGTGGCCATCACCGAGGAGATCAACGCCGCCATGTACTCGGCCGGGTAGTTGGCCTTCAGCCACGCGGTGCGGTAGGCGATCAGGGTGTAGCAGGCGGCGTGCGATTTGTTGAAGCTGTAGTCGGCCGACTTCTCGTACACGCCCCAGATCCAGTCGATCACGGCCTCGGCAGTGCCGGAGGCGCGACAGCCCGCAAAGAACTCCGCCTTGAGCGCCGCCATCGCCTGGCGGTTCTTCTTGCCGATCGCCTTGCGCAGATTGTCGGACTTCGCGCCGCTGAAGCCACCCAGCTGCTTGGCGATCTCCATGGCCTGCTCCTGGTAGAGGATCACGCCCTTGGTCGACTCCAGGATCGGGCGCAGACGCTGGTCTGGGTATGAGATCGAGGACGGGTCGTGCTTGCCGCGCGCGTAGGCCGGGATCTGGTCCATCGCGCCCGGCCGGTAGAGCGCGTTCAGCACCACCAGGTCGTTGAACTCGGTTGGCTTGACCTTGCGCAGCGCCTCTCGCATCCCCTCGGACTCGAACTGGAACACCCCCACCGAGTCACCGCGCGCGAGCATCTCGTAGGTCTTGGGGTCGTCGAGTGGCAGCGAGGTCATGTCGGGGCGCTCGCCGGTCGAGCGCGCCACGATGTCGAGCGCGTCCTCGATCACGTCGAGGTTGCGCAGGCCGAGGAAGTCCATCTTCAGCAGCCCGATCTCCTCGACCGGCTTCATGCTGAACTGGGTCACGGTCTTGAACACCCGCTCGCCCCGCTCCTCGCCGAGACCGGGCTGCTCTGCGACCTGCAACGGGACGATGTCGGTCAGGGGCCGGTCGGCGATCACGACCGCGGCAGCGTGGATCGAGGAGTTGCGCACGATCCCCTCGAGCCCTCGCGCAACCTCCACGATCTCCCGCGCGGTGGCGTCGCGGTCGATCTCGGCGCGCAGGGGCTGGCCCTGCCGCAGGCAGTCGTCAAAGCTCGGCGCCCGGCCCTGGATGGGCTCCGGGATCAGCTTCGCCAGGCGGTCGCCGATGTTGTACTCGTGGCCGAGCACGCGCGCGGCGTCGCGGGTAGCGGCGCGGGGCATCATCTTGCCGAACGTGACGATCTGGGCGACCGCTCCGCGGCCGTACTTGTCGGTCACGTAGCGGATCACCTGCTCGCGTCCGCGCACGGAGAAGTCGATGTCGACGTCCGGCATCGAGACGCGCTCGGGGTTGAGGAACCGTTCGAACAACAGCCCGTAACGCAGGGGGTCGACATCCGTGACCTCGAGACAGAAGGAGACGATCGAACCGGCCGCCGAGCCGCGCCCAGGGCCGACCGCGATGCCCGAGTCCTTGGCGTACTTGACGAAGTCCCACACGATCAGGAAGTAGGCCGAGAAGCCCATGCGGTCGATCACCGAGAGTTCGTAGTCGGCCCGCTGCACCGCCTCGGCCGGCGGCGGATCTCCGTAGCGACTGCGCAGCCCCTCCTGTACCAGCGACCGCAGGTACTCGGCCTCGCCGGCAAAGCCCTGCGGAACCGGATAGCGCGGGATCAGCTGCCGGCCGAGCTCGAGCTCGATCTCGCAGCGCTCGGCGATCTCGAGCGTCGAGGCGAGCGCCTCGGGCCACTGTGCGAACGAGCTCGCCATCTCCTCGCTGGTGCGCAGGTAGAACTCGTTGGTCTCGAAGCTCAGCTTGGGCTGGGAGAGCGTCGATTTCGTCTGCACGCACAACAGCGCGGCGTGGTTGCGGTAGTCCTCGCGGCTCAGGTAGTGGACGTCGCCGGTGGCGACCAGGGGGCGCCCGAGCTCGCGCGCGATCCGGACCACGCCCTCGTTGACGCGCTCCTGGGCGTCGAGGCCGTTCTTCTGCACCTCGAAGTAGACGTTCTCGGGCCCGAAGGCCTCGAGCAGCCCCTGAGCGTGAGCGCGCGCTGCCGCCGTGCGGCCCGCGAGCAGATTCTGGCACAGGCGCGACTGGAGGCAGCCCGAGAGCGCGATCACGCCCTCCGCGTGGGCGGCCAGCTGGGCCAGGTCAACGGTCGGCTTGCCGCGCTGGAAGCCCTCCAGGAATCCCGCCGAGGACAGCTTGACGAGGTTGCGGTAGCCGGCGGGCGCGGCCGCCAGCAGCGTCAGGTGAAACTGCTCGAGCTTCCCCGGCGCCCGTCGCAGATGGTCGTCGACCAGGTACACCTCGCAGCCGATGATCGGCTTGATGCCGTGTTTGCGGCAGGCCGTGTAGAGCTCGACGGCGCCGTTCATGACGCCGTGGTCGGTGAGCGCCAGGGCGGGCTGGCCAAATGCCGCCGCGCGCTGCGCGAGTTGGTCGATCTTGCACGCCCCATCGAGTAGCGAGTACTCGGAATGGACGTGAAGGTGCGCGCAGGCAGAGCTCATCGGCTGGGTCAGCGAGCATAGGACGTGAGCCGGACGGGAGGCGGCCGTCGAGGGCGTTTTAGCCGCTAGTTGCGCGCGCGAACCAGCGCTGCACGAGCTGGAGCGGCGCGATCGCGCCCAGCACCGTGACCGCCGGCTCCAGCTTCCCGGACAGGACCGGGAACAGCGCCTCGTCGAGGCAGCAGATCGTGGTCACGGCCGGGGTCGACGGCGGCTCGCTGGTGATCGCCGGCCGATCCCGTTCGCGCACCGAGAAGTAGGTCACGGCGTGGGGTCCGCGGTGGGCGATCGTGAACCGGTGCCCCGCGGTCCAGGCGGGCTCGAGTACGCACGCCAGCAGTGTGAAGGCGAGTGCCGGGTCTGGACTGACCCCGGCGTCTGCCAGCTGGGCCGGGGTGGCGCGCAGGCGCGCCAGCGGGGCGAGGTCGTACGCGGCCCTGGGCGCGCAGTTCAGCCGCGCCTTCTCCCACCGGATCCGGCGCCGCAACCGCCCGACCACGAGCACGCGCGCGATTCCCTCGGGCTGCCCGGGCAGCCATGTCAGCGGCGGCAGCCCGGCGAGTGCGTGCGCCGGGGTGAGCGCGAGCATCAGCCTGCCGGCCGCCTGCGGGTCGGATTTGACCATGCGCCTGAGCGAGCGCAGCAGCCACGACCGCCGTCCGGGCGGCGGAACCTCGGCAGCGACATCGGGCACAGGGACGTCGGCCGGTGGCAGCGCGGCCGACTGCTCTCCAGCTTCGGCCGACGGTCCGGCGAACAACGTCTCTCGCAGGCGCGCTTGCGCGAGCGCGATGCGCTCGGGCGCTACCGGTCCGCCCGCCCCGGCGCTGGGAGCGGGCAGCGGCCACTCGGGCCTGCGGCGCCCCTCGGCGGGAGGGGATGAGGAGCGAGGAGGCTTGAGCAGCGGCCCGATCGCCTCGCTCAGGCGGTGTACGGCCTCGACCAGTTCGAGCAGCCGTTGCTCACGGGCCTCGAACTCGGCCAGCCGGCGCTCGAGCGACCCCAGCCGCGCCTCGAACTCCACCGGGTCCGCCGGCACGTGCATGACCGGCGCCTGCTTGGAGACGGGCGCCTGTGACCAGTCGCTCACCGCCGCGACGGTAAGGGTCCGCCCGGACGGAACGC
>JAVKSP010000036.1:0-27055 GCA_039583645.1 Solirubrobacteraceae bacterium
ATATAAATGAGGTTAAGAAACGCGGCCCGTCTACGCGGGTACGTACAATCGGTAAGCCGGTGACGAAGGTGCTGAGAGCAGGGGGGCGGTGACCAAGACCGTCGAGGAACGCGAGCGGGTCGTCGTTCGCTTCGCCGGCGACTCCGGCGACGGCATGCAGCTCGCGGGGACCCGCTTCACCGACGCCACGGCGGCGCTCGGCAACGACCTCGCCACGCTGCCCAACTTCCCGGCTGAGATCCGCGCGCCGGCGGGGACGCTCGCGGGCGTCTCCGCCTTCCAGATCCACTTCGCCTCGCGCGACATCCTCACTCCCGGCGACGCGCCCAACGTGCTCGTGGCGATGAACCCGGCGGCGCTGCGGTCAAACCTCGCCGAGCTGCCGCGGGGCGCGACGATCATCGCCAACGAGGACGCCTTCTCGAAGCGCAACCTCGAGAAGGCGGGCTACGGCTCCAACCCGCTCGAGGACGGCTCGCTGAGCGCCTACCGGCTGCACCGGATCCCGATGACGACTCTGACCACGCGTGCGGTGGAGGCAATCGAGGGCGCCTCCACGCGTGACGCGGGCCGCGCCAAGAACCTCTTCGCGCTCGGCGTGGTCTCCTGGCTTTACGGCCGCCCGACCGATGTGACCGAGCGCTGGATCGAGCGGAAGTTTGGCTCCAAGCCCGCGGTCGCCCAGGCCAACCTGGCCGCGTTCAAGGCCGGCTGGTCGTTTGGCGAGACCACCGAGCTGCTCGACGTCCAGTACCACGTCCCGCGTGCGACCGACGTAGCGCCCGGCACCTATCGCAACGTCAACGGCACCAAGGCGCTGGCGCTCGGGTTGATCGCCGCGAGTGCCCGCAGCGGGCTGCCGCTGCTGCTCGCAAGCTACCCGATCACGCCCGCTTCGGAGTTGCTGCACGAGCTCTCGAGCCATCAGGGCATGGCGATCTCCACGATCCAGGCCGAGGATGAGATCGCCGCCGCCGGTATGGCGCTCGGGGCTTCCTTCGGCGGCCAGATCGGCGTCACAGCGACCAGCGGCCCCGGCATGGACTTAAAGGCGGAGACGATCGGGTTGGCCGTGGCGCTCGAGCTGCCGATGGTGGTGGTCGACGTCCAGCGCGCCGGACCATCCACCGGCATGCCGACCAAGACCGAGCAGTCAGATCTGCTGATGGCCCTGTTCGGCCGCCACGGCGAGTCGCCCGTGCCCGTGATCGCGCCGAGCACGCCCGGGGGCTGCTTCGACGCCGCGGTCGAGGCCGTGCGGATCGCGATCCGCTACCGCACGCCTGTGATCCTTCTGTCCGACACCTTCCTGGCCTCGTCTTCCGAGCCGTGGCGCGTTCCGGTGGTCGAGGACCTGGCGGAGATCGACCCCGCCTTCATGACCGCGGTGCCGCAGGGCAAGCTCGAGCCCTACGCGCGCGACGAGCGCCTGGCGCGGCCGTGGGCGATCCCCGGCACGCCCGGTCTCCAGCATCGCATCGGCGGGCTCGAGAAGGAGGACGTGAGCGGCAACGTGTCCTACGACGCCAAGAACCACGCGCGCATGACCGAGCTGCGGGACGCCAAGGTAGCGGGCATCGCCCGCGAGCTGCCCCCGCTGACAGTCGAGGGTGACCCCGACGCGTCGCTGCTCGTGCTTGGCTGGGGCTCGAGTCAGGGCGCGATCCGCGCGGGCGCCCGGCGAGCCCGGGAAGGCGGCGCCAAGGTCGCGACCGCGCACCTGCGCCACCTCAACCCGTTGCCCGCGAACACCGGCGAGGTGCTGCGCTTCTACGACCGCGTGCTGGTGCCGGAGATGAATACCGGCCAGCTGGCGCTGCTGCTGCGCGGCCGCTTCCTGGTCGACGTCGAGTCCTTCTGCAAGGTGCAAGGCCAGCCACTGTTCGCGGCCGAGATCGAGCGCGAGATCCTCGCGAGGGCTGAGGCTTGACCGGTGCCAATGGCAACGGTGCGGCGCCGCACCCAAATGGCGGCGCGCCGGACACGCTTTCAAAGGCCGACTTCCAGTCAGATCAGGAGACGCGGTGGTGCCCCGGGTGCGGGGACTACGCGGTGCTTTCGGCGGTCCAGCAGTTCATGCCCGAGCTGGGGATCCCGCCCGAACGGATCGTCTTCGTCACCGGCATCGGCTGCGCCGGCCGGTTTGCCTACTACATGGACACCTACGGCATGCACGGCATCCACGGGCGCGCGCCGGCGATCGCGACGGGGCTGGCGGCGACCCGCGACGATCTCTCGATCTGGGTCGTGACCGGCGACGGTGACGCGCTCTCGATCGGCGGCAACCATCTGATCCACGCGCTGCGGCGCAACGTGCCGCTCAAGATCCTGCTGTTCAACAACCAGATCTATGGCCTGACCAAGGGTCAGGCCTCACCCACCTCGGAGCTCGGGAAGGTCACCAAGTCGACGCCTTTCGGCGTCGCCGACCACCCCTTCAACCCGGTGGCACTCGCGCTCGGGGCCGAGGCGACATTCGTCGCGCGCACGATCGACCGCGACCGGCACCACATGGCGGAGGTGCTGCGGGCGGCGGCGGTTCACGAGGGCGCCGCGCTGATCGAGATCTACCAGAACTGCCCGGTCTTCAACGACGGCGCCTTCGGCGCGCTGACCGAGAAGGGCATCAAGGATTCAAACCAGATCCGGCTTGTCGCGGGAGAGCCGATTCGCTTCGGCGCCGACGGTGAGCGGGGCATCGCGCGCGGTCGCGACGGCTCGCTCCAGATCGTCGAGGTCGCCGAGATCGACGCCGATGCGCTGGTCGTTCACGATCCGCATGACGCCGGGCTCGCCTACGCGCTCGCGCGGCTGGCAGCGGACCCGAGCGGCCCCACGCCGATCGGGATCTTCCGCTCCGTGCAGCGTCCCGCCTTCAGCCGCGCTGCGGGCACCGGCGAGCCGGCCTCGGACGAGCAGCTCTCGAAGCTGCTGTTCACCGAGGACGCCTGGACGGTGGCCTAGCCGCGGCGGCAGCTAGACGCCGCGCGCCAGCAGCAGGGCTCGGTTCTCCATTCCGACCGTTCGGTCGAGCACGGCGAGGTAGGCGCTCGTCAGCTCCGGGGGCGCTTGGCGCAGGTGCCACAGGATCTCGGCGTGCACCCAGGCGGCCTCGCGGGCAGCCTCGATGCTCCAGATCGCGGCGGTGTCATCGACCGGCGAGACCACATGGTCGAGCTCCTTGACGGCGCCCGTCAGCAGCCACTGCTTGGTCTGCGCCTCGGTCTGCTTGAGGATCACGTTCACAGCGTTGTAGTCGTCATGCTGCGGGCAGCTTTCCGTGGGCACCACGCCGAGCGCCTGGCAGGTCTCGACGACGCCGATCGGCAGGTCGTGGCCGATGTGGGCGTTCATGCCCGCGAGTGCGAACTGAAGCGGGGCCACGCGCGGATCGTGACGGGCGGCGAACAGCGGCGCCCAGCAGGCCGGGATCTGGCCGCCCGCAGCTGCGGCGTCGAAGGCGTCGAAGTAACGGTTGCCGAAGTAGACGTCGAGGTCTGCCAAAAACGGCGGTGCCTCGAGCTTGCCGCCCTGGCAGTACTGGCGCACCGCGAGGGTGACGTCGAGGTAGAGCCGGTTGAACCAGCGGACGCCGTCGCTGGGCGGGAGCTGCTGCTCGAGTTGCTCCAGCCGGGCCACCACCTGATCGATTGTCTGGGCGGGCATCAGCTGCTCATCCAAGCAGCTTCGCCGCGAGCAGGCCCAGTCCGAGGGCCGCGAGTGCGAGCCCCGCCAGCCGCTCGGAGGCCTCGCGGACGCGGTCGCCGACGCGCGCCCCGAGCCGCAGCCCGAGCTGCGCGGCGACGAACGCCTGGGCGGCGATCAGGATCAGAACCGGGACCACGGGCAGGCGCAGCAGCCCGAAGGTGAAGCCGATCGCGAGCTCGTCGAGGCTCACGCTGAGGCCGAGCAGCAAGAGGCCGAATCCGCGTCCAGCCAAAAGCCTCTCCAGCCGTTCCTGCTCGCCGGCTTCGCCGACCAGCAGGTAAACACCGAGCGCGATCAGCACCGCGATCGCGATGTAGTCCGCGGTGGAGCCGATGGCGTGACCGAGCGGCGCCCCGAGCGCCAGTCCGATCAGCGGCATGAGCGCTTCGAAGGCGCAGAAGAGCACGGAAATGCGCAGCCTGCGACCGTGAGCCAGGCCGGAGATGCCGAGCGCCGCGGCGACCGCGAAGGTGTCCAGCGCTAGCGGCAGGATCAGCGCAACGAGTCTGAGCAAGTGGAAGCCCTAGTGGCCGGCGACGTAGCCGCCCGCGGGCTCGAGCGGCAGCTTGGCCGCCTCCCAATCGACTAATCCCCCACGCATGTTGTAGGCATCGAAACCGGCGCGCCGAAAGGCCTGGGTCGCCATCCCGGAGCGCGCCCCGGTGCGGCAGTAGAAGACGAGCGGCTTGTTGGCGTCGAGCTCCTCGACGCGGGAGGCCAGTTCCGCCAGCCCGACGTGAGCGGCGTTCGCGATGTGGCCGGCCTCGAACTCGTGCGGCTCGCGCACGTCGACCAGCTGGACCTCGCCTTTTGCCAGCAGATCCGCGACCTGCTGTGGGGTGTATTCCCACTCCACAGTCGCTCAGCGTAGCTCTGGGGCTTTGTCGCGGCGAAATCTTCGTGACATCCATCTTGCAGATTCGATAGTCTGCCGCGCCAACATATGCCCAGCCGAGTTTCCCGCCACCACGGTGTCGGGGAAACGGGGGAACCCCATGGAGAGAGAGAACTCCCCGGGGCGAATCGCCTCAAATGAGGCGTAGCGCGATCTCTTTCAGCGCGAGTCCGTCAGCTAACCCCGTAGGCGCCCGAAAGAGGAGGGATACTGTTGTCATCGATTGCTGCCCGCTTGGCCCGACACGTGGGTTTGCCTGTCTTCGTTGTCGGCCTCGCGGCAGTCTTTCCGCAGGCGGCGGGCGCGTCGAGGCCTCCCGCGCTCAAGATGGGGGCGAACGGTCATTGGGTGCGAGTGCTGCAGCAGGATCTGACCGAAGTCGGTTATGCCCTTCCCGTAACCGGGGTTTACGGCAAGGACACGGAGAAGAACGTCAACGCTTTCAAGGGTGCGCAGGGGCTCAAGCAGGACGGAAAGGCGAGCGCCAAGATGTGGTCCGCGCTCGATACGGCCGTGCGCAAGGTGGAAAACCGGCGCTTCAGGGTCGCGCACATGAACCACAAGGGGCTCGTGGTTGCCCCCCGCAGCGCGCCGATCGTGGTCAAGCGGATCATCTCGGCGGCCAACCACATCGCGTTCAAGCCGTATATCTACGGCGGCGGTCACGGAAGCTGGCACGACAAGGGCTACGACTGCTCCGGGTCCGTCAGCTATGCGCTGCACGGCGGCGGACTCCTGTGGTACCCGGAGGATTCAAGCGAGCTCGAGAGCTACGGCGGCAAGGGGCTCGGCAAGTGGATCACGGTCTACGCCAACGCCGGACACGCCTACATGAAGGTCGCCGGCATCTGGTTCGACACCGCCGCGCAGCAGTACGGCTCCTACGGTCACAAAGACCGCTGGTCGACGAAGAACGTGTCCCACACCGCCGGGTACATCGTGCGCCACCCGAAGGGCTTTTAGACGTCGCTCAGCGTCTCGACGTCTCTTGAGCTGACCTAGCGCGAGTCCCGGCCGTCCCGGGGACGCCTGCGTCCGTGACGTAGGATCCAGTGAGGATGTCCGCGCTCGCTGAGCTGTACACGATCCCCCGCGAGTACGCCGACTTTCGCGAGACGATCCGGCAGATCGCGCGGGAGCGGATCGCGCCGCGGGCGGCCGAAATCGACGAGCGCGCCGAGTACCCGCACGACCTCCGCCGACTGCTGGCCGAGCACGACATCCTCGGCCTGCCCTTTGAGTCCGAGCACGGCGGCACCGGCACGGGCACGCTGATGCTCAACATCGCGGTCGAGGAGATCGCCAAGGCGTGCGCCTCGACCGCGCTGATCCTGATGATCCAGGAGCTGGGGACGCTGCCGATCAAGCTGTTCGGGTCTCCCGAGCTGAAGGACCGTTTTCTGCCCCGCTGCGCGAGCGGAGAGTGGTCGCCCGCGTTCGCGCTTTCGGAACCCGACGCGGGGTCCGATCCGGGGGGGATGCTGACGCGTGCTGTCTCCGAGCACGGCGAGTGGGCCATCACCGGCGCCAAGAACTGGATCACGAATCTCGGGATCGCTGACTTTTACGTGGTGTTCGCCGTGACCGACCCGCAGGCGGCCCACTCGCACGGGATCACCGCGTTCGTGGTCGAGGCCGACCGACCCGGCTTCTCGGTCGGCAAGCTCGAGCACAAGCTGGGCATCCGCGGCTCGCCGACGGGCCAGCCGATCTTCGATGGTGTGCGCGTGCCGCACGAGAACGTGATCGGCGAGGTGGGGGCGGGGTTCAAGGTGGCGATGGCGACGCTCGACCGCTCAAGGCTCGGGGTGGCGGCGCAGGCGCTGGGGATCGCCCAGGGGGCGACCGACTATGCCGCTCAGTATGCGCGCGAGCGCAGGCAATTCGGCCGCTCGATCAACTCCTTCCAGGCGATCCAGTTCAAGCTCGCCGACATGGAGACCCAGTGCGCCGCCGGGCGCGAGCTGCTCTACCAGGCCTGCGCCCGCATAGACCGGAACGAGCCCGACATCGGCAAGTACTCGGCGATGGCCAAGCTGTTCTGCTCCGACGTCGCCATGCGGGTGACGGTCGAGGCCGTGCAGGTGCTCGGCGGCTATGGCTACGTGAAGGAATATCCCGTCGAGCGCATGCTGCGTGACGCCAAGATCACTCAGATCTACGAGGGCACGAACGAGATCCAGCGACTCGTGATCGCCCGCACGCTGCAGTAGTCGATGTCTGGGTCGCCTCCGCCCCTCCGTCGCATCGTGATCTCGGCACTCGCCGCGCTCGCGCTGGGGGTGACCGTGGCCACGCTGGTCGGCGGTTTCAGTGCCTCCCCGGCCGTACGTCTGCTGCAGGGGCTGGCCGTGCTGGCGGCCGGCGCGGTACTGATCGGGGGTGCGGCCGTGCTCGTGATGCTGCGCCTCGCCGGCTGGCGCGACCCCGAGTCCGAGGAGGACTTCGAGGCGATCGTGCGGCGCTCCGAGGAGCTCGCGGCGTCCTGGGGCAATCCGTCGTCCGAGGAGGGATTCGGCACGATCGTGCGCGCCGCGCTTGATGAGCTGCCGCTCGACTTTCACGCTGCGCTTGAGCACGTCGCGGTGGTCATTTCCGACGGCGGTATCGAGCGAGGGGCCTACGGCCTCTATGAGGGCGACACGGTCGCGCACGACTATTTCCACGACCGGATCGTGATCTTCCGTGACGCGCTGCTGCGCGACTTCGGACACGACCCGCTGCTTTTGAAGGAGCAGGTGCGGCGCACTGTGCGCCACGAGCTGGCGCACCACCTGGGGTGGGGCGAGCGGGGCGTGCGGGGGCTTGGGCTGTAGGGGCCGGAGGTGCCGGCGGTGGAGGCTGGCCTGACCTCGTATGCGGACACCACGCACCCCACCCCCCTGTATTCCGAGGGGTGGGGTGTCGGAGCGCCGCGTCTGCGCGTCTGACGCTAGCTTCCGCCACACATGCTTCCCAATCCCAGGAGACCCGTATGCCCCAAGCCGTGATCGTCGACGCCATCCGCACGCCGATCGGGCGGGCCGTGAAGGGATCGCTCAAGACCGTGCGCGCCGACGACCTGGCCGCGGTCCCGCTGCGGGCCCTGATCGAGCGCAACCCCGAGGTGGACTTCGCGGAGACCAACGACGTGATGATGGGCGCGGCTTCTTCGTTCGGCGAGCAGGGCTACAACGTGGGCCGCAACGCCGCGCTGCTGGCCGGGATCGACCACCACGTGCCCGCGTGCACGGTCAACCGCTTCTGCGCCTCCTCGCTGCAGACGATTCGCATGGCCTTCCATGCGATCACCGCCGGCGAGGGAGATCAGTACGTCGCGGCGGGAGTGGAGGCGGTCTCGCGCGCCGGCGTGGGCGCGGGAATGACGGAGGAGGCCAGGCACCCCAAGCTCGATGGTCGGGAGGGCTCGCTGTACGACGTGTACATCCCGATGGGGCTCACGGCCGAGAACGTCGCTGAGCGCTGCCACGTGACACGCGAGCAGCAGGACGAGTGGGCGGTCGTATCGCAGTCCCGTGCCGTCGACGCGCGCGAGTCCGAGCACTTCGACGCCGAGATCGTGCCGGTCACGGTCCCGGCCCACAGGGACACCGACAAGGCCGGCAACGAGGTCGACGTGCCCGAGACCGTGGTCGAGAAGGACGACGGGCCTCGACCCGGCACCACCATGGAGGTCCTGGCGCAGCTGAAGCCGGCGTTCAGGCCCGACGGCACGGTGACCGCGGGGAATGCCTGCCCACTGAACGACGGCGCTGCTGCCGTGCTGGTGATGACAGAGGAGAAGGCCAAGCGGCTTGGCCTGAAGCCAAAGGCGCGCATCCTCGCCTCGACCGTGGCCGCGATCCGCCCCGAGATCATGGGACTCGGTCCGATTCCGGCGATACGCGCGCTGCTCAAGCAGACCGGGATGAGCATCGATTCCGTGGACATCGTCGAGATCAACGAGGCATTTGCGGCTCAGATCGTGCCTTGCAAGGCGGAGCTCGGGATTTCCGAGGAAAAGCTCAACCCGTTCGGCGGTGCGATCGCGCTCGGCCACCCCTTCGGGATGACGGGGGCGCGCATCATGACCACGCTCCTGAACGGACTGCGCGCGCTCGACGGCACCTACGGGATCGAGTCGATGTGCGTCGCCGGCGGCATGGGCCAGGCAATGCTGGTCGAGCGGCTCTCCTAGCTGTGGCGGTCAACCGCGCGACCTGGCCGTGGGCCTGTCAGCTCAGCCGCTGCAGTTCCCCGAGCGCGGCAACGAGTCCGGCAGCGGCGGTCGAGAGCGGCGGATCGAGGTCGCGATCTGCCAGCAGGCCAAAGCAGACCAGGCCGTCGTAGGAAATGATCCCGACTGACAGGCCCTGGTTGGCGGGATTGAGCGGCACCACCGGGTAGACCTCGCGCAGGCGGATGCCGTTCAGGTAGAACGGCTGCTGCGGCCCGGGGACGTTCGAGACAACGAGGTTGAAAGCGCGCACCGAGCCCATGGTGCGAGCGAGCATGCCCGAGACGAGCGGTGGCGCCCACCCCGCGGCGCCCACCATCACCGCGCCCGCGCGCACTGCGGGCGAGTCCTTCAGCTGACGTGTCTGCGCGCTGATTGCGCGTACGCGCGCGAGCAGTGCGGTCTCCCGCACCGGCAAATCCACGAACACGGTGGAGATGCGGTTGCCGAGCTCGCCTGCTTCGTCGGCACTGCGCACGCTCACCGGCACCAGCCCCACAGGCGCGCGCGAGTCCGAGGAGAAGACATCGGGGCCGGCCGCCGCGAGATAGCGGCCGAGCATGCCGGCGACCAGCGCGAGGATCACATCATTGACGGTGCCGCCGGCGCGGCGGCCCGCCTCCTTGATCGCGCCCAGCTCGGTGCGGGCGACCGCATAGCGGCGGTTGGGAGAGATCGGACGGTTGAGCGGCGTCATCGGTGCCTGGGGCCTGGTCCGGGCGAGCTCGAGGGCGACCTCGCTGACGCGGCGCATGTCGGCCGCAGCACGACGGGGATCGGTTTCGAGCGCGCGCGTTACACCCTCCATGACCAGCCGCTGGGTCTGGGCCAGCGGCCTTGTCGCCGCCTGCACGACCCGCTGGCGGAGGTCCTGGCGGCGCGGCGCCCAATCGCGCTCCGGCGGCGGGATCTGAAGCGGATCGGGACCAGGGTCGAGCACCAGCGCTGCCATCCCGAGCGCGGCCGTGCCGTCGGCGATCGCGTGGTGGATCTTGATCAAAAGGCCACGGCGGCGGTCCGTGAGGCCGTCGATGACGGTTGCTTCCCACAGCGGCCGCTCACGGTTGAGACGATGCGAGAACTCGCGTCCGACGACCACGCCGAGCTCCCCGTCGCCTCCTGGTTCCGGCAGGCTGGTCTGGCGAATATGCCAGTCCAGGTCGAAGCCGGGATCGTCGCTCCACACCGGGCTGGCGATCCCGAGCGGGGGCTCCTCGAGCCGCTGGCGCAGCCGCGGCAGTAGGTGGATCCGCTCAGCGATGCGGCTCGCCACCATCGTCTGGGTCAGCGGCGGATCGGGCTCGAATACGAGCAGCCCGCCGACGGCCATGTTGACCGGCCCGCGCTCCGCCTGCAGCGAGGAGCGATCGGCGGGAGAAAGCTCTTCAGTCATCCCCGATCGGAGCGAACCCTACTTCGCGAGCCGGATTCCGGCGAAGATCTGGCGGCGCTGCGGAAAGTCCCAGTTGCGAAAAGTGCTCGTCGCCACGCGCGCACGCGTGGCCCAGGACCCGCCTCTCAGCACTCGGTACTCGTCGCCGAAGAAGACCTCCGAGTACTCCTTGTAGGGATAGGGCTCGAAACCGGGGTAGCCGGTGAAGGGCGAAGCGGTCCATTCCCACACCTGGCCCAGCATGTCCTCGCAGCCGTAGGCGGAGCTGCCCTGCGGATGCCGCTTGACGGGGACAGGTCCCCGATTGCGCTGGTCGAAGTTCCCGTGCCGGCCTGGCTCGGGCTGCTCCTCACCCCAGGGATGGCTGCGCTTGCCGCCCGACCGCTCATCCCAGCTCGCCGCCTTCTCCCACTCGAGCTCCGTCGGCAACCTGGCACCGTGGGCGCGAGCGAAGGCGTCGGCTTCAAACCACGAGACATGGACCACAGGGCGGGCGGGATCGAGCGGCTCGAGCGCTCCCAGCCGCCATTCGGAGCGCAGATCCTCCGACCAGCCGCCGGGCCGCTCGATCCGGTCGCGCTGCTTCCACGTCCAGCCCTCCCGCGACCACCATTCGCGCCGGTCATAGCCACCGTCGGCGAGAAACTGGAGGTACGCCCCGTTGGTCACAGGCGTGCGGCCGATCTCGAACTCTTCGATCTCGACTTGGTGGCGCGGGCGCTCATTGTCGTAGGCAAAGCCGCCTGATGGCGCGCCGATGGCGCACGGGCCGCCGGGCACCCGGACGAACTCGTTGCCGCCTGCAGCACTGTCCCCGCTGGCCGAATGTGACTGGCGCGCGATGCCCGCATAGCCCTCGAGCCGCGCCAGTTGAATCGTCTGCAGCATCGTCTCGCTGTGCTGCTGCTCGTGGCGAAGCACCAGTTCGTAAATCCGCCCATCGCCGATCCCGTTCTCGGCGGCCTGCTCGAGCATGCGCTCCCGGACCTCCTGGAGGTATGCGCGCGCGCCGGCGGGACCCAGAAAAGGCAGCTCACCGCGTCCGGCGCGCGGCGTCTCGAATGCGTCGTAGACAGCGGCCAGGTCCGCCCTGACCATCGGTCGCTCACCGAGCCGGTGCACCAGCCAAAGGTCCTCGAAGGCGGCGATGTGACCGAGGTCCCACACCAGCGGGCTCATCAGCGGCGAGTGGACGCGGACGAGATCTTCGTCGGAGATCGTCTCGACCAGCGCGAGCGTGCGGCGGCGGGTGTCCGCGAAACCGGCCAGGATCGTCTCGAACTCCGGGGCATTGAGCGCGGGCGCTTTCATCGTTCAAAGCGGAAGCGCAGGAACAATGAGCCTTCGCGCTCGAGCAGCCAGCGCAAGCGCAGGGGAGCCGGCACCGGCAGCGGCGGACCGCTCAGAATCGCCGGATTGTCTTCGCCCCCCACCAGCTTCGGGGTCATGGTCAGGAAGAGCTCATCGACGAGGTCCTCGGCGACCAGCGCTCCGAAAAGCGTCGGTCCACCCTCGCACAGCAGCGTGCGCACCTCGAAACGCCTCCGAAGCTCGCGCATCACCCTGGTCAGTCCTACATCATCGGGTGTGAGTGTGATCAGCTCGCGCTGCGCCGTGACCGGCCGCGGCGCGGTCGCCCCCGTGAACTCGACGATCCGGGCCTCAGGCTCGGAGAAAAGCGGAATCTCGTACGGCACCTCGCCCGAGCGCGAGACCACGGTCGCAAGCGGCTCCGGTTGCAGACCGCGTTCGAGACGCCGCCGGCGGGCATCGGGATCCTTGATCAGGCGACCGTAGCGCTCGACCCGCAGCGTCCCGGTGCCGGCCATCACCGCGTCGACCTGCTCGCGCAGGGCGTGGAACAGCACCCGATCGCCGTGGTCGGAAAGCGGGCCAGAGCGCCCGCTGACGGTGGCGCGGCCGTCGACGCTGGCGACGAAGTTGACGACCGTGTAGGGCCGCTCGTCCGGTACCGGCTCGAACTCGAGCGCTTCCCGGAGCGCCGAGAGCTCGAAGGTGCCCGGGCGCGGCAGCAGTTGCTGGAAGTTGATCGCTGTCACGGAGGAGATAACCCGGAATATTTCCAGGCAATCTCCCTGCGGACCTGGTTTCCGACCGATTACAGTCGCAGCAATGCTGGACTGCACCTATCGCGTCCAGATTCCTCACCGGTCCGGTCAGCTGGCGCGGGTGATGGGAGCGATCGCCGAAGGCGAGGGACTGATCGGCGACGTTGTCACGATTTCGGTCGGGCACGACAGCTCAATTCGCGAGATCACCGTGGAGGTGCGGGACACACAGCAGGCCGAGCGGATCTCGGGGCTGATCGAGGCGCTCGAGGGAGTGAGCGTGGTGTGGCATCAGGACCGCGCCTTGATCCGCCACGAGGGCGGCAAGCTCCGCATCGACCCGGTGCATCAGGTCCGCTCCGTGCAGGAGATGCGCGACGTCTATACGCCCGGCGTGGCGCGCGTTTGCCTGGCGATCGCGGCACAGCCGGCGCTGGCCAGCCATTACACGATGATCTCCCGCAGCGTCGCCATCTGCACCAACGGCAGCCGCGTGCTCGGCCTGGGAAACATCGGCCCCGTCGCGTCGATGCCGGTGATGGAGGGCAAGGCGGTCTTCTACCGCCAGTTCGCCGGCATCTCGGCGATGCCGATCCTGATCGACACGGCGGACGTGGACGAGTTCATTGCGACGGTGGTTCGAATCGCGCCCACGTTCGGCGGCATCCACCTGGAGGACATCTCGGCGCCCGCGTGCTTCGAGATCGAGCGCCGGCTGATCGAGACGCTGCCACAGCCCGTGATGCACGACGACGTGCACGGCACCGCGGTGGTCTCGGTCGCAGCGGTGATCGCAGCTTGCCGGCACGCCGGCATCGAGCTGGGCGGCGCCACCATCGGTCAGCTTGGCCTGGGCGCGGCGGGCTTCGGGATCGCCTCGCTGATGGTCGATGGAGGGGTAGCGCGGGTGATCGCCTCCGATCCGCAGCAGGCCTCCCACGCCAGAGCGCGCGAGAAGGGGATCGAGCTCACGACGATGGAGGAGGTGATGGGCCAGGCTGACGTCGTCGTGGCGACGACTGGACGGCCAGGCCTGATCGAGCCGGCCATGGTCCGAGAGGGTCAGGTGATCCTCGCGCTGACCAACCCCGACCCTGAGATCGAACCCGCCGCGGCTGAGGCGGCGGGCGCCGCGTTGGCAGCCGACGGGCGCAGCGTCAACAACGTGCTCGGCTATCCCGGCATCTTCCGCGGCGCGCTGCAGGCGGGAGCCAAGGAGATCAACGTCGAGATGAAGCTATCGGCCGCAAGGGCGCTCGCCGAGCTCGCCGGCGAGCGCGAGCTGGTGCCCCATGTGCTCGACCAGCGCGTGCACGACGCGGTGGCGCAAGCAGTGCGCGGGGCTGCGAAGCGCTCTGGCGCGGCTCGCCCTGAGTTCGCCGCGACGGGACTCTAAGAAAGCCTTCCTCACCCCGACCGATGCGCTATATCTGTTACCGGTGGCCACGCAACCAACAGTCGGGCCGCGGCGGGCCTCCTCGAGTGAGCCCGCTCAGCGCAAGCCGCTGATCGACTTCGCGCAGCTCGACCGCGGCGAGATCATCGCGGTCGTGGGCGGGGTTGTGCTGGCGATCTCGATCTTTCTGCCCTGGTTCGCGCTGGGCAATTCACACGCGCTGCTAAACGGCTGTCGGGGGCCCAACTCGTCATGCACGGGGTGGAACTCGATGACGATCCTGCGCTTCTTGTTGCTGGCCGCGGCGGTCGCACCAATCATCCTGGCGTGGATCATCTTGCGTGGCCACGCGCTCTCGTGGCCACGGGGTGAACTGACCGCCGTCGTGTCCATCGCCGCCTTGACCTTCATCATCTTCCGCGGGTTGATCGACCGCCCCGGCACTCCGAGTGGCGAGATCAGCATCGACTTTGGCTGGGGGGTAGCGCTGATCGGCGGCCTGCTGATCCTTGCCGGCTCAATCTGGCGCTCGCGCGAAAGCGCCGCACGTCGCAAGCCACCCGGCGTCCTTTGACGCAAGACAGGTCACCGACTCGGCCAGACCGCAATCTGGCGCTTGAGCTCGTGCGGGTCACGGAGGCGGCCGCGCTTGCCGCGGCGCGGATGGTCGGGCGCGGCGACAAGGAGGGCGCAGACCAGGCGGCTGTCGACGCGATGCGTTCGGTGCTCGACTCGGTCTCGATGGACGGGGTGGTGGTGATCGGCGAGGGGGAGAAGGACAAGGCGCCGATGCTCTACAACGGCGAGCGTATCGGCGACGGCAGCCCTCCCGAGGTTGACGTGGCGGTGGATCCGCTCGAGGGGACGCGGCTGACGGCCCTGGGGATGCCGAGCGCGATCGCGGTGATAGCGCTCGCGGAGCGCGACACCATGTTCAGCCCCGGCCCGATCGTCTACATGGAGAAGATCGCGGGTGGACCGGAGATCGCGGACCTGCTCGACCTCGATCGGCCGCTGGGAGAAACGCTCGGGCTGATCGCCGAGCGCAAGCAGGTCGACATCCGCGACGTGATGGTGGTGATGCTCGACCGCGAACGCCATCACGAAGCGATGCGGGAGGTGCGCGAAGCGGGCGCGCGGGTGCGACTGATCGTGGATGGCGACGTGTCGGCGGCGCTGCTGGCGGTCAGCGAGAACTCGCCGGTCGACCTCCTCTGGGGGATTGGCGGCACGCCTGAAGGGGTGATCTCGGCGGCGGCAATCAAGTGCATCGGCGGCGAGCTGCTGGGCCGCCTGTGGCCCCGCGATGACGGAGAACGAAAGGCAGCGGAAGACGCCGGCTACGACCTGGGGCGGGTGCTGTCCTGTGATGATCTCGTCGCGGGCGAAGACGTCTTCTTCTCGGCCACCGGCGTCACCGACGGCGATGTCCTTCAAGGCGTCCGCTACCAGGGACGGCGCGGTGCGAGCACCGAGTCGCTGGTGATGAGGTCTCGCTCCGGAACCGTGCGCAGAGTCTCTGCACGCCACGATCGTCGTAAGCTGAGGACGATCAGCGGCGTGCGCTACGGCTGAGCACTCCCGTCCCCGTCGGAGGCAACGGTGGCCGAGGTCGCGGCCTCAGGCGGCGGTGAACCATCGATCGGTCCCAGGCCCGACAGCGCCCTGACCTTCGACTGAGCAAGATCGAGTTTGGCGAGGGAACGCAGGAAGGCGTGCGTGACGAGCACGTGGACGAACGCCTGCGTGGCCAGATACACCGGCATGCTGAGCTCCGCGGCTATCGCCGGATAGAAGTTGGCGACCTCGACCTCGATGCGCAGCCTGGCGAGTGCCTCGGAACGTCGCTCGCGGCAGACGTCGAGGGCCAGGAATCCTGACCCCCTGCCGGCGCGCGCCACGAGCATCCCGTCGCGGACCCGCCAGCGAACCTTCCCGTGCTCGGCTTCGAGCACATACTCGGGGCTATCGAAGCGCAGCAGCGTCAAGGGGCGGCCGATCAGCACCACTCGCCGCTCTCGCTGGCCGTACACGACGCGCACCAAGCCGAGCGTGACGCGGCTGAGAAAGCGCCAGTAGGTCCGTCCGAGGTTCTCGAGGTTCGCGGGTGTCCACAATTGATCGAGCCGCTCCGCGGAAAGCGAGAGCTCGGCCGTCTGCACGGAGTGCACCGCGCCGTCGGCGGCGATCGCGGTCGATTGGCCGGGTGTCACGATCACGGCTCGCGCCGGGAGGCGTCGACGGCGCCAGAGGACCGTGCCGACTGCCGCCAGGAAGGCGAGCGCTAGAGCGGGGAGGGCCGGCATGGGCGTGATTCTGCCCGCTCGCGGGCTTGATCACCAAGCGAGAGGTCGCTAGCGCGGCAGCTCTTCCAGGACGACAGACGCGCCCGCGGGCAGCTCACCCTCTCCGGGAGGAATGAAGGCGAGCGCGTCGGCCCCCAGCAGCGAGCTGATCAGATGCGAGCCCTGGGGGCCGTTGGGCGTGGCCAGCACGGCGCCGTCGGTGCGGTCAAGTCGTACGCGCAGCGCCTGCTCTCGGTTTGGATTGCGGGCGACCGGCACCGCCAGCCGTCCCTCGGTCTCGCGCCCACGGCGCGAGACCAAGCCCTGCATCCCGACCAGCGCCGGGCGCGCGAACAGCGTGAAAGTCACCACCGCGGAGACCGGATTTCCCGGTAGCCCGAACACGAGGCTGCCGTCGCGGGCGCCGAACCATGTCGGCCCACCTGGCTGGAGCGCGACGCGCCAGAACAGCTCCGTCACACCGAGCGAGGCCAATGCGGGCTTGACGTGGTCATGGGGCCCGACGGAGACGCCGCCGGAGACAACCACAACGTCGGCTCGATCGAGGGCGTTGGAGAGTCCCGAGCGGGTGGCCGCGGGCTCGTCGGGCAGCATCCCATAGCCCTGCGCGATTGCCCCGGCTAGCTGCGCCAGCGCTTGCAGCATCGGCCCGTTCGAGTTATGGATCTGGCCCGGCGCGAGCGGATCGCCGGGGGCCCGAAGCTCATCGCCGGTGCAGAGCACCGACACTCGGGGGCGGCGTGCGACGACAAGCGCGGAGGCGCCGGCGCTGACGGCGGCTCCCAGCTCGGTCCCTCCCAGGAGCGTCCCCGCGGCAAGGACGGAAGCCCCGCGTCGCTGATCCTCGCCTGCACCCCGGATGTTCATGCCGGAGGGGGTCTCAGCCCGCGTGAGGATCGTGCCTTTGCGCTGCTCGACGTCCTCCTGCCGGATCACGGCATCGGCACCGGCGGGCACGGCGGCACCGGTCGAGATCCGCACCGCCTCGCCGTCTTTCACCTCTCTGCCAGAAGGCGATCCGGCCCGCGCCTCCGCCACGATCTGGAGCCGCCGATCCGCCGGCCCCGCCTTGACGGCGTAGCCGTCCATTGCCGAGCACGCGAACGGAGGGACATCGGCCGCGGCCCGCACCTCCTCGGCCAGTACTCGGCCGAGCGCCTCGTCGAATCCGACCGTCTCGCTGCCCAGCGGCCGCACCGCTGAATTGACGATCTCGCATGCTTGCGAGATCGTTATCGGAGCCTGGGCCATTGGGTCGAGCTTAGGGCCGGGGGAGTCGGGAAACGGTGTCGCGCACGGCGCGTGCGGCGACCGACAGCCCGATCTCGGCGAGCTCGGCGCCTGCCTGGACGAAGGTCTTGGCCAGCCCGGGTCGTTTGGGGGGAGGCGCCACGGGCGGGGGCGGGGAGGATGCCCTGGGGCGGGCAGGAGGGGAGGGGGTGTCCTTTGGCGGGCGGGCCCCAGCGGGCGGACCGTCGCCAGCGATCCCTGCCTCGAGGGAGTTCTTGCTCTCGTCCGAAGCCGGCCCGCGTTTGCTGCTGCGGCGCTGCGGCCGGGTGCGCGGAAGCGCTCCGAGAATCTCCGAGCTCTTTTCGGGCCGTTCGCTCACGGGCCCTAATGATCTCGCACTCGACAGGGTCGCAGGGTCTCTACCACCATCATCATGCGGCGGCGATCGTGCTGGGCTTGCACCGCAACTTGAAACAACTCGCGAGGTTCTACGTATTGGTCCAGAACCACGAGGGAAGCAATCCGACGCAAAGCGGGTATTTATCGCCCGCGCGACGGCTTGCCTTCAAAAAGTATAGTGACTACACTCAACGGTTAATTGGTGGAGGTGCGCCCTCAGGGGCCGCGTCCGCTCTCTGATCCCTGGCGCCGGGACGGCATGGGTGCCGGTGCCACACGAGAAACGGACCTAGATGTCAGTAGCTGAACTTCAGGAACTCGAAGAGGTCAAGGTTCTTATGAGCCGCGGTCAGCAGCTTGGAGTGCTGACCTATGCGGAGGTCGCGGGGGCCGTCGCCGAATTGGATCTCGACGAGGCCGACGTCGAGGAGCTTCATGGCTTCATCGAGCGCGCGGAGATCGAGCTCGTCGAGGAGCTCGATCCAGCCTTGGCGGCGGCGGCGGAGATCGAGCGTGCCCCGGACAAGCGGGGCCGGCGCAAGCCCAAGACAACGCTCGACCTGAAGCCGGACATGACGACCGATTCCCTGCAGCTGTTCTTGAAGGACATCGGCAAGGTACGGCTGTTGACCGCCCAGGAAGAGGTCGACCTCGCAAAGCGCATCGAGCGCGGGGATCTCGATGCCAAGCAAAAGATGGTCGAGTCCAACCTGCGGCTCGTGGTCTCCATCGCCAAGAACTACCGCAATCAGGGACTGCCCTTCCTCGATCTGATTCAGGAGGGGACGCTGGGACTGGTTCGTGCCGCAGAGAAGTTCGACTATCGCAAGGGCTTTAAGTTCTCGACCTATGCGACCTGGTGGATCAGGCAGGCGATTGCGAGAGCGCTTGCCGACAAGGCGCGCACGATTCGCATTCCCGTGCACGTGGTGGAGAAGCTCAACAAGATCGGGCGCGCGGAGCGCAAGCTCGTGACCGAGCTGGGACGTGAGCCAACCGCCGAGGAGATCGCCGAGGTGACAGGGATCGAGCCCGAAGAGGTCGAGTCGATCAAGCGTTCGGCGCAAGCGCCCGTGTCGCTCGAGAAGCCGGTGGGCGACGAAGAGGAGTCTGAATTCGGTCAGTTCATCGCCGACGAGCGGGCCGAGTCGCCGTATGAGCGGGCGGCCGAAATCCTGACCAAGGAAGCATTGCGCGAGGCGCTTGAGAACTTGAGCTATCGGGAGCGCCGTGTACTAGAGCTGCGCTACGGCCTAGGCGGCGAGCATCCGCGCACGCTTGACGAGGTGGGACGCACCTTCAACGTCACGCGCGAGCGGATTCGGCAGATCGAAAACCAGTCCCTGAAGAAGCTTCAGTCGCTCGCAGAGGCGCAGAAGCTCCGGGACGTGGCGTAAAGCCCGAACGGCTCTCCTCGGACACCGCTTCCGCGAGTGTCCTACGGAGCAGCCGGTTCGAGCTCTGTCAAGCTCGTTTACGCCGTCGCGAGCAGGCTGACTATGCGGTCGCGAGATCGCGGTCGAAACGAAGCGCAGGCTGCGGACGGTGAACCGGACGCGGCTGACGCTGCGCCCGGCGGCGCCGCTCGGAGCGCCTCGTCGCAGCTACGCGGACGGCCGCCACATCGTGGTGCTGGGTGAAGATGGCATACACCAGCGGGGTGGCGACTGCCACGATGATGCCGAGGCAAAAAGCCGCATTGAGAGCGATTATCAGAGCCATCGATTCTCCTTCCTAGTGTCGGGGTCTGAGGAGGCCCGTCGTTGAGAGGCGAAACGGAACCTCGTGTTATTCAGGCTGGCCGACGTCGGTTATGGAACGGCAATGGGCCCGTAGCGGCTGGGGAAACCATGCGGAAGCAGCGGGCATCAGGGCGGGCCAGGGAGTTCGTGGTTGGTACCACCGTCACCTTCCTCCCTGGCCGGTGCGGAAACAGCCGTGGCGCCCTATGGCGCCTTTGTCCAGGGCTGCGCCGTAAGGATCGTAGACCTCGCCGCGCAGCTGTCGCTTAGCTTGGTCAGCGTCATCCGGTTGCCGGTGGTGCGGTAGCTGTAGAGCCCCGGCGTCGGCTTGCCCTGCTTGGAACAGGATGCGAGCACAGCGAATTTCAGGCGGTTGCCCGCCACGAGCTGCGCGGTCGAGAACGGTTTATTCGCGGGGGTCGTCAAGTAAGCCGTCTTGGGCCTGAACTCCACGTCGAGGTGCCATTTGCCCGACGGCGCTTTCGAACTCGCTCCCGAGGCGCCGGTGACATTTGCCACCCAGTGGGCCTCGGCTTTCTCGGTAGCGCGCGCCTTTCGGCGAACGATGTTGGTCGGTGCGTGCGATGAGCTCCCACAGGCGGAGACGAGGCCTGCTCCCAGCACACAGGTGGCGAGAACAAGCGGAAGCGAATGGCGACTGTTCATGGTTGTCCTCCTTTATTCACATGGCGCTGCACGGCGCGCATCGCGGACCGCGAGGTCCGCAGGCCGATCAGGCGAGCGCAAGATTCCGCACCCGAAGGCTGGTTCTGGCTGGTTATGGGACGGCGATGGCCGTGTAACGGGTCGGAAAGCCTGTGGAACAATCGCCCGCATGGAGGCCGGAGCCCGGGTGCTGGTGGTCGATGACGAGCACGCGCTCAGACGCTTGCTGCGTCTTTACCTGGAGAAGGAGGGCTACGCGGTCCTGGAGGCGGCTGATGGCCTCGATGCCCTCTCACGGGTGCGTCGCGACGCGATCGACGTAGCCCTGATCGACGTCATGCTGCCGGAGCTCGACGGGTTTGAACTCGTGAGGCGGATCCGCGCAGAGTCGGGCATCCCGATCATCCTCATCACCGCGCGGGGAGAGGAGACCAGCCGCGTGGCCGGTCTTGAGTTGGGCGCCGACGACTACGTGGTAAAGCCCTTCTCGGCCCCGGAAGTCGTCGCACGTGTACGGGCGCAGCTGCGTCGCGCCCGGGGTCTGGTCGGCGAGCCTGGTCCGCTACGACACGGGTCGGTTGAAGTCGACGAGCAAGGGCGCCGCGTAACGGTGGACGGGCGCGAGGTAACGCTGACGCGGCGAGAGTTCGACCTGCTCGTCGCCCTACTGCGGGAGCCTGGACGCGTACATACGCGCGAAGCGCTACTCGAGACTGTCTGGGGCTCGGGCTATCTCCAGCCAAAGACGGTTGATGTCCACGTCGCGGGATTGAGGCGCAAGCTGGGGGATGGCCTTCAAATCAAAGCGCTGCGCGGCGTGGGATACCGGTTGGAGTCCTGATGCTCGCGCGTCTGACGTCGCTGCGACTGTGGCTCCTGGCTGCGATGACCGCCAGTGCGATCGTGGGCCTGGCGGGCGAAGCGATCCTCTTTCGGCAGATCCAGAGCTCGGGCGAACACGCGGCGGACACCAGGAAGGCGCTTCAGGAGGCGCGGACGATCGCTCGCGGGGTACAAGCCGGCAGGCTCGCTCGCCTGCCGAGCTTTCAATCGCTGCTGGTGAACGATCAGATCACCGTTGTGCGCAACGGAAAGACAATCTTCCGGGGCCCCGCACTGCGCCGCCGAGAGCTTGAGTTCCGGGTGCGTGCGCCGTTTCGGAATGGTTTCGTTGAGATCGCGGACTATTCATCGCCTCCCACCAACGACTCGCTGGAGCTGACTCTGATCACCGCCGGGGTCTTGGCGCTGGTGGTGGCGGCGGCAATCGTTGCCGCGAGTGTCGTCACCCGGGCGGTGCGCGCGCCCGTGCAGCGCGCGATCGGAGCCGCCGAGCGCGTGTCGCATGGCGAGTTCAGCGCACGTATGGGCAATTCCGGTCCAGAGGAGCTGGTGAAGCTCGGCCGCGCCTTCGACGACATGGCGGCGCGGCTCGAGCGCGCGGATCGTGACCAGCGCCAGTTTCTGGCTGACGTGGCACACGAGATCGCCACCCCCGTCAACGCGGTTTCGGGCTTTGCGCTCGCGCTCGCGGATGACGCAGTGCAGGAGCCCGCCCAGCGAGCCGATGTCAAGGTGCTGATCGAGGCCGGAAGCCGGAGGCTTCGTGATCTCATCACCGACCTCCGCGAGCTGACCCGCCTTGATCTCGCAGAGGGCGTCCACCCAACGACGGTCTCGACCACAGCGTTCGCGCAGGAACTCGTCTCCCGGTTTCGTCCCGCTGCCGCGGCAGCCGGAATCGAGCTCAAGCTATCCGCCGAAGCAGGCGAGGCCTTCACAGATCCGCGACTGCTCGACATGGTCGCTTCGAATCTGATCTCGAACGCCATTCGCTATACGCCGA
Organism: Solirubrobacteraceae bacterium; assembly: GCA_039583645.1. Classification (GTDB taxonomy): domain Bacteria; phylum Actinomycetota; class Thermoleophilia; order Solirubrobacterales; family Solirubrobacteraceae; genus Palsa-465. The sequence continues at coordinate 21,867 of JAVKSP010000036.1, forward strand.
CGGGAGGCCACGTGGAGGTGCGTTGCCGGCGGCAGCGCGACAAGCTCGTGCTGAGCGTGGTCGATGACGGCGTAGGGATCGCGCCCGAGCATCAGACCCGCATTTTCGAGCGGCTCTACCGCGTGGACAGCACACGCGATCGCGCCACGGGTGGTTCCGGGCTGGGGCTGGCAATTGCTTCGCGCGCCGCCCAGAGCCTGGGCGGCCATATCGAATTGCAGAGCGCTCTCGGCAAAGGCAGCGAATTTCGGCTGATCGTCCCGGCTCGTCTAAAGCCGGCGGTCCCGCAGATGAGCGAGTCCGCCGCACGCTAGGTTTGCGCCGTGGAGACCGACGACGGACCCGCAGCCGCGCGGCCACCGCGAACCCCGCGGGAGGCAATCGCGGAGATCAACATCCACGCCCCGTCGGAGCGCAACCGCCGGCTGTCGGCCCTCATCGCCGCCGTCAACGACGACGCGCAGGTCAAGGCCTGGTGGGACGCCTCTGCCGTCAACGCGACGCGCCTGCGGATGTCCGATCACTCCTGGGTGCACATCCAGATCGTGCTGAACATCGCGCTCCGCCTGGCGCGCCTCTTATTTCGAGCCGGCGTCGAGCCGAGCGTAGTGGCCGACCACGGGCTGGAGGAACGTGACGCCGAAGTGGTGATCGCGGCAGCCTGTCTCTTTCATTGCGTGGGAATGGCTGTCCACCGGCATGATCATGAGGCCTACAGCCTGTTTTTGACCGCCGACAAGCTGGGGACCCTGCTCGAAGGGATCTACCCAGAGCCCGATAGGTCCGTAGTCGTAACCGAAGCGATGCACGCGATCATCTGCCATCGTCGCGGCGGCTCGCCGTTCACGATTGAGGGCGGCATCGTGCGCGTGGCCGACGCGCTCGATATGGAGCGGGGGCGCTCGCGGGTGCCCTTTGAGGCCGGCCATCGCAATATCCACTCGCTCTCCGCGTACGCGATTGAGGATGTGACGATCGGCCCCGGCGAACAGCGCGCCGTCAAGGTCGAAATCGCAATGTCGAACAGCGCTGGCATCTTCCAGGTCGATGAGCTGCTGGCGACCAAGCTGCGGGGCTCCGGGATCGAGGAGCACGTCGAGGTGATCGCGCGGATCGAAGCCGAGCAAGAGGAGCGTCTGATCACGATCTTCCGCATCTAGCCGCCACGCGCCGGCTTAAGCGGCGCGAGCTGTTTCGGCTCCAGCGGACTCGTAGCCCGGCGCCGGGCGATCGCGTCGGGAACCCCCTATCGCTTGGGTATAGCCCTCGGCCAGTTGCTTGAACGAGCGCTGCCAGGTGTGCTCCGTAGCCGCCGCGAGCGCTCCCCGGGCAAGGCGCCGCCGCAGCGCCGGGCGGCGTGCGATCCCGACGATCGCATTCGCGAACGCTTCCGCGTTTGGCGGGACGAGGCAGCCGCTGCGGCCGTGGTCGATCAGCTCTGCGGGTCCGCCCCCATTGACCGCGACGATCGACAGTCCGCTCGCCTGCGCCTCGAGAATCACCTGTCCGAACGTATCGGTGGTGCTTGCGAAGGCAAACAAATCCGCGCTCGCGTATGCGCGTGCCAGCTCGTCGCCTTCAAGCCAACCGAGGAAGGTCGCTTTCCCACCGAGCCTGCGGCGCAGCTCTTCCTCTTCGGGACCCCCGCCAGCCAGCACCAGGTGGAGGCGCGGATCACGTTGGTGTGCCTGCAGAAACGCGTCAGCGAGAAGCTCGACGCCTTTCTCGCGACTGAGTCGACCCGCGTACATGACGGTGAGGCGGCCGGGCAGAAGCTGTTCACCTCGGCGGAGTGGGCTGAAGCGGTCCATGTCTACGCCGCGTTGCCAGCGCCGAACTCGCTCGCTCGCGACTCCCAGGCCCGCAAGCGAGGCGTCTGCCGCGGCACTTGGGGAGAGCACCAGCTCACAGCTGGTGTAAAGCGTCGCCACCACGACAGCGACGGCTGCTTCGATATTCGGATCGCCGGTTCGGGATTGGGCGTAAGCCTGAAACTCCGTGTGATAGCTGCCGACCAGCGGCAGTCGCATCACACGTGCGAGTAAGGCAGCCGCGATCCCGGCAGGCCCCGGCGCGCAAACGTGAACCAGGTCGTACTGACGCTCGGTAAGCGCGTCGGCGATCGCGAACATACTCGGGACGCCGAGCTTGAGCCCGGGATAGTACGGCAGCTCGACCTCGGTCACCGCCGCAAGCCGGCGGTCGACGTTCGCGTCGGTGCCAATCACGTCAACTACATGGCCCGGCGCTCCGCACTCACGCAGGCGGGCGAGGGTATGCGTGACCCCGTGGACATGACCGAGGCCGTCGGCGATCACCGCCACCCGGGTGGGCTCACCGTCGCGCTCTGAGAGCCTGGCCTGCTCACGCCCTAAGAAAGCGAGCGCGGAGACGTACGGGACCGCCGGCAGACACGCGCCGATGAGTGCGTCGGCGGCAGGCTTCAGCTGGGTGTCGCGCCGGGAGGCAAGCGTTTGGCTGGCGCGCGCGAGTCTGTTTTCGTGCACGCGACGGGCGCGTCGTTCAAGTCCGGCGTGGCTGAACGCGTCGTCGCGCAGGGCTCCGAGCAGTCCTCCGAGGCCCGGATCCAGGTCCATCGAGCGCAGCCAGGCCGCCAGCAGCCGCTGGGCGTCCTCGGGTCCGAGCCCGCTGACCGCGCCGCTTCCGCCTTCGCGTTCTAGCATCACCTGCTCGGCCAGGCTGAGAATCGTCTTTGGTCCTGGCGGCTCGGAGCCATAGGGCACATCCAGCGCCCGCGCTGCGATCGCCAGCGCGCTATGAGCCCATTTCGCCGCACTCCCCTGCGTGCCGCAAGGCCACATCCGCCCGGCGCGGATGTGCGCGAGGAACTCATCTGGCGACACAGCCCAGGATGCCTCGGTGAATGTGCGGCCGATGTCGACCCCGGCGTGGTCGTCCGATCCAGCGACGCCCGCGATGCCGTGGGTCTCGACGTAGAGGGCCGCCGCCCCGTTGAGCTCTTTAGGTCGCATACCGTTGCGGACCTCCCACACCGGAAAGAGCTCCGCCAGCACTCGGCGGTGAGCCGGCGTTAGCGGCGCGGCCACCGAGAAGAAGGGATGGGCAAGAGCACAGGCGATCTCTCGGGAGTGGAGGTACTCGGCGCAGGCAATGACGTCTGCGCTGTTGCGCTGCAGCCATTCGTGGTCGTCGGGTGTGATCCCATAGCACAACACATGCACGGCCTGTGGCTCGCCGCTGAACCAGGCGGTCAGCTCCTCGGACACGAACACTGATGGCTCCGCCGCGATCTCCAGGACGCCGGCGATCGTGTCGTGATCGGTGATCGTGACGAAATCCATGCCCCGCTGCTTGGCTAGTGCATAGACCTCTTGCGGTGGTGTGGCGCACTCGGGCAGCGCCAGCGCGCGTTGCACTTCGAGTCTGGCGGCAGCTGAAGCAGTCGAGTGACAGTGCAGGTCTGCCTTTACCGTCCGAGCGGGCCCCGTCTCTTCCCGCCATGAGTCCTTCGCTCTGTGATTGCTCATGCCCCCAGGTTCGGGGGAGAACCGGCGGATTTCGTCACCAGGGCGTCAATCTCTGGTGAAGATGGCGTAAAGCGAGGCCGGTCACGCCTTCACGCCCCCGTGAGCGCCGGGACGGTTGCCTTTCAGACGGCGCGCCCCGCGCGGGCCACTTTACGGCCATCGCGCAGGAAAGCCTTGAGCTCCGCGCGCAGCTGGCGCACGAAGGGCGAATCCGGCAATCGCTCTTCGAGCAGCGCGAGCGAGGCTCGCGCGGAGCCGCCCGACCCGGCTGCTTCCTGTCTATCGCCTCGCGACGAAGCTCACGTAGCTTGGAGACCTTGTCCGCCGCGAATAGCGATAGCGCCTCGTCGCCCGCGCTTGCGACCTGCTGCCGAAGTGCAGTTTTACGCGCGGCATAGCCCGAAATACGGTCGTCATCGCTCACGGCCAGCACGAGCGAGCTGACCTGCACCCCAAAGCGTGATTGAAGCTCGTCAGCCGTCGCGGAGGTCTTTTCGAGCACGTCGTGAAGCAACCCCGCGGCGATCAGGTGGTCGGGAGCGTCCGCGTCGTGGAGCAGCCTGGCCACCTCGAGCGGGTGGAGGATGAAGGCGCTGCCGTCGGGTCGCTGCTGCCCCCGATGCACAGAATTCGCATACGCCAGCGCCGACCGGGTCACCGGTAAACGCTCCGCGACGGTTGAAATCCGACCTGGGCCGACCACACCATGCAGGGTAGGTAGCGGCGGCTCGCCCGACTTAAAAATGCGGCGCAATTAGCGCAAATTGCGAGAAGGTCGACCGGGTACGCGTGGGCTCGCAGCGAGGGCCACGACATCTTCACACCCGCCGCCGCGTGCCGGGTCATCGTGTGGAGACGTGATCGAGGTCGTGATCGGGGATGTCCACGCGCGCGCCGACCTCCTGTGCGCGCTGTTGCGAACGATCGGCGCGGTGGATTCACGCGGGCGTCGGTATGGAGGCTTCTGGGTGGTTCAGGTCGGTGATCTACTCGATCGAAATGCAAGCCCCGCAGCCAATCTGGCGACTGCTCGCCTGGCCGCCAGGGCCATGGACGTCGTGCTTGCCGGCAACCACGAGGCGGAGATGTTGGCCGAGCGTGGCTCTGTCAACGGCGCGGCGCTCGCGACGTTGGCGGGCCGCGGCTGGCCTCAGGCAGCAGCGGCAGTGGGCGGGTGGCTGGTGACGCACGCTGGCGTTCATCCCGAGCTAACGCTCGCGCTGGCGCCGCGGGCCGAGGATTGCGTCGCTGAGATCAATGACCGCTGGCACCGGCGGCCACGCAATCTCGTAAGCGACCCTCTCTTCGACTGGGTCGGCGGGGCCAAGGGCGGGAAAGCGCCCTACGGCGGGTTGTTCTGGCGCTCTGAACGCGAGTGGCCGCCCGATGGGCGCACCTCGTGGGGACAAATCTGCGGACACGCACCCCAGCCCCGGCCACGACTGTTGCCGGGGCCGAGGTGGCTGATTGATGTTGGCGCCCGCGCGTCCCGATTGGCGGCGCTCGTGCGCACGAGCCGCGGTGGTGCATGGAGCCCTGTGGTGGTTCGCCTTAGTGCCAGCGGCGTGGCGGTCGCTCGCACACCGCGTAAGAAGCGGGTGGCCTAGTGTCCTGAGTCGTTAGTTCGCAGGCTTGTTGGGTTTGGGGGCGAATCCATCGTCGTTATCTACGACGATTGGA
>JAVKSP010000037.1:0-26886 GCA_039583645.1 Solirubrobacteraceae bacterium
TCGGCCCGGCCGGTCCGCACATGTGCGGACCGGGGCCGGCGCACATGTGCGCCGGCCACACACTCGATCGACCTACGGCGCGGAGAAGCGGCAGCGCAGCAGCGTGCCCAGCACGCGGAAGCCGTCGAGCGCGGTGAGCTTCTTACCCTCCTCGCTGGCCCGCGCCCGGTAGTGCACGGGTACCTCGAAGATGCGTTCGCGGCGTTGCACGAGCCGCGCCGCGATCTCCGGTTCGATCGCGAAGCCATCGCTGCGCAGGCCCAGGCTGCGGAAAAGCTCAGTGCGCATCATCTTGTGGCAGGTCATGATGTCGTGCAGGTAGACGTTGAAGAGCACGTTGCAGGCCAGCGTCACGCCGCGGTTGCCGAGCACGTACAGAAACGAGTGGCTGGTGTAGCCGTCGAAGGCGCGCACGCCGAAACAGGCATTTGCGCGGCCATCCTGGAGCGGCGGCAGCAACAGCGCCATGTCGGCGGGGTCGTACTCGAGATCGGCGTCGAAGACCGTGGCGTACTCCCCCCGCGCGTGCTCGAGCGCGGTTCTGATCGCCGCCCCCTTGCCCTGGTTGTGCCGGTGCGAGAGCAGCCGCACGCGACCGTCCACGGCGGCCTCTCGCAACAGCTCAGCCGAGCCGTCGCTGGAACCGTCGTCGACCACCACCAGCTCGAACTCCGCAGGCAGCGGAGTCGCCAGCACCTGAGCGATCGCCTCCCGCACACGCTCGCGCTCGTTGTAGACCGGCATCAGAATCGAAAGCACCTAGGTGCCTCCCGGCTAGGTACCCGACTCGAGCTTGTGCTCGATCACCAATGACGCCTGGCCCGCCGGGGTGTTGAGCAGGTCAATGTTGTGCAGCGTGAGTTGGTAGCTGGTGTCCGGGCCCAGCGTCAGGACCAAAAAGAGAGTGAGCGTGACCGCCACCACCCGCAGCAGCCTGCTGCGTGCCAGCGCCGCCAGCGGCAGCAGCCAGAGCACGTACCACGGCATCAGCCAGGCCGCGCTGGCGATCAGCGCCAGCGTCGCCCAGCCCGCGCCTGCCAGCCAGTCGCGGTCGGGATCGAGCAGCAGGCGCAGCAACTGGTAGGCGCAGACGAGCACGACCACCAACTCCATCGCCCGCAGCACGGTGTGCGTCCCACCGCCCACCCCGAGCAGCAGCCCGATCACGTTCGGGATGCTGAACTGCGTGAGGATGCGGTTCTGGTCACCGACGTTCGGCAGATGCGTTCCGAATAGCCACAGGCTGAGCGCGGCGAGCGGGATCGCGGCGAGCACTACGCCCGCCACCAGGCGCTCGCGCCGATCCCGGCCGCGGGCCGCGAGGAACATGAACGGCAGCAACAGCGCCGCCGTGAACTTGATCGCGATCGCCCCGAGCAGCGAAGCCCCCGCCGGCAGGTCGCGCCGTCCCAAAAAGAGCGCGATCGCGGCGGCGGCGCCCAGGAACATCAACAGGTCTTCGTGGAAACCGGCGATCGCGTAGAGCAGGAACACGGGGTTGAGCGCCACAAAGGCCACCGCCACCCGGGGGTCGCGGCCGAGCCGCTTGGCGCTCACCGACACCAGCCACAGCCCCGCCACTGCTGCGAGGACCGTCAGGACCTTAAGCGTCCAGTAGGCGAGCGGCAGCGACATCAGTCCGAGCGGGTAGAGGATCAGCACGAACAGCTCGCCGTAGGGCGAGCGCAGGTTGTGCCAGGAGGCGAGGAGGTACACGGGGTCGCGCTTGGCGTCTGCGATCACGTGCGTGTACGGGTTGAGGTTGTGCAGCGCGCCGAGGCGGCCGTAGCCGAGGTAGTTGAAGAGGTCTGACAGCTGCAGCGGCGGGGTCAGCAGGAGCAGCACCGCGAGCACCCCAATCACGATCCAGAGGCTGCGCATGGTGATCGCGCGCACCGTGCCAAGCGCCAGGCAGTAGGCGATCAGCATGCCGACCAGCAGCGCGCTCATCCCGAGCTCGAGCGTGGACCGGTCGTTGGGCAGCTGGCCAAACAAGCCGTGCAGGGGCCCCGCCAGCCACCCCGGGAAGACCGCCGTCGAGCGGGGCACCAGGATCGACGGTCCGGCTGAGGCGAAGACGGCCACGGCCGCGGTGGCAGCCACGATCGCGGCCAGCGAGAGCCAGGCGAAGTAGGGGTTCAAGGCGACGAGCGGCACGGGCAGTGACAGCTTCTGGCCGGAGAAGATCCCGCGCGGAAGCGCCACCGCCGGGCCGGGCCGACCGGCAGGCCGAGCGCGCGGTGCGAGCCCGCCGGGGGGACTCGAGGTCTTGGGGTTCGAAGCCGCCATCGCGCTTAAGTGTCGCGATTTGAGTCCCGGTCGTGGTCGGCGGCGCCAGCTACCCTCTCGCGGGTGAGCGTCGGCACGTTGACTGGCCGGGCGCGAACGCCCACTCGCGACCGGGGCGCGTGGATGCAGTCGCTTGGCCTCGAGGGCGCCCTGGTGGCGGCGCTGACGCTCGCTGCCGCGGCTTTACGGTTCACGCTGCTGGCGCAGCAGGGGTTCTGGTTCGACGAGGCCAACACGGCTCAGCTCGTCCACAACTCACCCGGGGTGATGTTCACGCTGATCAAGCACTACGAGTCCACCCCGCCGCTGTACTACTGCGTCGCCTGGGTGTGGGCCCGCATCTTCGGCTATGGGGCGGCCGGACTGCGCTCGCTATCGGCCCTCTGTGGAGTGCTCGCGGTGCCCGTCGCCTTCGGCGCGGGGGCCAAGCTGGTGTCCAGGCGCGCGGGCGTGGTGGCGGCGGCGCTGACCGCGTTCAGCCCGCTGCTGTTCTGGTACGCGCAGGAGGCGCGTGCCTACGAGCTCGCGGTGCTGATGAGCGGCATCTCGCTGCTGTGCTTCGCGTTCGCGCTGGAGCGGGGCACGGCGCGCTGGCTGGCCTTGTGGGTGGTGATGAGCTGGCTGGCGCTGTGCAGCGAGTACTACGCGGTGCTGATCGTGGTGCCCCAGGCGCTGTGGCTGCTGCACCGCCACCGCGGTAGCCCGGCGCTGCGGCGCACGTTCATCGCCAGCGGGCTTTTGGCCTTGTTCGCCCTACCGCTCTTGTGGTTCGCGATCCAACAGAACAAGACCGGGCACGCCAGCTGGATCGCGCCGATCCCGCTGGGGCCACGACTCGACCAGATCATCCCCCAGTTCACGGCGGGACTCCAGCTGCCCCTGCAGGCGATCCTCACGCGCCTGGCGGAAGCGGCCGCGCTGGTCGGCATCGTGCTCATCTTCACGCGCACCGATCAGCGCGAGCGCAGCGGCGCCCTGATCGCGGGCTCGATCGCGCTCGGGGGCTTCGTGATCAACCTGCTGTTGATCGCGGGCGGGATCGACGACCTGATCACGCGCAACATCCTCTCGTTGTGGATGCCCGCCGCGGTGGCGGTCGCGGGCGGTCTCGCGGCGGCGCGGGCCCGCTGGCTGGGGCTCGTCTGCACGGTGGTCTTGTGCGCGGTCGGGCTGACCACGCGGATCGCGGTGGCCAGCACCTACAACTTCCGCAAGCCCGACTGGCAGGCGGTGGCGCGGGTGCTCGGGCCACGGCCGGCGCCAGGCGTCGCGCGCGTCGTCCTCGAGCAGCGCTACCGCGACGGACTGCCGCTCACGCTCTACATGCCGGGGCTGACGTTCTGGCACAAGGTCTATGTGGGCAAGCCGAGCCACCTCGTACCCGTCGGCACCAACCGGGTCTCAGAGATCGACATCATCGCGATCGCGGCGCCTCGCGTCACGCTTTGCTGGTGGGGCGCAGCCTGCAATCTCAATCCCTCGACGCTTCAGAGCTCGTACCCCATCCCAGGCTTCCACGTGGCGTGGGTCCGGCACGCGTACCAGTTCTCGATCATGCGCCTGGTCGCGCCGCGGCCCGTGACGGTCAGTCCGGCGATGATCTCCCGCGCCCTGACCGAGACGACGCTGCGCGACGACAACCTGCTGGTGCAGCGCTGAGGACCGCGAGCTCCGCCGCGCTGAGGCGCCGGTGGGCACCGGGCTTGAGCGCTCCCAGCCGCAGCTCCCCGATCGCGAGGCGCTCGAGCGCCCGCACCGGATGACCGACCGCCGCGCACATGCGCTTGACCTGGCGGTTACGGCCCTCGTGGATCGTGAGCTCGATCTGCGCGGGCCCGAGACGGCGGACCCGGGCGGGAGCGGTGAGGCCGTCGTCGAGCTCGACCCCCCGCCGCAGCGCCGCAAGCGCCTCCTGGCGCACGGGCGGGTGGGCCACGGTGGCGCGATAGGTGCGCGGTACCTCGAAGCGGGGGTGGGTCAGCCTGTAGGCGAGATCGCCGTCGTTGGTGAGCAGGATCAACCCGGTGGTGTCTATGTCGAGCCGCCCCACCGGGTACAGCCGCGCCGGCGAGTCGATCAGCCCGACCACGGTGGGCCGCCCGCGCGGGTCGCTGGCGGTGGAGACGACACCGGCGGGCTTGTTGAGCGCATAGACGACGGGCGCAGGCGCCGCCGGCACGGGCGCGCCGTCGACTGCGACCTCGTCGCCGGGTCGGACCGTCCGCGCCGGATCGGTGACAACCGCGCCCTCGACCATCACCCGCCCCGCGCGCACCATCGCCTCCGCGCGGCGGCGCGAAGCGACGCCGGCTTGGGCGAGGTACTTGGCGAGGCGCATCTTGAGATCAGTGTTGCGTGAGCTGGCGAAGCGGCGAAGCGGTCGGCCTGGTGGGCTAGACTCAGCCCGGATGCCGTTGGGGAATGCTTTCGGGCGGCATGCCCGGAGAGCAGCTTTAGCACTTGTGATGGTTGGATCCGCGGGCGGAGTGGCCGCCGTGGAGTCAGCTGCCTCGACATCGGGGCACGCCGCCAACGCCGCGGCGCTTGCGAAGCTCTACGCCGCCTCCTCTCACGGCCTCGACGTGATCCCGTTTCCGGGCACGGTGGCGGCGCCGCCCGGCACGCCGATCGACTTCCCCGCGCTCTCCCCCGCCCAGATCGCGTCGGTCAAGGCCGTGGGCTCGCGCAGCGGCGTCCACGCCGGGTCGCTGAGTGGCCAGGGCGCCGGCGGCACGGAGTTCGCTCCGGCCAAGCCCTTCAGCCCAGGGGAGCATGTGACGGTGACGGCGACGCTGCGCTCGGTCGCCGCGGGGGCAGCTTCGGGAGCGCCGGGCTCCAAGCAGCTGGACTTCTCGTTTACGGTGGCGAGGCCGGCGAGCGACCTCACGCAGGCCACGGCCAATCTCTCGCCCGCGGCCCGGCTGCAGTTGAGCCCGGACAAGCTCGGTATGACCGCCTCCGGTCTGGCGCTGTCGCACGCGTCGTCGAAGACCACCCACTCGTTCGTCACGCAGCCCAAGTTCAAGCCGCCGACCATCGACATGGTCGGCCATGACTCCGACAGCTCCGCCGGCAGCATCTACCTGGATGCCCAGAACACGGGCCAGAACGCGGCCTACATGCTCGACAAACGGACCGACCTGCTGTGGTATCACCCCACCTCGGGCCCCGGCCACGGCAAGGGGCCTGCCGCGTTCAACGTACGCACCCAGACCTACAAGGGCAGCCCCTACCTGACCTACTGGGAGGGCCATCTGATCTTCCCGCCGGGCAACGGCGACGGGGTCGGGGTGATGCTCAACGAGCACTATGTGCGCAAGCACCGGATCACGGCCGGGGCCGGGTATCAGAACGACGGCGTCGATCTGCACGAATTCAGGATCGCGAAGGACGGCACCGCGTTCGTGACGGTCTACGCCCCCGTGCGCTACAACCTCAGCTCGGTCGGCGGTCCCTCCAACGGCACCGTGATGGACTGCATCGCGCAGCAGATCAGGATCTCCGACAACCACGTGCTGTGGGAGTGGGACTCGCTCAGCCACGTGCCGATCAGCCGCTCCTATCTCCCCTACAACGGCGAGCCGTACGACTACTTCCACATGAACTCGATCCAGGAGCTGAGCAACGGCCACGTGATCATCTCGGGCCGCCACACCTGGGCCGTTTACTCGGTGAACAAGAAGTCGGGCAAGATCGACTGGACGATGGGCGGGAAGAAGTCCACGTTCTGGAGGGACAGCGGCAGCCATTTCTACTGGCAGCACGATGCCGAGATGCACAGCAACGGCAAGCTGAGCGTGTTCGACAACGCCACCGACGGCGGCACGGCCAATGAGAAGCAGTCGCGCGCGATCCAGATCCACCTCAACTTCTCCACCGACCACGCCACCCTGGTCAGGGCGGACCTGCACTCGCCCAAGGTGCTCGCACCGAGCATGGGCGAGAACCAGCTGCTGAACAACAAGAACGTGTTCGTGGGCTGGGGTGCCGCGCCGACCTTCTCGGAATTCAACTCGAGCGGCAAACAACTTTGGAAGGCGTGGTTCAAATCGCCGGTCGACTCCTATCGCGGCTACCGCTTCGGCAACTTCGTGGGCAAGCCGCTGGGAAAACCGGCGATCGCGGTCCGGAGCTCGTCCAAGTCCGGGCAGGTCAAGGTGTACGAGAGCTATAACGGTTCGACGCAGGTTGCCAAGTGGCGCTTGCTCGCCGGCTCCTCTTCGAAGTCGCTGCACCAGGTCGCGACGAAGTCCTGGCAGTCTTTCGAAAGCCATTTCCAGGTGGCCAAGGCCAACTACTTCGAGGTGCAGGCGCTCGGCTCGAACGGCAAGGTGCTTGCCCACGGCACATCGCCCGTGGTCAAGGGCTAGTCCTCGTCCCGCGCCGTATAGCCGTCCCGCGCCGGCCGTCCAGTCAACAAACACCAGGTTCGTTTATGAGACAAACAGCTAGAGCCCTTTGCGCCGCGGCCCTGCTCGCCGTGGTCGCCTTCCTCCTGGCGGGTGGTCACGCCGGCCGCAGCGGCGAGGCGCTCGCCGCCGGTAGCGTCCCGTCCTCGTCGCAGGGCCTCGATGTACTCCCCTTCCCAGGCACGCCCGACGCGGCGCCCGGCACGAACGTGGTGTTCCCCAAGATCGAACCGGGCGAGATCGCATCGATCACGGTGGTGGGCTCACGCAGTGGCATACACACGGGCTCCTTGAGCGCACAGCCGGCCGGACGGGGCAGCGCATTCGGGCCGGCGCACCCGTTCACCCCGGGCGAGCGGGTCAGCGTGACCGCGCAGCTGCGTTCGACCGCGGCCGCGGCGGCGTCCGGCGCGCCTGGGTCGAGCAGGATCCATTTCTCGTTCTCGGTGGCGCGGCCCGCACACATCCGAACCTCGGCCGCCCCGGACTCCAGTGTCGACTCACTGGGGGTCACCAACCCCGCGGCCACCAACGCGGCGGCGACGCGCAGCGCGTCAAAGAAGACTCATACCTTCATCACCCTGCCCGGAGATAAGCCCCCGATCGTGACGATCTCGGGGAAGGACACCGATCACAAATCCGGAGACATCTTCCTCACGGCGCAGGACACCGGCCAAGCCGCGCCGTACATCCTCGACCGCCGCGGAGACCTGCTCTGGTACCAGCCTTCGGGCACGCCCTCGACCTTCAATCTCCGTGTCCAGAGCTACGACTCCCAGCCCGTACTCACCTACTGGCAGGGCCACGTGGTATGTCCCCCATGCTCGGGCGAGGGTTCTGACCCGATCCTCAACGAGCACTACCAGACCATCCACACGGTTACGGCGGGCGGCGGCTATCAGAACCAGGGCACCGACCTGCACGAGTTCACGCTCGGCAGCGAGGGCAGTGAGGGGACGGCTTTCGTCACGATCTGGTCGCCGATACAGGCGAACCTGACCTCGGTGGGAGGCCCCGCCAACGGCACGCTGTTCGACTGGATCATCCAGGAGATCGACGTCGCCACCAACAAGGTCATCTGGTCCTGGCACGCCTACGGCCATGTGCCGATCAAGGACAGCTACGCGACCTACGTCAATGGCCAGCCCTACGACTACTTCCATCTGAACTCGATCCAGCAGCTCTCGAACGGCAACCTCATCATCTCGGCACGCCACACCTGGGCCGTGTACGAGATCAACAAGTCCACAGGCAAGATCAAGTGGACGCTCGGGGGCAAGCACTCCACCTTCAAGATGGGCACCGGCACCAAGTTCGAGTGGCAACACGACGCAACACTGCACTCGAACGGCCTGATGAGCTTGTACGACGACGCGTTCGGGCCCGGACCGACGCCCGAGGCGCAATCGCGTGCGCTCAAGCTCCACCTCAGCTTCTCCAAGCACACGGCCACGCTCGTGCACGGCTACACGCACACCCCCGCGGTCAAGGCGGCATCGATGGGCAGCGTGCAGATCCTCAACAACAAGGACAACGTGTTCATCGGCTGGGGCAACAAGCGCTACTTCTCCGAGGTCACGTCGAGCGGCAAGCGGATCTTCGGCGGCGCTTTCGCGACCGGCGTGGACTCCTACCGGGCGTACCGCTTCAGCAACTGGATCGGGGCGCCCCTGCAGCCGCCCGCGATCGTGGTGAAAAAGGCGAGCAAGTCCGGGCAGGATGCTGTGTACACGAGCTGGAACGGGGCGAACACCGTGGCCAAGTGGCAGGTGCTGGGCTCCTCCAGCGCATCCGGGCCGTTCTCGGACGTGGGGTCGCCGGTGGCCTGGTCGAGCTTCCAGACCCAGGTGGACGTCAACTCCAGCGCCGGGCCCTACTTCGAGGTCGAGGCGCTGGACTCCAACGGCAATCCGATTCCGGGCGGGACCTCGAACGTAGTCAAGGGCCCGTGAACCGGGACCCGGCGCGGCCGGTCCCAAGCGCGGGTCACGCTTGCAGTTGGCGGTGGCGCCGCGCGTGGTGCCTTTTCGGCCTCACGGCGCTCGCCGGCGCGGTGGGCGCGGGCGCGACCGAATCCGGGGGCACGGCGCTCGCCGCGCACGCGGTCCCCGCCTACGCGCAGGGCCTTGACGTGCTGCCCTTCCCCGGCACCCCCGACGCCGCGCCCGGCACCAACATCGACTTCCCGGCCGTCGCCCCCGCTCGGATCGCCACGGTCAGGGTGGTGGGCTCGCGCAGCGGAGTGCACGAAGGCCGGCTGAGCGCCCAGCCGGCCGGGAACGGCACCGCCTTCACTCCCGAGCGCCCGTTCACCCCCGGCGAACACGTCAGCGTGAGCGCCGTCATGCGCAGCACCGCAGCAGCCGCCGCCTCGGGCAGCCCCGGCACCAGGCGGCTGCGTTTCGGGTTTTCCGTTGCCTCGGTCGTGCCCGGGGGGTCCGCGCCCGCTGCCGCGCCGCGGGCCGCTCGTGGGGCGCGCCGGGCCACTCGTGCGACCTCCGCCAAGCTCACTCACAGCTACGTCTCAGCGCCGGACCTGCACCCGCCGATCGTGACGCTGAGCGGCAAGGACACCGACACCTCCTCGGGCGACATCTTCCTCGACGCCCACAAGGACAAGTACCCGGGGGCGTACATCCTCGATCACAGGGCGGACCTGCTGTGGTTTCACCCCAGCCCGTCGGGCTCAGAGTTCAACACGCGTGTCCAGCAGTATCAGGGCCGCCCGGTGCTGACGTACTGGCAGGGCACCATCAACAAGTTGGGCATCGGTCACGGCGAGGGCCAGATGCTCAACGAGCATTACAAGGTCATTCACACCGTTACGGCGGGGAACGGCCTTGAGAAGCACGGCATCGACCTGCACGAGTTCACGCTCGGCCACCAGGGCAAGGAGGCCACGGCCTTCGTGGAGGTTTGGCAGAAGACCAAGCGCAGCCTGACCTCGGTGGGCGGCCCCACCAACGGCACGGTGATCGACTGGATCATTCAGGAGATCGACATCAAGACCAACAAGGTCATCTGGGAGTGGCACTCGCTCGCCCACGTGCCCATCTCCCGCACCCACCAGCAGTATTCGCCCGGGCAGGCGTTCGACTACTTCCACCTCAACTCGATCCAGCAGCTCTCCGACGGCCACATCATCATCTCGGCGCGCAACACCTGGGCCGTCTACTCGATCGACAAGGCGACCGGCAAGATCGTGTGGCAGCTGGGCGGCAAGCACGCGACCCTGAAGGAAGGCCAGGGGGCGAACTTCGAGTTTCAGCACGACGCCACCCTCCACGCCAACGGGCTCCTGACGGTGTTCGACGACGCCGCGCCGCCACCGCAGGAGAAACAGTCGCGCGGACTCGAGCTCCACCTCGCCCTGAGCAAGCACAAGGCGACGCTCATCCACCAGTACACGCATTCGCCGCCCACGCTCGCCTACGGCGAGGGCAGCGTGCAGCTGCTGCACAACAACAACGTGTTCGTCGGCTGGGGCGGGAGGCCGTACTTCAGCGAGTACCACTCAGGCGGAGGGCTCGTGTTCGGCGGGGCCTTCCATGTCGGCGTTCAGTCCTACCGCGCATACCGCTTCAACAACTGGGTCGGCAAGCCCACGCAGCCGCCGGCGATCGCTGTCAGGAGCGCTTCGAAGGCCGGCCACGACGATGTCTACATGAGCTGGAACGGGTCGACCAAGGTGGCCAAGTGGCAGCTGCTCGTCTCATCGAGTCGGTCGGGCACGTTCAAGAAGCGTGGCTCACCGGTGGCTTGGTCAAGCTTCGAGACCAAGATCGACACCTCCAAGGCCAACTACTTCAAAGTCCAAGCGCTCGGCGCAAAGGGCAAGGTGCTGTCGCATGGGATCTCAAAGGCGGTGACGGGGCCATAAGCGCCACTCTCGGTTCGCGGAGCGACCAGCGGGCCCTTTTCGCGCAACGCGCTATGGACTAGAGTTTTCGCAGGGGCAAATTTCGTTCCGGGGGGAGCACGCAGTGAGACAGCGCAGGAGTGGGGCACTTTGTATGGCCGCGACGGCGGCCTTGATCGGCGGCATCGCGGCCGCACAACTCGCAGGATCGGGCGGTACGGCGTTGGCGGCGCGTGCAGTTCCGGCCTACGCTCAGGGACTCGACGTGCTGCCCTTCCCGGGCACCCCTGACGTCGCGCCCGGCACCAACATCGACTTTCCCGCGGTCGTCCCTGCCCAGATCGCCCAGGTCAAGGTGCTGGGCTCACAAAGCGGGCTTCACGCGGGAGGGCTGAACGCCCAACCGGACGGCTACGGCACCGCCTTTCGTCCGGACCACCCGTTCACGCCCGGAGAACGCGTCACGGTCAGCGCCACCATGCGCACCACCGCGGCCGCGGCCGCCTCCGGCGCCTCCGGCACCACCCGCCTGCACTTCTCGTTTCAGATCGCACGCGCTGGGACCGACGGACCCACCTCGTCGCCGCCGGGCGTGACCGTTGAGAACGGCAGGTCGCGCTCGGGCCATATCACCCACAGCTTTGTGACCGAGCCTCACTTCCACGTCCCGATCGTGACGATGACCGGCAAGGACCCCGACCCGAAGCAGGGCGACATCTTCCTCGACTCGCAGAACGCCAACGACCACCCCGGGCCGTACATCCTCAATCCCAAGGGCGAGCTGCTCTATTACAGCCCCGCCCCGACGAATTCCCTCTTCAACGTCCGCGTGCAGAAGTACAACGGCCATTCGGTGCTGACCTACTGGCAGGGCCACATCGTGGGCCCAGGCCTCGGGAGCGGCGAGGACCCCATCCTCAACGAGCACTACAAGACGATCCACACCGTGACGGCCGGCAACGGCTACAAGAAGCGCGGCACCGACGAGCACGAGTTCACGCTCGGCCACGAGGGCAAGAAGGGCACGGCTTTCGTAACCATCAGCGACCCGGTTCAGTGGAACCTGAGCTCGGTGGGCGGTCCGACCAACGGCATCGTCTACGACTGGATCATCCAGGAGATCGACATCGCCACCAACAAGGTCATCTGGGAGTGGCACGCGCTTCATCACATCCCGCTGACCTGGAGCTATGCCCACTACGCCCCCGGGCAGCGATACGACTATTTCCATCTCAACTCGATCCAGCAGCTGAAAAACGGCCATATCGTCATCTCCGCCCGGAACACGTTCGCCGTTTACGAGATCGACAAGCACACCGGCAAGACCATCTGGGAGGTGGGTGGCAAGCACTCGACCTTCAAAATGGGCTCGGGCACGTCATTTTCGTGGCAACACCACGCGACGCTCCACAACAACGGAATCCTCACCGTCTTCGATGACAACAACTTCGGGCCGGCGTCGCACGGACTCAAGCTGCACCTGAACACCCACAGCCATAAGGCGACGCTCGTGCGCGCCTTTTTCCACAAGCCCAACGCCTACCACGCGCTCAGCCAGGGAAGCACCGAACTACTCGGTGACGGCAACGTCTTCGTCGGCTGGGGCTCGTCGTCTCACTTCACCGAGTTCGGCTCGGGCGGCGGTCAGAAGTTCACCGGCTCCTTCAAGGGGCGGGTTCAGTCCTACCGCGCGTACCGCTTCAGTGACTGGATCGGCAAGCCCACACAGCCGCCAGCGATCGCGATCAGAAAGGCGAAGACCAAGGGCCATGTGCTGGTCTACGTGAGCTGGAACGGGTCCACACGCGTGAAGTACTGGCGCGTGCTGGGGTCCTCGACCCAGTCGGGCACGTTCGTCAGCGCCCACTCGACGGTGAAATGGGCCAGCTTCGAGACGAAGATCGACGTGCTCGCATCGAAGGGGCCGTACTTCAAGGTCGTAGCGCTCAACGGGCACAAGAAGTCGCTGGCCCACGGCACTTCGGCCGTTGTGAGCCTCCACTAGCGCCTCAAGCGTGGCCGGCCTGACGCGGCCTGCCAGGATAGGAGGCGATGGATCTGATGCTGCTTGAACGTACGCTGGCCGATCTCGGCGAGCCGGCCTTCCGCGCCCGACAGGTACAACGCTGGGCCTTCGCTGGCGCAGCCGGGTTCGAGGAGATGACCGACCTGCCCGCAAGCTTGCGCGCGGAGCTGAGCGCGCGCGTGCCGATCTCGACGCTGGCGGTGCGCCACAAGCTCGAGGCGCGCGACGGAACCGTGAAGGCGCTGTTTGAGACCTCCGACGGCCGCCCGGTCGAGGCCGTCCTGATGAGCTACCGCGACGGGCGCAGGTCGGCGTGCATCTCCTCGCAGTCGGGCTGCCCGCTGACCTGCAGCTTCTGCGCGACCGGGAAGATGCGCTTCGGGCGCAACCTCACGGCCTCGGAGATCCTCGATCAGGTCCTGTTTCTGCGCCAGACCGCGGCGCCCGACCACGCCGTATTCATGGGCATGGGCGAGCCGATGCTGAATTTGGATGCAGTGCTCGACGCGTGCCGCCAGCTGCCCGCAATCGGGATCGCCCACCGCCGGACCGGGATCTCGACCGTGGGCTGGGTCCCCGGCATCGAGCGACTGGCCGCCGAGCCGATGCCGCTGCGACTTGCGCTCTCGCTGCACGCCGCGGATGACGCCCTGCGCTCAGAGCTGATGCCGGTCAATGACCGCTACCCGATCGCCGCGGTGCTCGAGGCCTGCCGCGAGTACTACAGCCGCAAGCGGCGCCGGATCTTCGTCGAGTACGTGATGCTCGCCGGCGTGAACGACGCGCACCCCCAGGCGACGGCGCTCGCCCAGGCCCTCGACCCGCGCATCTTCAAGGTCAACCTGATCCCGTACAACCCCACCGGCGCGGGCTTTGCGGGCTCGAGCCGCAAGGCGATCGCGGCGTTCCGGGACGAGCTCGAGCGCCACGGTCTGGGCGTCACCGTACGGCTCGAGCGCGGGCGGGAGATCCAGGCGGCCTGCGGCCAGCTCGCCGCCGTTCAGAACGTCAACGGCGACGTGCCGGGGTCTGCGCTGAGCGCCTCCCATTCGCCGTCGTCGAGCGGCTGAGGCCGGTCCCGGTCACGATCGACCGGGCACAGGAAACCAAAGGGCTCGTCGCCCGCGTTGACCCAGCGGTGCGGCGCGAGCGGCGGCACGTATATGGCATCGAAGGGCCGGCATTCGATTACGCGCTCGCCAACGAGCGCGCGCCCCTCGCCGCGCAGGACGATCACGAAGTGGGTGTGGCGGTGCTTCTCGAGACTCGAGTAGCCGCCCTTGGTGAACTCGAAATAGCGCAGCTCGAAGGCGGCCGGAAGCTCCTCGGGGCGCGCCAGTGTGTGGCGCGTGACGCCGCTGAAGCCCATCCCCCGGGCCGCCTCCGGGGCCGATTTGTACGGCCGGCGCTCGACGCGCTCCCATTCAAAGCTTCGCCGGTCAAAGGGGATGTGCGTCATCGCGACGCTTCTCGGTGCTATGCGCCGGCGCGGGCCTCGCCCGCTCGCAGCAGCCGCTCGCGCAGCTCCGCCTGAACCTCGGCGGCCGGTTCAAAGCCCGAGACCTCGGGCAGCTCGTCGAGCGCTTTGAGCCCGAACAGGCGCAGGAAGAGCTCGCTTGTGCGGTAGCGAATGGCGCCGAACTGGGAGCGGCCGCTCTCCTCGATCATCCCGCGCTCGAGCAGGGTGGCGACGGAGGACTCGGCGCTGACCCCGCGGATGCGGGCGATCTCGGGACGCGAGACCGGCTGCAGGTAGGCGACGATCGCGAGCGTCTCCGCCTGCGCCGCGGTCAACGGCGGCGTGCGCGGCTTTGAGAGCAGCCTGCGCGCCGCCACCTCGGCATCGGGATGGGTGGCGAGCGCGTACCCGCCCGCCAGCTCGCGCACCACGAGCCCGCGCCGCTCGAACTCGAACTGTTCTCGCAGGCGCTCGACCGCGGTCACCACCTCGTGCAACTCGGCACCTGTGGCGTCTGCGAGCGCTTCGGCGGGCACCGGGTCGGGCGAGAGGAACAGCAGCGCCTCGATCACCCGCTCGAGCTCGGCGCTCACGCCTGCAACTCCGCTGCGGTCCGGACCTCGGCGCGCCCCTCGGCCGGCGAGTCCGCGGCTCCGCCCGAGCGCATGACCAGGATCTCGCCAAACGGCTCCGGCTGGCGCCAGGTGAGCTCTCCCTGCTTGTAGAGCTCCAGCAGGGCGTACACGGTCACGGCGACCGTGACGCGGTCCTCGCGCTCGAGCGCCTGATCGAAGTTGAAAGTGCCGCGCCGAAGCAGCTCCCGCAGCCGGGCCAGCCGCTCGGCGACGGTCACGCGCGGCGCGAGCATGTGCCGGATGTCGACCGGCTCTGGGAGCGTGAGCAGCTCTGCGATCGCGGCCGCCAGCTGCTGCGGCTGATAGCTCGGGCGGGCGTCGGCGAGCGAGGCTCGCCTCAGCTCAGGTGGCAGCGGCGCCGAGCGGAAGCGGTAGGGCGCCTGTTGCTCAAGCCGCCCTTTGAGGCTGTCGGCCGCGGCGCGGTAGCGGTAGGCGTCCAACAGTCGCGCCAGCAGCTCCTCGGCGGCCTCGCCAGGTTCGAGCTCCAGCTCCTCCTGCTCCTCGCCGGGCAGCATCAGGCGGGACTTCAACTCGAGCAGCGCTGCGATCAGCACCAAGAACTCGGTGGTCGCCTCGAGCTCGAGCTGACCGCTGCGCTCGAGATGGTCGACGTAGGAGATCACGACCTCGGCAAGATCGACCTCGAGCAGGTCGATCTCCTCGCGCAGGATCAGCGTGAGCAGAAGGTCGAACGGACCCGCGAAGACATCGAGGTCCAGCTCGAGGTCGGCCAACCGCACAGGCGTAGAAGTTAGCGGCGCGGTCGGATTGGCCCGACGCCCATCGCCTCGCGCACGTCGGCCAGCGTCTCGGTGCAGATGGCACGCGCCTTCTCGGCGCCCGAGGTGAGGATGGCGTCGAGACGCCGCTCATCGGCGCGCAGCTCCTGGTAGCGCTCGCGCACGGGCGCGAGATGCGCCACCACCGCATCGGCCACCGCCTGCTTGAAGGCGCCATAGCCGGAGGAGTCGAACTCGCGCTCGATCTCGTCGGGCGCCACGCCGCGCACCGCGGCGAGGACCTCGATCAGATTCGAAACTCCGGGCTTCTCGGGCGCGCGCACGACCTCGGTGCCGGAATCGGTCACGGCGGAGCGAAGCTTCTTGGCGACCACGGCGGGCTCGTCGAGCACGTAGACGGTTCCCTGGGGGCTCCCACCGGTGGTCGACATCTTGCGCTCGGGAACCTGAAGGTCCATGATCCTCGCCCCCACCGCCGGATAGCGCCCCTCGGGAACGACCAGGATCTCGCCGAAGCGGGCGTTGAAGCGCTGGGCGATGTCGCGCATGAGCTCGACGTGCTGGCGCTGGTCGTCGCCGACCGGGACGTCCGTGGCGCGGTAGGCGAGCACGTCAGCCGCCATCAGCACGGGATAGAAGAACAGGCCCGCGCTGACCAGCTCGCGCTGGCTCGCCGACTTCTCCTTGAACTGGGTCATGCGGTTGAGATCCCCGAACGCCGCCACGCTTGACAGCAGCCAGGACAGCTCGGTGTGCTCGGCCACGTCGCTCTGGCGAAACAGGATGCAGCGGTCAGGGGCAAGACCGGCGGCGAGCAGGGTCGCGGCCGTGTCGTAGGAGGACTCACGCAGCGCGGCGGGGTCGTAAGCGACCGTGATCGCGTGCAGATCGACGATGCAGTAAATCGACTCGCCGGTGTCCTGGCCCGCGACATAGTGGGTGATCGCGCCGATGTAGTTGCCGAGGTGCTTGCGCCCCGTCGGCTGGATGCCGGAGAAGATGCGGCTCATGCCCTGGCTTGCCGCAGGTGGCGGGTGCGCAGTTCGGCGGGCAGCTGGTGAGCGCGATCGCGGCGCGCCAGCAGCCAGGCCGCCACGACGCCGCCCACCGCGCCGGAGACGTGGCCCTGCCACGAGACGTGGGGCTGGGGCACCAGGCTCAGCAGCAGCACCCAGCCCCACAGGATCGCGACCAGCGCACCGGTCAGGATCTCGCCGAGGCGGCGATCGAAGAAGCCGCGCGTGAGCAGGTAGGTGGCGTAGCCGAAGACAAGGCCGCTGGCGCCCACGGTGTCGCTGCCGCCGGGCGAGAACAGCCAGGTGCCAAGCCCGCCGACGACGATCACGATCAGCGAGATCAGCGCGAGCCGCGCCGCCCCCCGCCAGGCGACGATCAGCCCCAAAAACACGAACGGCACCGTGTTCGAGATCAGGTGGCCAAAGCTCGCATGCAGAAAAGGCGCCGTGAAGATCGCCCACAGATGGTCGATGCTGCGGGGATAGATGCCCGCGGCGGTGTCGAGCGCGTTGGAATCGAGCGAGTTGATCAGCTCCAGCCCCCACATCACCGCCACCATCGCCAGCAGCAATTCGACGCCCACCACGGAGGCCCGGTAGCGGCGAGAGACGACGCCGCTGAGACCGCGCTTGGGTGCGGCTGGAGGGGCCGATTGGGCGCTCATGCCTCAAAGGATGGCATGGCGGTCCGAGAGGTCGAGCTGCGACACTCGGGCCCCCATGGATCCGACGATCGCCGCCCCTGCCGCCGAGATCACCGCCCACGCCGAACGCGAGCTCGAGGCACTGGTCGCGGTCTCCTCGCCCTCGGGCGACCTCGCCGGCGCCGAGGAGGCCGTGGCCGTGTGCGCCGCGCTGCTGCCCGTGGGCGCGGCGGTGCAGCGCGTGGAATGCTCTACGCCCGCGGGCGCGCCGGACCTCGAGGCGCGGATCCCGGGAAGCGGAGCACGGCGCATCCTGCTGCTGGGCCACATCGATACGGTGATCGGCCACGCAGCGCACAGCCCCCTGCGGCGCGAGCGAGACCGACTTTATGGGCCGGGGACGGCCGACATGAAGGGCGGGGTCGTGCTCGCGCTCGGGCTGGCACGCGTGCTCGCCGCGATGCCGGAGCGCTTCGCCGAGCTGGCGGTTCTGCTCGTGACCGACGAGGAGTGGCGGATCGCGCCCTTCCGTCACGTCGAGCGCTTCGCCGGCTACGACATCTGCCTGTGCTTTGAGGCGGGAGAGCGGGCCCCGGACGGCGGTGAGGGCGTGATCGTGCGACGCAAGGCGGCGGGTACCCTGCGCGTGACCGCCACCGGCCGGGCGGCCCATTCGGGCAGTGCGCCCGACGACGGACGCAATGCCTTGCTGGCGCTTGCCCAGGCCGCGCTCGCGGTCTCGCAGCTGCACGATCCGGCCGGCCCCGAGCGGCTGAGCGTCGTGCCGACGGTGATCCGGTCGGGCGAGGCGTTCAATGTGGTGCCTGCGGCGGGAGAGCTCGTCTTCGACATGCGCGCGGACAGTTTGGAGGCGTTCGCGCCGGTGCGGGCGGCCGTTCCGGAGGACCCGGGCGGAGTGGCGCTGCAGCTGGCGCTCGAGCGGAGCTGGCCGGCCATGGATACGCGCGCGGCGACCGTCGAGGTGCTCGAGCGGGCCGGCGCCCGCGTGGGACGTCCGGTGATCGGCGTTCCCCGCGGCGGCGCCAGCGACGCGAGCCACTTCGCGCCCGTCATACCGCTCACGATCGACGGCCTGGGGCCGCGCGGCGGGGGCGCCCACACCCCCGACGAGTTCGTGCTCGCGGAGTCGCTGCGCGAGCGCGCCGAGGTGGCCGTGGCAGTGGCGCTCGAAGCACTGGAAGTGGATTCTCCGGGGCCAGCGTGAGGCAGCTCGCGGTCGTCGGGCATGTCGAGTGGGTCGACTTCATCCCGGTCCCGCACCACCCCGCCGCGGGCGAGGTGATGCACGCGCAGGCCTGTTTCACCCGCGCCGCTGGAGGCGGCGGCGTGAGCGCCGTGGTGCTGGCTGAGCTGGGTTCACAGCTCGACTTCTTCTGCGCGCTCGGCGACGACGTGCACGGTCACGCGGCGGCCGACCAGCTGCTCACGCGCGGAGTGGACGTGCACGCGGCCTGGCGCAAGGATCCCACCCGGCGGGCCGTGACGCTGCTCGAAGGCCACATGGAGCGCACGATCATCACGATCGGCAAGCGGCTGGACCCGCTCGGGAGCGACCGGCTGCCGTGGGAGCGCCTCGAGCAGGCTGAAGGGGTGTACTTCACCGCCGGCGACGTTGAGGCGCTGCGCCGCGCGCGGGCGGCCCGGATCCTGGTGGCATCGCCCCGCGCCCGCACGGCGCTCTCGCACCCGGGCCCCAAGCTCGACGCGCTGGTGTTCTCTGGCAACGACCACGAAGAGGAGCAGTGGGCCCAGCGAGTCGCCGAGCGGGCGGAGATCGTGGTCAGGACCGCGGGTGCGGCCGGGGGAAGCTGGCGCACGGCCGACGGCACCACCGGGCGCTGGAATCCGGTGCAGACCCCCGGCGAGGTCCGCGACTCCTACGGCTGCGGCGATTCCTTCGCCGCGGGGTTCACCTTCGCGCTCTCCGGTGGCGCGACAGCGGCCGAGGCGGTGCAGTTCGGCGCCGAGTGCGGGGCGCGCTGCCTGACGCGGGCCGGGGCGCCGTAGGGCTCATCACGCCACGTCAAACCCCGCCAGCGCCAAAGCCATCCCCTCGCGGTCCAACCCTGCCCCGAGGCAGCACAGCAGCGCGATCCGCGCCGCCGGCGCCGACAGAAACGGAACGCAGATCGCGTCGGTCGCGCGCAGGTCGACCTCTGAGCCTTCGAAGCCATAGGTCTCGATCAACATCGAGGCGCGCTCGGGACGGCAGGTGATGAGCACCGGGATGCGCTCGGTCGCGTCCCGCAGCCCGGCCAGCAGCGGCGGCGCGAGGTGCCCGGCGCCCAGGGCGACGAGCACGATCCCGTCGGCGCCGGCGGCCGCGTGGCGCAGCAACTCGCCGCCGTCGCCCAGGCCCGGGCTGACGATCTCGACGCGGTGCGCGACGTCGCTGACGTCGAGCTGCGCCGGTCTGAGCGGTCGCGCCGCCAGCCACATGCGCCCCTCGACCACTCGCCCGAGCGGGCCCGCAAGCGGCGAGCCAAACGCCGTCGGGCCGGTGCTGTCGACCTTACGCACGGTCATCGCGGCGTGGACCTCGCCCGCGAACACCACCACGACCCCGAGCCCCTCCGCGCCGTCCGCCCCCGCCACCGCGACGGCATCGAGCAGATTGGCGGGCCCGTCCGCCCCGGGCCCGGTGGCCGGGCGGTTGGCTCCCGTGACCACGATCGGCGCGCCGCCGCCATGGATCAGCGAGCACAGCACGGCCAGCTCCTCGAGCGTGTCGGTGCCGGTCGTCAGCACCACGCCGGCACCCGTGGCGGCGGCCGCGGTGGCGCGGCGTGCGATCTCGAGCGCCTGCGTGAGCGTCAGGTGCGTGCTCGGCACGCCGAGCACCGTCTCGATCTCGAGCTCGGGCACGGCCTTCAGCGCCGGAACCGCCTCCACCAGCCCGTGCGCGTCAAGCGACGGCACCGCGCGCTCCCCTTCCATCGAGATGGTGCCCCCGGCGGCAAGCAGCCGGACGGGACGAGCTAGCCGCACTAGTGTCCCGAGGCGTAAGTCCGGGGGGACACTAGTTCTGCTGGCGCACGACCGGCCGCCGTGCCGCGCCCGCCTCGTCGAGACGCCGCACCGGCGTCGTATAGGGGGCGCCGCGAGCGGTCTCGGGGTCTTCCCGCGCCTCCCGCAGGATCCCGGCGATCGCCTCGGCGAACCGGTCCAGCGTCTCCTTGGTCTCGGTCTCGGTCGGCTCGACCAGCAGCGCCTCGTCGACGATCAGCGGGAAATAGACCGTGGGCGGGTGGACGCCGTGATCGAGCAGCCGCTTGGCGAGATCGAGCGTCTTGATCTTGAGCTCGCGCTTCATCGGCGCGCCGGAGAGCACGAACTCGTGCATGCAGAGGCGGTCGTAGGCGGCCGGCAAGTACTCGGCCACGCCCTCGCGCCGCAGCAGCGCGAGCAGATAGTTGGCATTCAGGACGGCCGTTTCCGAAACCTCCCGCAGGCCCGCGGCGCCAAGTGAGCGGATGTAGGCGTAGGAGCGCACGAAGACGCCGTAGTTGCCGTGGAAGCCGCGCAGCCGGCCGATCGACTTGGGCCGGTCGTAGTCGAGGTCGTACTCGGGCTCCGCGCCGTTGGAGCCGGATGCCCTGCGCACGATCACGGGCCGCGGCAGATATGGCTCGATGCGCTCGGACACGGCGATCGGACCCGCTCCGGGCCCCCCGCCGCCGTGCGGCTGCGTGAACGACTTGTGCAGGTTGAAGTGGACGATGTCGAAGCCCATGTCGCCGGGCCGGCAGATGCCCATGATCGCGTTGAGGTTGGCGCCGTCGTAGTAGAGCGTCGCGCCGACGCCGTGCACGATCTTCGCGATCTCCTCGATGCCGGACTCGAACAGGCCCACGGTGGAGGGGTTGGTCAGCATCAGGCAGGCCACGTCCTCGCCGGCCTTTGACCGCAGGTCATCAAGGTCCACGTTGCCCTGCGGGTCGGTCCCCACTTTGACCACCTCGTAGCCGGCCATGGTGACGGTCGCCGGGTTGGTGCCATGGGCGTTGTCCGGGGTCAGGACCTTGGTGCGGTGCTGACCGCGATCCTCGTGGTAGGCGCGCGTCAGCAGCACCCCGGCCAGCTCGCCGTGCGACCCAGCCGAGGGCTGCAGCGAGACGAACGGCAGGCCCGCGATCTCGGCGAGCGCCTGCTGCAGCTGCCACATGAGCTCAAGCGCGCCCTGCGCGTAGCGGGGGTCTTGCAGCGGATGCAGGCGCGCGTGGCCGTCGAGCGCGGCCACGCGTTCGTGCAGCTTGGGGTTGTGCTTCATCGTGCACGAGCCGAGCGGGTAAAAGCCGGTGTCGAGATCGAAGTTGCGCTTGGAGAGCCTGTTGTAGTGGCGCACCAGTTCGGGCTCGGAGACCTCCGGCAGGCGCGGCGCCTGCGAGCGCCGCAGGCGCGCCGGCAAAAGCTCGTCGAGGGGGCGCTCGGGCACATCCAGCGGCGGGGCTACGAACGCGCGACGCCCCGGCCGCGAGCGCTCATAGATCGTCAGCTCGTCGCCGGCCGCCTCGCCGAACCATCGCGGCGTGGTGCTCATGCGCGTGCCTCCACTCGAGGATGCTCGGCTTGCACCGCTGAGCCGAGCACCTCGCACAGGCGGTCGATGTCGGCGCGCGTGCGTCGCTCGGTGAGCGCTACCAGCAGGCCGTCCGAGAGCTCGGGGTAGTCATGACCGAGCGCATAGCCGGGGTTCACTCCCGCCTCCCGGCAACGCTCGACGACCCGCTGGACCGGAGCGTCGAGCGTGATCGCGAACTCCCGCACCACGGGCTGCGAGTGCACGAGCGAGACGCCCTCCACGGCTCCCAGGCGCTCGCGGGCGTAGGCGGTGCGGCGCACCAGCAGTTCCGCGAGCTCGACCATCCCGCGCCGCCCGAGCCAGCTCAGGTAGATCACGCCGCCGAGCGCGTTGAGTGCCTGGGCCGTGCAGATATTGGAGGTCGCCCGCTCGCGGCGGATGTGCTGCTCGCGCGTCTGCAGCGTGAGCACGAAGCCGCGGCGGCCGTCGACATCGCGCGTCTCGCCGGCGATCCGCCCGGGGAGCCGGCGCAGCAGCGCTTCTGTGGAGGCGAAGAACCCGAAGGAGGGCCCGCCGAAGTCGAGCCTCCCCCCCAGCGGCTGACCTTCTCCCACGGCCACGTCTACACCGCACTCGCCGGGCGTCTTCAGCACGCCGAGGGCGATCGGATCGCACGAGCAGATCGTGAGCGCACCCGCCTCGCGGGCGGCGGCGGTCAGCTGCTCCAGATCCTCGACCGCGCCGAGGAAGTTCGGCTGTTGGAGGACGAGCGCGCTGACCTCCTCGTCGAGCTCGGGCACCGCGGTGACGCCGTCTTTGAGCGCGACCTCTTCGACCTCCATATCCCAGGCGTGAGCCAGCGTTCGCAGCGCCTCACGGGCGTGTGGATGCACGCCCTGGGAGACCACGAAGCGGCGCCTGGAGTTCTCGAGCTTCGCCACGTACCCAGCCGCGGCCACGGCGCTCGGCCCCTCGTACACGGACGCGTTTGCCACCGGGAGTCCGGTGAGCTCGCAGATCGCGGTCTGATACTCGAACATCGCCTGCAGCGTTCCCTGCGAGACCTCCGGCTGGTACGGCGTGTAAGGGGTCAGGAACTCCGAGCGCCCGGTGATCGCATCGACGATCGCGGGCACGTAGTGGTCGTACATGCCGGCGCCGAGGAAGGACAGCTCCTGCTCGACCGAGACGTTGCGCGCTGCGAGCGCTCGCAGCTCCTCGAACACCTCCTGCTCTGAGCGGGGCGCATCGAGTTCGAGCGGCTCTCGCAGACGGAGCCGCTCGGGGATGTCGGCGAACAGCTCCTCGACCGAGCCGACGCCGATCGCGGCGAGCATCTCGCGCCGGTCGGCCTCCGTTGTCGAGATGTAGCTGCTCACACCCTCACGTTAGCGACGCCTCATAGGCTGCCGCGTTCATCAGCGACTCCGCCTCGGACGGGTCAGACAGCCTCACCTTCACCAACCAGCCTTTTCCGTACGGATCGTCATTGACCGCCTGCGGCTCGTCGCTCAGGGCCTCGTTGACCGCGACGATCTCGCCCGACATCGGCGCGTACACGTCCGAGACCGCCTTGACCGACTCGATCTCGGCATAGGCTTCGTCCTTGGAGACCTTGGCGCCGACCTTGGGGACGTCGAAGTAGACGACCTCGCCGAGCGCGTCCTGCGCATACCAGGTGATTCCGAAGGTCGCCTCGTCGTCCTCGACGCGAGCCCAATCGTGTTCGGAGTGGTAGAGCAGATCGTCGGGATAGCTCGCTTGCGCCATCAGTGTTCACCTCCGTGAGTACGGTCGCACCGAGAGTGCTCACCGGGGGATGACTGGCAAGGACGCAGGAGGCGACGCGTAGCAGCGCTACGCGAGCCGACGAGGACGACGCCAGGCGCCGCCGGAGAGCGCTCGAATGCGAGCGTATTTGCGGAGGTGGGCACTCAGGGTCCCTTTCTGTACAAAGGCTTGCGTTCAACGGTTGCGGGACGGACCTTGCCGCGCACATCGATCTCGATCGCCGTGCCGGGCTCTGCCGATTGCGTGGAAACGTACGCCATGCCGATGCCCCGCTTCATGCACGGCGAGAACGTGCCGCTGGTGACCTCGCCGCCGCCGAGGACCGGGTTGCCGTGCCGCGCGATGCCCGGCCCCTCCAGCACGAACGGCACCAGCCGCTCCGCCGGCGGATCCTGGCGTGCGGCGGCAACCGCTTCGGAGCCGATGAATCCCGTCTCCTCCTTGCAGGCCCAGCCAAGGCCCGCCTCGATCGGACCGCGGTCCTCGCTGAGGTCGTTTCCGTAGAGGTGAAAGCAGACCTCAAGTCGCAGCGTGTCGCGGGCGCCGAGACCGGCCGGGCTCGCCCCGCCCTCCACCAGCGCGTCCCAGACCACCTCGGCGTCGTCGGGTGCCAGTAGCAGCTCCACCCCGTCCTCGCCGGTGTAGCCGGTGCCGCAGACCAGCATCGCCGCGCCCGCCACGGCCCGCTCGCAACAGCGCATCCGCCCCGGCAGCTGCCCGTCCGCGAGCCGCCCCACCAGCGCGCGCGCCTCGGGCCCCTGCACGGCCAGCATCGCGTAGTCCTCCGCCCGGTCCACCAGGTCGACATCGAACTCGCCGGCGTGCTCCTGCAGCCACGCCAGGTCGCGCTCGTGGTTGGCCGCATTGGTCACGGTCAAGAAGCGCTTCTGCGCGAGCCGGTAGGTGAAGAGGTCGTCGAGCACGCCGCCGTCTTCGCGGCACAACACGCTGTACTGGGCGCCGCCCTCCGTGATCTTGCGCACGTCGTTGGAGAGCATCCGCTGCAGAAACCGCTCCGCGTCGGGCCCCCGGGTCTCAACCTGGCCCATGTGCGAGACGTCGAACACGCCCACCCCGCGCCGCACCGCGATGTGCTCGGCGCTGATGCCCTCGTACTGCACCGGCATCTCGTAGCCGGCGAAGGGCATCATCCGCGCCCCAGCCGCGCGATGCCGTTCGTACAGCGGGGTGTGGCGCACTGCTAGTCCGCGGCCCGCGAGGGCAGCCGCGCGCGGGCACGGCGCAACGGCCGCATCACCAGATTGACGTCGGCGACGTGAGGCTCGAGCCGCGTCACCGCGGTCTCGACCGCCGCCATGTGCTCGGAGAGCCCTTCGATGCGCCCGTTCAGCGCCGTGATCTCACCCTCGATTCGCCGCACCGCGCCGTGCATGCCGACCATCTCCGGGTCCATCGAGGCCACGTGGGTGCGGATCGCGCGCAGCTCGCGCGCCACCTCCGGCAGCATCGTGCTCAGAAAGCGGGCCGTCGAGACGAGGTCGGTCAACGGCTCGCCGATCACGCGCCCGAGCGGCGAGCGCATCCATCCCCGTGACTGACCCGGCTCCGAGCTGTCAGCTTCGGCCTGCGCCGAGACCCTGTCCATCGCGGGCCACTCTATCAGCGCACCCCGGCCCGGCAGGACGGCTGCGCGAACTTCGAGACCGCTCAGCGGTCCTTCAAGAAGGAGGGGATATCGATCTCGTCGTCAGGAATCTCAAGCGAGGAGCGCTCGAGCTCATCCCTGGTGACCTCGCGCTCGCGGCGCGGCGGCCTTCCGCTCTGCCGCTCCACCCCGCGGCGTAGCCGACCATGGTCAAAACCGGTCGCGATCACGGTCACCCGCACCTCTTCTTGCAGCGAGTCGTCGATCACCGCGCCGAAGATGATGTTCGAGTTGGAGTCCGCCGCGCTCTGGACGATTTCCGCCGCCTCGTTGACCTCGAACAGGCCGAGGTCGTGGCCGCCGGAGATGTTGAGCAAGATCCCCATCGCCCCCTCCACCGACTCTTCCAGCAGCGGCGAGGAGATCGCGATCTTGGCCGCCTCGGCCGCGCGGTTCTCGCCGCCCGCGGTGCCGATCCCCATCAGCGCGGTTCCGGCGTCACGCATGATGGTGCGCACGTCGGCGAAGTCGAGGTTGATCAGGCCGGGGATGGTGATCAGGTCGGTGATGCCCTGGACGCCCTGGCGCAGGACGTTGTCAGCTTCCCGGAAGGCGTCGAGAATCGTCGTGCGCCGTTCGACGATCGCCAGCAGCTTCTCGTTCGGGATCACGATCAGCGTGTCGACGTGCTGGGAGAGCTCCTCGATCCCGGCCTGGGCCTGGCGCGCGCGCTGGGTGCCCTCGAAGACGAACGGGCGCGTAACCACGCCGACAGTAAGCGCGCCGATTTCGCCCTTGGCAATGTCGGCTATCACGGGCGCCGCGCCGGTACCGGTGCCGCCGCCCTCGCCGGCCGTCACGAACACCATGTCGGCGCCCTTCAGGGCCTCCTTGATCTCGTCACGGGATTCCGCGGCCGCGCCGCGACCGACCTCGGGGTTGGCGCCCGCTCCGAGCCCGTGAGTGAGCTCGTGGCCGATGTTCAGCTTGATGTCCGCGTCGCACATGGCGAGCGCTTGGGCGTCGGTGTTGCAGGCGATGAACTCCACGCCGCGCAGGCCGGCGTCAACCATGCGGTTGACCGCATTCGTGCCGCCGCCGCCGACACCGACGAC
Source organism: Solirubrobacteraceae bacterium (assembly GCA_039583645.1). GTDB lineage: Bacteria > Actinomycetota > Thermoleophilia > Solirubrobacterales > Solirubrobacteraceae > Palsa-465. The sequence goes on from JAVKSP010000037.1 coordinate 26,133, forward strand.
CTTGATCACTGCCAGGTAGCTGCCGCTTTCCATGTCTCCCCGTCCAACCCTTGAGTTCTAGTTGAGTGTTCCGCGGGACCTTCGCTAACAGCGGAGTTTTGCACGTTACGTGCTGGCGCCGCCTGAAGTCAATGCCGTCTCGGGCGCTCGCAAGTTTCGTTGCAGATCGAGGAACTCTCAGTCCGACCCCGAGTGTGGCCTGAATTGACACTCAACCTTTGGTCGAGGGTTATTGAGGAATACGGCCCGCGCACTTGTGCGCCGGCCCGGGTTCAAATCACCCAGCCGCGGGGCGCTGCGGATCCGTGACGTCGATATAGGCGGCCCCGGCCGCGCGGGCGTTTGCGAGCACCGCGGCGGCCGCGATCCACTTGTCTCGCAGCTGCACCGGACTGCCGAAATAGAGGCTCGGGCCCCGCCGCAGATGGACCACCAGGCCGTGGATGGCGCTGTCGCCGAGCGCGGCGATGCGCGCACGCAGCGCTCGTGGGGCGGCGGCCAAGACCGAGAGCTCTTCCTCCGGCAGGCGCTCGACCACCCGCGCCCCCACGGGCAGGGCGCGCACGACGATCGCCGGCAGCGTCGACGGCGCCTTCAGGTCGCGCAGCACCGTGCCGTCGGCTGAGACGGCGAGCCGGCGGCCAGCTGCTGTCAGCACCGCGGCCGGGTTCTGTTCGATCACATGGATCCGCAGGCCATGGGGAAACTGGGTGGTGACCTGGAGCGCTCGCACGACCGGGAATGGCTGCACGGC
>JAVKSP010000038.1:0-25881 GCA_039583645.1 Solirubrobacteraceae bacterium
GCGCACATGTGCGCCGGCCACATGCTCGGTTACGCCGTCAGACTCCCCGCCGCGCGAGAACGTGGCCGAACGTCCTCAGCAGAATCTTGATGTCGTTCCACAGCGACCAGGTGGCGGCGTAGAGGTAATCCACCTTGACCATCTCCTGGAGCGGCGGCCGACGCGGTCCGAGCACCTGCCAGGGACCGGTCATCCCCGGCGGCAGCAGGAGCCGCTCGCGGTGCCAGCCCTCGACCAGCGCGTCCTCGTCGAGCACCAGCGGGCGCGGACCGACCAGGCTCATCTCGCCTCGCAGCACGTTGATCAGCTGCGGTAGCTCGTCAAGCGACAGGGCGCGCAGCCAGTGGCCGACACGGGTCACGCGGGGGTCCTCGGACAGCTTGAACAGCCCGTGCGACTCGTTGCGCGGCGTGAGCGCCTGACGCTGTCGCTCCGCGCCCTCGACCATGCTGCGGAACTTGATCATCCAGAAGCTTCTGCCGTCCTGGCCCACCCGGGCCTGACGGAAGAAGACCGGCCCGCGGGAATCGAGCTTGATCGCCAGCGCCACCAGCGCCCCGAACGGTGCCAGCAGCAGCAGGCCCACAGCCGCCCCCGCGACATCCATGGCGCGCTTGATCATGCGCGAGGAGCGGCTTAGGCCCGGTCGCCGCACCCCCAGCACGGTCAGGTCGCCGACCGCGTCGAACTCGACGGCGGAGCCGACGACCTCGAACAGCCGCGGCACGATCGACACCTTCATACCGGCAGCGGCTGCGCGCCTGACGAGGTCCAGCGAGTCCTCGAAGTGATCGCCGCCGGGCGCCAGCATCACCCGGCTGGCCTCGAGCGAGCGCACGGCTGCTTCGAGCTGCTCGAAGGTCAGTTCACCGCCGGCCGAGTCTCCCTCTTTCAGCGAGAGGTAGCCGACCACCTCGACCCGCGCGGCGGGGTCGTACTGGAAGGACTGAGTCAGCCTGGCACGCGCCTCGGCGTCCCCCAAGATCAGCGTCCGTTCCGGCGGTGCGGCCACGCGCGCGAACGACCGAGCGATGGCGCGCGCCGCCACCAGCGCGACGCCCGTCGATGCCCAGAGGACCACGACTCCCGCGCCGCCCAGGTCGAGCCGTTTGTCGCTCAAAAACGCCACCGCCGACCAGGCGAGCGCGAATGCGGCGGACAAGGCGAACAGCGCCGGAATCTCGTCCAGCGTCGACTTGCGCAACACCACCTCATCGTGGTCGTAGCGGCCCGCGATCTTGGCCATCACCACGATCAGCGGCACCGCGATCAGCGTGAGCGTGGGGACGCCGCGTCCGGTGAACTCGGCGATCACCATCAGACCGGCGAGCGCGGCGGCCATGTCCGCGAGTGCGAGCAGGCGCCGGAAGACGGTGTCGCGCAGCGCGGGGGGGACGACCCCCGCCGCCGCCAACGGGCGCGCTTTCGGGAAGCGGCGCTCCTGTACCCGCTGGCCTGGTTCTGCGTTGGCAACCCTGTCGAGGCCAAGCTCGATTTCGGCGTGCGCACTCCCGTTGCTCACGAGTGGCTCAATCTACTGATTATCAGCTCGTCCTGCGCTAGGCGGTGCAAGCAGGGCTTCGATCGGCGTGTTGCGGGCCTGTTCGTGAAGGAACGACTCGTTCGATGTGTTCTCCAGCAGACGCCGCACCAGATACGCCATTCCGGCCACCAGGTCCCCTACCGGACAGTAGGTTCGCACGCGAAAGCCATTTGCCGCGAGCGCGTCCTGGAGCTCGTCGCCGAGGCCTCGTAACACCTGTAGCTCGAGCTCGGAGTCCTCGGCCCCGAGCAGGCGGTTGACCGCGATTGCGTGCGCCACCGAACGCAGGTTGTGCGAGGCCACTGCCACGCGCACGTGCGGCCGCGCCCCGAGCAGCCGGCGGGTCAGCGTCTCGAAGTTGCGATCGCAGTCGGCCTTGACCTCGAACACCGGCGCGGGCCATCCATGCTGTCGCGCCTGTACCAGCTCGTGATCCCAGTAGGCGCCCTTGACCAGCCGGACTACAAGCGGCGGCGTGCGCGGGCAGGAGCGCGCCCAGGCGAGGATCTGCTCGAGTTGCTCGGGCGAGTCGCGCAGGTAGGCCTGCAGCACCACACCCGTCGAGGGGCCGTCGCGGAACTCGGGCTCGGCTAGTAGCTCTAGCACCAGCTCGAGCACCGCCTCGCGGGAGTCCAGCGATTCCATGTCGATGTGGATGTGCGCGCCCTGATCGCGGGCGCTCGTCAGCAGCGGCCGCAGCCGCCGGGCGGCGTCGCGGCGGCCGAGCTCGGGCGCGTCAGCTCGCAGCAGCGGGGTCAGCGCTGAAACCTTGACGGATAAATTCGCGCGGGGAATGGGTCCGAGGTCGTCGTGCTCGAGCAGCGGCTTGGCCGGCCAGCGGTGCACCGCGCCGACGAGCGTCGACAGCGCCTCCGCACAGCGCGCGGCATAGCGATCAGCTTCGGGTGCGGTCACCGTGGCTTCGCCCAGGAGGTCGACGGAGCTCGCGACGCCTCGATTCCAGAGCCCGGCGAGCACCCCTAGCGCCGACGCCGGGGTCTCGCCGACGATGAAGCGGTGCGCGATGTGCTTGACGCCGCTGGCGGCGGCCGCGCCGAGCGCGGCGCGACCGGGCTTGGTGTGGGCGACGCGCATCGCCGCCTCGAGCGGCAGCGGCGCGTGGGATATCTCCTCGAGGAACGCGGTCAGGTGGCGCGCGACGTCGTCGAGCGAGCGGCAGGCGGGCACCACGTCCACGAAGCGAAACAGCGCGGCCCGCAGCTCACGGTCCCCGGAGGCGAGCTCCATCGCGCGCGCGTCGACGGCGCGCATGGGGTGTCGCAGCGCGGAGGGGAGGGAGGCATGTAGCTCGGCGCCGAGGCGCTGGACCTCTGGCTCGAGTGCGCCGGATTCGATCGCCGTCATTCCTAGAGGATGTTCACCGCCCGCGACACCACGATCGCGAGGATCAGCATTGACACGAGTGCCTGCCCGCCCATCAAAAGCTTTGCGGTCGGCGTGAGCGGCATCGTGTCGGTGGGGCTGAAGGCCGACGAGTTGGTCAGCGACAGATACAGGTAATCGATCAGACCGGGCTGCCACCCCGGCTCGATGCGGCGGATCTCATCGGTCATCTGGGGAAAGAGGAAGTCGGGCTTGGTATCGGTCCCGCGCGCGCGCTCGATCGGACCGCCGCGGTCGAACTCCCAATACCAGATCCCGAACAGCAGCACGTTGGTCAGCCACAGCGCGACGCCGGAGAAGATCAGCTCGCGGCCATTGTTCGTGCCAATGCCGCCGCGCAGCAGGTTGTTGACCAGCTCGATCAGCGAGAAGACGTTGACCGCGCTGACCAGGCCGATCAGGCAGAGCGCGATCCGCCGCCGCAGCGGGGAGTGGCGCAGACGGGGGTGGGGGGAGGCGCCCACCAGGCCGAACAGCAGCGTGGCCTCGACGGCCGGCAACAGCCAATAGGGGCCGATGGTGAGCTCGTTCGAAAGCGCCAAGCCCAGCGCGATCGCGGCCGCCACCACCAGCTGCGGCGCCCACACCGGGTCTCTCGATGCGATCTGCTTGGCGAGCCCGAGCCAGCGATCCACCAGATGCACTGTGTGGGGTGGCCGCTGGCGCTGCTCGGTCACTGGCGAATCAGCGTCAGCACCTCGTGCCGCCGGCGCTCCATGTCCTCTTGCGAGCGCAGCGATTCGAGGCACAGCCGCAGCAGCGGCTCTGTGTTCGAGGGACGGACGTTGAAGTGCCACTCCTCGTAGTCGACCGACAGACCGTCGAGGCGCTGCTGGCGGGCGTCGCCATAGCGGTCCGAGAGCTCCTGGAGCTTCGCCTGCTGGTCGGAGACCTCAGAGTTGATCTCGCCCGAGATGAAGTAGCGCGAGCGGTAGGGCTTGAGCAGCTCGGACAGCTTCGCATCCGCGCCGGAGACGAGCTCGAGCATCAGTAGTGCGGGGATGGTGCCGGAGTCGGCGCAGTAGAAGTCGCGGAAGTAGTAGTGGCCGGAGACCTCACCGCCGAAGACAGCTTCCGGGGCGGTGCGCATGCGAGCCTTGAAGAAGGCGTGACCGACGCGGTTGATGAGCGGCGTCCCGCCCGCCTGCGCGACTGTGTCCGGGACGGCGCGGCTCGCGCGCACGTCGTAAAGGATCTGCGCGCCGGGACGCTTGTGCAGCATCGAGGATGCGAGCAGTGCGGTCAAAAAGTCGCCGTCCACGAAAGCCCCGGTGTCGTCGATGAAGAAGCAGCGATCGCCGTCTCCGTCCCACGCGATGCCCAGATCGGCGCCCTGGCGCACGACCTCAGCCATGATGAACTCGCGGTTCTCGGGCAAAAGCGGGTTGGGCTCGTGATCGGGGAACTCTCCGTCCGGCTCCCAGTAGGCGGTGACGAGATCGAGCCCGAGGCGCTCCAGCAGCGGGCCCACCATTGGCCCGGCCATGCCGTTACCGCCGTCGAGCACGACTCTCAGCGGCTTGACCGCGTCGGGATCGATGAACTTCAGCGTCGCCTCGTGAAACTCGCTGTAGATGTCGATGTCTTGCACCGTGCCGCCGCCGCGGGGAGCGCCGAGGCCCGTCTCGAGCAGGCTGCGGATCTCCCCGATGCCCTCATCCCCGGAGAGTGCGAGCGCGCCGCGGCGCACGAGCTTGGCGCCGGTGTAGGCCTTGGGGTTGTGCGAGGCCGTGCACATCAGGCCGCCGTCAAGATCTCGCGAGCCGACGAGGTAATAGAGCATCTCGGTGCCGACCTGGCCCGCGTCGAGCACACTCGCGCCCTCGGCGACCATGCCCTCGCGATAGCTCGCGGCGAGCTCGGGGGCGCTCAGCCGCATGTCGCGCCCAAGACCCAGCCGGAGCTCTTCTGTGGGCTTTTCCTCGAGCTCGGAGATCACCCGCGCGAAGGCGCGGCCGATCAGGTGGGCGGCCTCGGTGTCGATGTCCGATCCGTACAGGCCTCGAATGTCGTAGGCCTTGAAAATCTCGGGGGCGAGGGACGGCACGCCGGGGGATGCTAGCCGCGCCCTACACTTGTCCGCCGATGTCCGGCCACTCCAAATGGCATTCGATCAAGCACAAGAAGGCGGTCGTGGATGCGCGCCGGGGCCAGCAGTTCACCAAGCTGGCCCGCGCGATCACGGTCGCCGCGCGCGAAGGCGGCGGCGACCCCGTCGGTAACTCGGCCCTGGCGCTGGCGATCCAGAAGGCTCGCGACGCCTCGATGCCCAAGGACAACATCGAGCGCGCGATCTCCAAGGGCACGGGCGAGCTCGCCGACACCGAGCAGATCGAGACCGTGATCTACGAGGGCTACGGCCCCGGGGGCGTGGCACTCCTGATCGAGGCCCTGACCGACAACCGCAACCGCACCGGGGCGGAGATCAGGCACGCCTTCTCGAAGTTCGGCGGTAGCCTCGGGGAGCCTGGCTCGGTTTCCTATCTCTTCGACAAGCGGGGTGTGGTCACGGTGGATGCCAGCCGCTATGACGAGGACGACCTGATGCCGGCGATCGACGCTGGCGCGGAGGACCTGGTGCGAGATGACGACGTGCTCGAGGTGATCTCAGAGCCCGGCGATCTCCAGGGCGTGCGTGGCGCGCTTCAGGAGGCGGGCGTCGAGATCGAGAGCGCCGACCTCACCCAGCGCCCGCGCTCGCGGGTGCCGGTCCAGGAGAGCGATGCCGCCCGGCTGATGCGGCTGATCGACGCGCTTGAGGAGTCAGACGACGTGGCGGCGGTGCACGCCAATTTCGACATCGACGCCGGAGTGCTGGAGCAGATCGCGTCGTGAGGCGGGGCATGGCTGTAACGCTCGCGGGCGCTGCGCTCGCGGTCCTGGTCAGCGCGTGTGGCGGCTCGGGTTCGACCGCCAAGGGCGTCGAGCTGGCGCCATCTCAGGGCTTGACCGCGCCTCCGCCGCCGCCGGCCCTACCCGCGGCGCTGTCGCACAAGCCGACGGTCACGGTTCCGAATGGACCTCCGCCCAACCACCTCGTGATCAAGGACCTGATCAAGGGCACGGGCCGCGCCGCCACCCCGACCTCGACCGTCACCGTCCAGTACGTGGGCGTGCTCTACAAGACGGGCAAGCAGTTTGACGCCTCGTGGAACGACGGCACCGGATCGCCGGTGCAGTTCTCGCTGGCGGGAGGCGTGATCAAAGGCTGGACTCAGGGAATCCCGGGGATGCGCGTCGGCGGCCGGCGGGAGCTGATCATCCCGCCCTCGCTGGCCTACGGCAAGAAGGGATCCGGCAAGACGATCCCGCCCAACTCGACGCTGATTTTCGTCATCGACCTCCACGACGTCTCTTAGAGCGCCCGGACGCGTCGCCCTCGCTCGGGCGCCGTGCCCTGTACAGGCTCACGTGCTCGCCGACGCCCTTGAGGCGGAAACGGCCGGCCCTGGACCACTCGAACTGATCGGGCGCGGCGTTGCGGACCTGCTCGCTGCACAGCACGCTGCCCGGACGCGCGACTCCCGTGATCCGGCTCGCCAGGTTGACCGACTGCCCGTACCAGTCACCCGCGCGCGTGAGCGCGGGTCCGCAGGCGATACCGGCTCTCAGCAGCGGCAGGTCGGCCTCGCTGACCGCCTCGACCAGGCGCAGCGCGGCCTCCACGGTGTCGGCCGCGTCGGTCGAGACGAACATGGCGGCGTCGCCGATCGTCTTGACCAAACGCACCGTCTCGGAGGAGACCTCGCCGGCGAGCTCGGCCAGGCGCCGCGCGACCGTGCCGAGCTCCTCCACATCGACCTCGCCGCCCAGGCTGGTGAAGCCAACCAGGTCTGCGAAGCAGACCGTCACCGACTCGGATCGCGCCAGCTGGCCGCTCTCGACCTCGCTGCGGCTGATGATGCCCCTGCGGGCGGACTCGCGCACGTGGCCGGCGAGCGCGGCGTTCAGCACCGGCGCCATCAGCGGCAGCAGCTGCTTGGCCATGGCCGCGAAGCGCAGCGCAACGTCGCGCTCGGTGTCGCCGGGCTTCAGGTAGGTGTCGACGAAGGCCGCCGTGATCGTCGATGAGAGCCGCGCCGTGCCCTCCCCGAGCACGCGCGCGATCTCGATCATCGAATCCTCGGACATGCCGGCGTCGATGAAGCTCTTCAGCGACTTTGCGGCGGCGACGTCGTCGTCGGTGAAGGCGTGCTGGCGATTGTCGGCCGGCGCGAACCCGAGCGCGCGCCAGACCCGGAACAGCACCTCGCGGTCGACATCGGCGCGCTGGGCGACTTCGTCCGCGCTGTAGCGCCCGCCGAGCACGCGCTCCACCGGCAGCAGCACCAGTCGGTCCTCGGCGACCGCGGCCTTCAGCTCGTCGAGTGTGCAGCCGCGCTCGAGCAGCCCCTTCAGCAGCTCCTCGCGAGCTGTCCGCTCCTTGTCGTCAAGCCCCTCGAGCAGGCCCGCGGCGGCGAAGTCGATCTCGCTTGGCTCTGTTGCCACCGCGCCATCTTCTCCGATCTGTGCCGGAAGGCGTCCGCATGTCCGCGCAGAATGTCCTAGACAGATGATCGTCCTCGGAATCGACCCCGGAACTGCGAGCACCGGCTATGGGGTCGTGCGCGGGCACGGCTCCCAGATGCGTGTGCTTACCAGCGGCGTGATCGCCACCAAGGCCGGGATCGCGCTCGAGCGCCGGCTCGCCGAGATTCACGCCCGCATGGGCGAATTGCTCGAGCGTCACCGCCCGGATTCGGTCGCGATCGAGGAGCTCTACTTTGGCGCCAACACGCGCACCGCGTTCGCGGTCGGCCACGCGCGGGGGGTGGTGCTGCTCGCCGCCGGGCAACGTGGCGTGGCTTCTCGCTCCTACACGCCCCAGCAGGTCAAGGCGGCGGTGTGCGGGCACGGCGGCGCCGACAAGGACCAGGTGGCCAGGATGGTGGCGCGATTGCTGGGGCTCGCGGCCCCGCCCACCCCGGACCACGCCGCGGACGCGCTCGCCGTGGCGATCTGCGAGCTAAACCGGGCGCCGCTTGCGCGGTCGCTCGCGGCGGCCGGGGTGGCGCCGTGATCGCGCTGATCTCGGGCACGGTGGCCGTGCGCCGCGCAGACCACGTGGTGATCGACTGCGGGGGCGTGGGCTACCGGCTGGCCGTCTCGGCCCAGACACTCCGGCACGTGCCGGCTGTGCGGAGCACTGCCACGCTGCACACGCATCTGGTCGTGCGCGACGACGCGCTCTCCCTGTACGGATTCGCGACAGAGGAAGAGCGGGAGCTGTTTTTGATGCTGCTGTCGGTTCAGTCGGTGGGCCCCAAGGTGGCGCTGGCCGTGCTCTCGGGCGGACCTCCGCGCGAGCTGCTGGCGCTGCTGGCCGCCGGCGACACGGGCCGGCTTCAGGCGGTGCCCGGGATTGGCAAGCGCACAGCCGAGCGGATCGTGGTCGAACTGCGGGAGAAGGTCGGCGCATCGCTGCCCGACAGCGCGATCGCAGTCACGCGCAGCGATGATCCGCGCACGCTCGCGCGCGAGGGGCTGGTCGGTCTGGGCTACAGCGCCGCCGAGGCGGATGAACTGCTCGACGGCGTGGCCGGGGCCAGCGCAGAGGATCTGATCGCGGGCGCGCTGAGGTCCACGCGCAGATGAGCACGCCCCGCCTACAGACCTCGGAGGCCTTTGGCGACGAAGAACTCGATCGCTCGCTGCGGCCCCGCCGGCTCGAGGACTTCGTCGGCCAGTCCGCCGTCAAGGACCAGCTGGCCGTGGCCATTCAAGCTGCGGGGAGCCGCCAGGAGGCACTCGACCATGTGCTGCTCGCCGGTCCGCCGGGACTGGGCAAGACCTCGCTCGCGCAGATCGTGGCCTTTGAGCTGGGGGTCGAGTTCGTGCAGACCTCGGGCCCCGCGCTCGAGCGCAAGGGCGACATCGCCGCCTTTTTGACCGCGCTCGAGCCGCGCGCCGTGTTCTTCGTCGATGAGATCCACCGCCTCGCGCGGGCGCTCGAGGAGACCTTCTACCCGGCGATGGAGGACGGCCAGCTCCCGATCACCGTGGGGCAGGGGGCGGGTGCGCGCGTGGTGACGCTCAACCTGCCGCCGTTCACGCTAATCGGGGCGACCACCAAGGCGGGGCTCGTCAACGCACCGCTGCGCGATCGCTTCGGCATCCAGCAGCGACTGGAGCACTATTCGGTGGAGGATCTGAGCAAGATCGTGCTGCGGTCGGCTCGATTGCTCGAGGTCGAGATCGACGGCGCGGGCGCCCAGGCGGTCGCCGCGCGCAGCCGCGGTACGCCGCGGGTGGCAAATAGGCTCTTGAAGCGCGTTCGCGACTACGCCGAGGTGCGAGGCGGGGGCTCGGTCTCGGAAAAGGTGGCGCTGGAGGCGCTCGAACTGCTCGAGGTCGACCACGAGGGCCTTGACCGCCTCGACCGGGAGATCCTGCGCGCCATCTGTGAGAAGTTCTCGGGCGGACCGGTGGGGCTGTCCACGCTCGCGGTGGCGGTGGGGGAGGAGCAGGACACGATCGAGGATGTGTACGAGCCCTACCTGCTTCAACGGGGCCTGATCGAACGCAAGCCCCGCGGGAGGACCGCGACGCGGCGGGCGTTCGCGCATCTGGGGCTCGAGCCGCCCGGACAGCCGACGTTGTTGTAAAGGGGAAATCACCGCTGCTGATCGGCCCGGGAAAGGCGGTGGCTATCCTGGCCCGAGATGTCCAAGGAGCACTACTTCATCTGTCCCAACTGCGGACACAGGTCGATGGCCACCGACCGCACGACGGACTTCGGTCGCGAGGTCCGGGGCTGCGAAAAGTGCGGCTTCGCCTACCTGTTCGAATTGCTCGACGATTACTACCCGTCGCCGAACGCGGCCTTCTTCGCCTGCGACGCGGACGGGCGGATCGTCAACTGCGGGAAGGGCTCCTTCGAGCTCACCGGCCTGAGGACCGAGCAAGTGATGGGGCGTCCGGTGCGCGAGGTGCTGGGACTGCACTTCAAGGATGGGGCCGACCACGTCCAGACCGCGCTCGAGTGGGAGGTTCGTGTCCAGGGCAAGCCGGTCGAGGTCAACGCGGAAGGCGACCTCCCCGCGCAGGCCGTGGCCGACATCTTCCCTGCATACGACGACGACGACGGCGGCGTCCTACTGGTCTTGACGCCGGCCAACCACCACCATTCGGGCTAGCGAAACCCCTACAGAAGAAGCTCTAGCATCCAGCGCCAGGCATGAGTGATCGACGGCGCCACGGATTCATCCTGCTGCTGGTAGCGGGCCTGGTCGCGGCTTCCGTGGTCGTCCTGACGCAGTTCAAGACCGTTCTCGGCCTCGACCTGAAGGGCGGCGTGGAGCTCGTCTATCAGGCTCAGCGCACGCCGCAGTCGAACGTCAACCAGGACGCGCTCAACCGCGCCGTCGACATCATGCGCGCGCGCGTCGATCAGCTCGGCGTGTCCGAGCCCGAGATCCAGACCTTCGGGGGCAACCAGATCTCGGTCGCGCTACCGGACGTCACGGACCAAACTCGCGCCATCCGTGAGGTCGGCACCACCGCGCGGCTCGAGTTCTACGACTGGGAAACCAACACGCTGTTGCCAAACGGCCAGACGGTGGCCTCGGTGCTGAAGACGCTGCCGCCCGGGTTCGCCCAGAACCAGGGCTCGCTGACTCCGGTCCAGCGCGAGGCGCTGGCGATCAGCCAGGGGGCGGGCTCGCCCGGCGGCGGTTCCACCTCGCTGTACGACGCGGTGAAGCTCGCCTCGAAGCAGCCCGCGGTGTCGAACGCGGGCTGCAGCCGGCAGCAATGCGCCCGGGCCGGCCCCGAGTACTTCATGTTCGGCGCGCCGGGCAGCAAGGCGTGCGCCACCGCCGCGCACGACAGCGGCACTGTGGCGGTGCCCGGAGAGCAGTGTCTGCTCGCGGGGCCCGAGCAGCCCACGCAAGACGTGACTAACGCCCACACGCTGTTTGAGACCTGCCACTGTCTGCCCAAGGGAGTGACCCCGTCCGAGGGGCAGGTGCTGACGGTTCCCCAGGGCACCGTGATCCTGCAGGCGACCTCGCCGAAGTTCTCGCTCAACGGCGCGATCCCGATCTCGAGCCCCACGGCCCAGTTCTACGTGCTCAAGGACCACGTGGCGCTGTTCGGCACCGACATCACCAACCCGCAGCAGTCGACCGATCAGTCGGGCAACCCTGACGTCAGCTTCGGGTTCAACTCGCGGGGCCAGAACGAGTTCCAGAAAGTCACCGGGCAAATCGCCGAGCGGGGAGTGCTCGTCAGCGGTCTCGGTACCCAGCTCAACCAGCACTTCGCGGTGGCGCTCGACACGCAGCTTGTGACCGTGCCGCAGATCGACTTCAAGCAGTATCCGAACGGCATCATCGGCGGCGGCGCCGACATCAGCGGCGGTTTCACCACCAGCTCGGCGCAACAGCTCGCCCAGGTGCTGCGGCTGGGCGCGCTGCCGATCAAGCTGCGTCTGATCTCGACCCAGCAAGTGTCGGCGACGCTCGGCAAGCAGGCGCTGCATCAGGGCTTGATCGCGGGCGCCGCGGGCCTGGCGGTAGTGATCCTGTTCCTGCTCACCTACTACCGCATCCTGGGCGTGATCGCGACCGCGGGCCTGCTCGCCTACGCGCTCTACTTCTACGCGCTGATCAAGCTGATCCCCGTCACGCTGACACTCTCGGGGATCGCCGGCCTGATCCTGACGATCGGCGTGGCCGCCGACGCCAACATCGTGATCTTCGAGCGTGTCAAGGAGGAGATCCGCGCGGGGCGCTCGATCCGTCAGGGCATCCTGACCGGTTACCGCAAGGGTCTGACGGCGATCATCGACGCCAACGTGGTCACGATCATGACCGCGTTCATCCTGTTCGTGCTCGCCACCGCGGACGTCAAGGGCTTCGCGCTGACCCTCGGGATCGGCACCTTCGTCTCGCTGTTCACGGCGGTGATGGCGACCCAGGCGATCCTCGTGACGATGGGACGCTCGCGTCTGATCGGCAAGCCGTCTGCTCTCGGCGCGGGCAAGCGGCGCTTCGCCTGGCGCTTCGACTTCATGGGCGCCTCGCGCTACTTCTTCACGATGTCGGGCGTGATCCTGCTGGTGGGGGCGCTCGCGGTCGGCGGCAGGGGCCTGAACCTGGGGATCGACTTCACCTCGGGCACGCGCATCACGGCGAGCCTCCAGCACCGGGCGACGATCGCCCAGGTTCGCAGCGTGTTGACCGCGAACGGCGCGTCGAACCCGACCGTGCAGAAGGTCGCGAGCAAGTCGCTTGGTCCCTACGTGTTCCAGATCTCCTCGAAGCCGCTGAAGGATGCAAACGCGGTCCAGACCGCCCTGCAGGTCAAATACGGGGTGCGCTCGTTTGACTCCAAGACGGTCGGGCCGACCTTCGGCCGCACCATCGCCAACAGCGCGATCATCGCGATCATCGCCTCGCTGCTGGTGATCTCCGCCTACGTGGCGCTGCGCTTCGAGTGGAAGTTCGCCGTGCCCGTGCTGATCGCGCTGATGCACGACATCCTGATCACCAGCGGCGTCTACGCGCTCACCGGACGTCAGGTGACCGTGGACACTGTGGCCGCGCTCTTAACTATTTTGGGCTACTCGCTCTACGACACGATCATCGTGTTCGACCGGGTGCGAGAAAACATCCCGCGGATGCCGCGGGCGGCGTTCTCGCAGATCGTCAACCGTTCCATGTCCGAGGTGCTGACGCGGTCGCTGGCGACGACCTCGTGCACGCTGCTGCCGGTGGTCGCGTTGCTGCTGTTCGGCGGCGGCGGGGTTTTGGGCGACTTCGCGTTCGCGCTTTTGATCGGGATCGCCTCGGGCGCCTACTCCTCGATCTTCATCGCCTCACCCGTGCTCACGCACTGGAAGGAGCGCGAGGCCGGTTATCGGGCCCGCCGCCAGCGGATCCTGTCGGAGGTGGGCCACGTGCCGGCGTTCGCGGCGGCGGGTGCCGACGTCGAGCCCACCGCGAAGCGCCCGCGCCGTACCGGCCGGCTGACGGCGCCCGAGGCCGAGACCGTCTCCGCCTCCGAGTTCGAGCAGATGAAGCGCGACCTCGAGCTCGAGGAAGAGCCGCTGGCCGGCCGCCACACGTCGACCTTGACCAAGCGACTCGCCCACACCGAGCCCGAGGCGCCCGCGCCTGCGGGGCGCCGGACCCGCACAGACGGGGCCAGGCGAGCCGCGCAGCGCAAAGCAAAGGCGCCCGAACCGATGCCGTCCGAGGAGACAGAGCTCGCGCCGTCGTCGCAGGACGACGCTGATGCCGCTGCTCCCGCGCCCGACGCTGATGCCGCTGCTCCCGCGGGCGCGCCCGACGCTGACACCGGCCCTCCTGCCCCGGCGCCCGACATCGCCGAAAATGAGGGCGTCGCGCCCGCGGCCAAATCGCGGCCCAAGTCGCGCTCGCGGAACCGCCGCCACGGGAGGCGTCGCTGATGGGTCTGCTCGCCTGGGTCATCATGGGCCTCGCCCTGTGGCACTTCACGATCTGGCTTCCGGACCGCTCGTGGGGCGGAATCGTCGGCGCGCTGCTGGGTGCCCTCGCCGGAGCGGCGCTGTTCGGACTCATCATCCACGGCTTCAGCGTGCCCGGGCGCCACGCAACGCATCTCTCGACCGCGCTCGAAGGAATCCCAGGCGCCCTGATCGGCATGGCGATCGTGTACCTCGAGGGAATCCGGCGCGAGCGGGCCGGGGGCAGAGCACTCGCCTGATGAGACCGTCCGATTTCCTCATCTGATGGAACCGCTTGACCTCTTCACCGCTCCGCTGCGCTCCCTGCTCGGAGTAACCAAGGACGTCGAACGAGACGCGGAGTCTCTGCTGGCGCAGAGCGGCAAGCTCGAGCACCAGTTGGATGAGGCGGTCGCCTCGATCCACCGTGCGGCAGAGTCCATGGAGCGGCACGTGGAGGTGGTTGAGACGCTTGCCACCTCGGTGCCTGCGCTCACCGACTCGGTCAACGCTCTGGTCAAGGAGCTCAACGGCCTGCTCGCGGTCCTGGCGCCGGTTGCCACCGCAGAACATGAGATCTCGAGGTTCGGGCATCTGTTCGGGCGGCGGCATGCCTCGGAGACCGCGGTAGCGCCGGCTACGCCTCCCGGGGCGCCGACTGCTCCCCCCGGGGCGCCGACTACGGCTGACTAGACGTCGCGCCCGTCACGGCGCGCAAAAATTTGCCCCCAGGCGGGCTGCCCCCGGGCGATCCGTCGGGGGCGGCTCATACGCTGCTCGGCGTGGGCGAGTCAGCACTGCCAGCCTCCGCCGCGGTCACTCCGGCAGTCTCAGGGCCGCCCAATCTGCGTCTGCTCCCCGGCGGCGAGCACCCCGCGCCGCCAACGCGGCCCGTGCCCAGACTCGAGATCCCGGCCTACGATCTCGCGGCAGCGCTGCGGCTCGAGCGCGAGCTCGGCGTAGGCCATGTGGTGAGTCAGATCCTAGTCCGCCGCGGCCTCCAGACGCCGGAGGCCGCGCGCGCGTTTCTGGAGGCCGACGAGTCTCACTCGCCGAGCTCCTTCACCGGCATCGAGGCGGTCCTCGGCTTGATACGTCGTCACCTCGAGGCCGGCACGCGCGTCGTCGTACACGGCGATTACGACGTCGACGGCGTCTGCGCTACCGCGGTGATGGTGAGGGCGCTGAGGGCGCTCGGCGCCAATGTCAGCTGGTTTTTGCCCGATCGCAGGGAGGACGGCTACGGCCTTTCAGCGTCCACGATCGACCGGCTGGCCGCTCGCGATACCAAGCTGCTGATCACAGTCGACTGTGGCATCACTGCCGTCGAGGAGGTGGAGCGCGCCCGCTCGCTGGGGTTGGACGTCGTCGTCACTGACCACCACGCCTCACGCCTCGACGGCGAGCTTCCACCGGCTCCGCTGGTCCATCCAGCGGTCTGCGGCTACCCCTGCACGGAGCTCTGCGGGACCGGCGTCGCCTTCAAGCTCGCCCAGGCGCTTGAGGCGCCGACGGCGCCCGAGGACCTCGAGCTCGTGGCGCTCGCCACGGTGGCTGATCTGATGCCGCTGCGCGGCGAGAATCGGCGTCTCGTGCGCGAGGGTTTGGCGGCTCTGCGCAACACTTCGAAGCCGGGGCTGAAGGCGCTGCTTGAGGTCTCGGGCACCGATCCGAGCGGGCTTGACGCTCACGCGCTGGGCTTTCGCCTTGCACCGCGCCTGAATGCCGCCGGGCGGCTGAGCCGCGCCGACGCGGCGCTCGAGCTGCTGCTGACGGCCGATCCCCGCCGCGCGCGGGAAATCGCGACCGAGCTCGACATGCTCAATGCCGAGCGGCGCGCCCTGGAGGAGCGCATCACCTGGGAAGCCGACGTCCAGGTGGCACAGCTGGGCCCCCGCCACGCCTACGTGCTCGCGGGCGAGGGTTGGCATCCCGGGGTGATTGGCATCGTCGCCTCGCGCATCGCCGAGCGCTACCACCGGCCGGCGGTGCTCATTGCCCTTGACGGAGATTCTCCTGCCCACGGCTCCGGGCGCAGCATCCCGGGGTTTGACCTCCTCGGCGCGCTGGACGGGGCGGCAGGGCACCTGGATCGCTACGGGGGCCATCGCATGGCCGCGGGCTTGACGATCGCACGCGAGCGGGTGCCGGCGCTGGCCGCGGCGCTCGACGAATACGCGGCGAGCGTGCTGACCGAGGAGCTCTTGACGCCGGTCGAACGTGTGGACGCGCTCGCCTCCGCAGCCGAACTGGGCCTCGCGCTTGCGGAGGAGCTTGCGCTGCTTGAGCCGCACGGCCTCGGCAACCCGCGCCCCAGCCTGCTGATTCCCGGTGCGCGCTTCGAAGCTCCCTGTGCGATGGGAGATGGCCGCCACGTCCGCTTCACCGCGGCGTCAGGCGGCGCACGGGCACGCGCGGTCGCGTTTGGCTGCGGCGGTCGTCTGCCGGGCCGACCGGGCGAGGCGCTCGATGCCACGTTCGCCCTCGAGCGCAACGAATGGCGTGGCGTGGTCGAGCCACGGCTGATTCTGCGCCATGCCAAGCCCTGCAGCGCGGCTTCAATCGAGGTGCTCGAAGAGCGCGAGCCCTATCTCGATTCGATCATGGCCGAGCTTGACGCCCCGTCGGAATCCGGGATTGAAGGCGCTGCGAGCCGCGCCGTGCTCGACCGTCGCGGCGACAGTCCGCTCGTCGTGCTCCGCGACGTGCTCGCCACCGGCGGCGCGGTGTTGGCAGTGTGCGCCGACGTGCCCCGCCGCCTCGAGGGCCTCAGCAGCAGAGTGGGCGGGTTGGCTCTGATCTCGTATCGAGGGCTTGAACGGCAGCCCGAGTTGACTGAGCGGTTCGCTCACCTGGTGATCCTTGATCCTCCGAGCACCGTCGAGCGCGCCGCGGCTGTTCGCCGCGGCAGCGGCCATACCCACCTGGCGTGGGGCGAAGCTGAGCTACGCTTTGCTAAGCAGATGCACGAGCTGGAGTACGGCCTACGTGCTTCGCTCGGTGCCCTTTACCGGGGAGTCAGAGCTCTGGGAAGGGTGGCCGGCGAGGAGCTCGAGCAGCTGCTCCGCGGCGAGGGTCGCCACAGCCGACCACCAGGTGTGGCGGCAAGGCTGGTCCGGGTGCTCGTGGAGCTGCAGCTCGTCAGCCTCGACCGGGATCTGCCGGCCCTGGCACTGGCCAGCGAGGCGCCCACCGCCTTGGAGCGCTCGCCGGCCTACAGGGTCTACTGTCAACGATACGAGGACGGACTGCGATTTCTGAGCGGCGAAGATCTCCTACCAAGCGGGTAGCGCGAAGCTCGCGCGGCCGCCGCGAGCCTCAGGCTCCTGCGGAGTCCGGAAGCGAGGCGCCCTCCGACGATCGCCGCGACGGGGAGCCGTCTCGAGCGCGTCGCAGTGGCAAGGCCGGCGCCGCTGCGGATGAGCGGGCGGCGGCGACGACCGCCGTCTCCGCCCAGGCAGAGGAGTCGATCGCCGTTCAGCCGCACCTGCCGGTCGACCGCGTGGCGGCGGGCCGTGCCCGTGCCTCGGTCGCCCGGGAGGAGTTATCTGCCGGGCAGCGCCGGCTGCTTTCCGACCTCTTTGCGATCGTCGAGGAACATGCCGACCACGGCGCGGTCACGATCGATCGCGACCGGGTGGAGGAGGCGTTCGTGTACGCCTGCGTACACCACGCCGATCAGCGCCGCCGCAGCGGCGAGGACTTCATCGTGCACCCGATCGGGGTGGCCAAGATCTGCGCGGGCATGCGGCTCGACACCGAGACGCTCTGCGCGGCGCTGTTGCATGACACCGTTGAGGACACCTCAGCCTCGCTCCAGGAGGTGCGCGAGGTGTTCGGCGAGGAGGTCGCCGGGCTGGTCGACGGGGTCACCAAGCTGACCGGCCTGACGTTCCAGTCGCGGGACGAGGCGCAGGCCGAGAACTACCGCAAGATGATGGTCGCGATGGCTACGGACATCCGGGTCATCCTGATCAAGCTGGCTGACCGCCTTCACAACATGCGCACGATCGCCGCGCTGTCTAAGCAAAAGCAGATCGAGAAGGCTCGCGAGACGCTCGACATCTACGCGCCGATCGCCCACCGCCTGGGCATCCACGCGATCAAGTGGGAGCTCGAGGACCTCGCCTTCCAGACGCTGCATCCGCGTAAGTACACGGAAATCAAGGAGCTCGTCGCCCAGCAGCGCGCCGAGCGCGAGCGCTACGTCACGCAGGCGGGCGATTACCTCCACAAGGAACTCGACGAGCTCGGCATCGAGGCCGAGATCTCAGGGCGCGCCAAGCACTTCTATTCGATCTACTCGAAGATGACGAAGAAGGGCCGCGAGTTCAACGAGATCTACGACCTCACCGCGATGCGCGTGATCGTCGGGTCGGTCAAGGACTGCTACGGCGCGGTGGGGGTGATCCACTCGCTCTGGAAGCCGCTGCCGGGCCGGTTCAAGGACTTCATCGCGATGCCCAAGTTCAACATGTACCAGTCGTTGCACACGACCGTGATCGGGCCGGAGGGCAGACCGCTCGAAATCCAGATCCGCACGGGCGAGATGCACGACCTTGCCGAGTTCGGCGTGGCCGCGCACTGGATCTACAAAGAGGACGTCGCCGACGGCTCATCCCCAAGCTCCGGTCGCGATGCCGAGGGCAAGCTCAAGTGGCTGCGATCGCTGCTCGATTGGCAGCAGGAGCTGGCCGATCCGCGCGAGTTCATGGAGTCCTTGAAGGTCGACCTGTTCGAGGACGAGGTGTTCGTGTTCACCCCCAAGGGCGAGGTCAAGTCGCTCGCTGCCGGTGCCACCCCGCTCGACTTCGCGTATGAGATCCATACCGATGTCGGCCACCGCTGCGTCGGCGCCAAGGTCAACGGCAGGATCGTGCCGCTCTCCTACCAGCTGCGCTCCGGCGACATCGTCGAGGTGCTCACGTCCAAGCGCGAGCGGGGCCCCTCGCGCGATTGGCTGGCGCTCGTCAAGACCACTCGCGCCCGCAACAAGATCAAGCAGTGGTTCAAGGCCGAGTCGCGCAAGGACTCCGAGCACGCGGGGCGCGAGCAGCTGCAGGAGCACCTGCGCAAGCAGGGTCTGCCGGCGCAGAAGATCGTCGGCTCGCCGCTGCTCGCCGACGTGATCCGCGAGATGGGCTTCCGCAAGGCCGAGGATTTCTACATCGCGCTCGGCGGGGCGAAAATCTCCGCCAAGACTGCGGTCAACAAGATCATGCAGCGGCTCAAGCAGGGGGAGGCCGCCGCCTCGGAGCCGACCGCCACCGACAATCTGCTCAAGACCAGGCGCCGCGGCCCGCGCGCGACCGCCTCCTCACGCAGCTACGGGATCTCGGTCGAGGGCATCGACGAGGTCACACTGCGGATCGGGAAGTGCTGCCGGCCCGTCCCCGGCGATCCGATCGTCGGGTATATCTCCCTCGGGCGCGGGATCACCATCCACCGCGACGATTGTCCCAACGTCGCGGTCTTGAAGAAGGATCCTGATCGCTTCACCGAGGTCTCCTGGGACGGCGACGCCGACACCTCCTTCCGGGTCGAGATCGAGGTCGACGGCTGGGATCGCCATAGGCTGCTCGAGGACATGTCTCGCACCTTCGCCGAGGCCGGAATCAACATCGTCGAAGCCCGCTGCACCGTCAACCACCCCATGGTCAAGAACCGCTTCGTGGTCGAGGTGGGGGACACGCGCATGCTCGACCAGGCGATCAATCGCCTGCGCAACATCGACGCCGTCTTCGACGCCTACCGGGTAACGCCGCGGGCCGGCTGAGCGAGTTACGCCGAGGCTGCGAGCAGAGCCTCGCCCTCGCCGACCAGACTTCAGGCAGCGCGTACGAGGCGAAAGTCGCCGCTCACGGTCTTGCCGCGAATCACGACCGTGGGGCCGCTACTTCCTCCCAGACTGTCCGAGAGCGGCACCTCGGAGCTGAGCGCCCCTGACGCCGAGCCCGCGTCGACGTCGATGCTGGTACCGGATGCGATCCCGAGCTCGACGTCGCCGGAGACGCTCTGCACCGCAACGCGACCCTCGCGCAGCGTCCCGACGCGGAGGTCGCCCGACACAGACTTCGCAGAAACCTCTCCCTCCACGGAGTCGGCGAACACGTCGCCCGAGACGGTCTTTACAGAGAGCTCTCCGGCTACATGCGGCAGTCGCACTTCGCCGCTCACCGTCTGCACGCGCGCATCGCCCGCGAGCGCGCCGCTGGCGTGCACGCCACCGGAAGCTGACTTCAGCTCGAGTCCGCCGAAGGTTCCATCGAGCGTCGCATCCGCCGACGCGGTTGCGACCTCCACCGCGCTTCGGTCAGGTACGTGGGCGGTCACCTGCAACGACTCGCCAGTCTCGAACAAGCCCATGAACGACTTGCGGCGCTGTTCGACCACCAGCCGGTCGCCGACCAGCTCGACCCTCGCTGCCTCGACCAGCTTCTGCGGGCCGTCGAGTCTCACTGTCGACTCTTGCGACTCGGAGGTCGTGACATGGATCTCGCCGGAGGCGATCCTGACCGCTAGCTGGACCGCTCGCGGGGTGGAAAAGTGCTGCTCAGACATCGAGACTCCTTTCATGTCCGGCCATAGCCGGTCAGACGGTGGCGACTGCCACCGGTCGCTGGACGCGGCTCGACCAGGCGGCTGAGCGCCTGCACGAGCCAAGCATTGAGAGACACGCCGCTGCCGGTGGCCGCCGCCTCGAGACGGGATTTGAGGCTGTCCGGGAGGCGCAGGGTGATGCGGGCGCTAAGCGCCTCGTCTACCGCTGCACCGGTCTCCGAGGCAGCGTCGTCGACGTAGACGAGCTCTGGGTCGCTGCCCGCCATCCGGACTTCGACCCTGCCTCGCTGGAGCTGCCCCGACAGCTCCAATGCCGCTTCGCCGAGCGCCTCCTGAAGGCGCCGGCCGAGCGCGGATTCGAGTGCCACCGCGAGCAGGTCCGCCGCGCGTGCAGTCGACTCGTCGCCAACAGCCGCGACGCGAGCGAGGTCTTCGCGCAGCGCGCGAATATGTCCGTCGAGTTGCATGACTGCATATTGACATCATTACGACACTTAAGTCAAGTCATTGTGGTGTCAGGCACCGCGACGTGTCCAGCCGGCGCAGCCATGTGAATTTCGTCACTATCCCCATGTGGCGATTGGACAGGTGGCAATCCGGGCGCGCCCCGCATCCCTCACCGGGCAGATCATCCGGGCCGGGGTGGTGGCTGGCGCCTACTTCGGGGCGGCGAAACTGGGCCTGCTGTTTGCCTTCACGAACTCGAGCGTGTCGGCGGTCTGGCCCCCGAGCGGCCTCGCGCTGGCGGCGCTTCTCATCTTTGGTCCGAGCGTTGCGCCGGGAATCTGGGTCGGCGCGTTCGTCGCCAACCTCACTACCCAGGGAAGCGTCGCTGTCGTTTGCGCAATCGCGACCGGCAACACGCTCGAGCCTCTGGTGGGCGCATATCTGCTCGCGCAGGTGGGCTTCAACCGAAGCCTGCAGCGGATCCGCGACGTCGCCGCGCTCGTCGTGCTCGCCGGTGGACTCAGCACCCTGGTCAGCGCGACCATCGGCGTCGCCAGCCTGACCGCCGACGGTCTCGTCCACCACGGGTTTTTCTCGGCCTGGCGCGAGTGGTGGCTCGGCGACCTCGGTGGCATCGCTCTGGTGGCCTCGTTCCTGCTCGTATTCGCATCCGGAGTGCTTCCGCCGCGGCGGCGCCTGTGGCGGACCGAGGCCGCGATTCTCGCCGCGTTGCTGGCGGCCGTAAGCGTGCTCGTCCTGTCGGGCAACGAGCTGCGTGTATATGCCGTGCTGCCGCCGCTGATCTGGGCAGCGCTGCGGTTCGGCCAGCCGGGCGCGGTGCTGGGCGGCTTGACCGTAGCGGGGTTCGCGATCTGGTTCACGACGCGGGGTCATGGGCCATTCGCGGCGAGCGCACTCGACAGCGCCCTGCTCCGCTCCCAGACATTCGTGGCGATCGCGACGGTCACGGCTCTGTTCGTCGCCGCCGTGCGTAGCGAGCAGCGCGATGCCGAGGAAGCGGAGGCCAACCTGCGCGACGTGCTCGAGGCCCAGCGTCGTCAGGCAGAGGAACTGCGCGAAGCAGAAGAGCGATTCCGCGGCGCCTTTGACAACGCCGCTATTGGAATGGCCCTCGTCGCCCCCGATGGGCGCTGGTTGCGGGTGAACCGTGCCGTCACCGAGATCGTGGGGTACGACGAGCAACAGATGCTGAAGCGCAGCTTCCAGGACATAACGCATCCCGACGATCTGGAGGCCGACTTAGAAGCCGTCCGCCGCATGCTGGCGGGCGAGATCCGCAGCTACCAGATCGACAAGCGCTACATCCATCGCGACGGGCGCATCGTGTGGATCACGCTCTCGGTCTCGCTGGTCCATGACCGCGACGGCGAGCCGCTGTATTTCGTCACGCAGATCGAGAACATCACGGAGCGCAGGCGCTCGCAGATGGCGCTTCAGGCCGCGGTGGAAATCGTGCGCGCGGTGGCGGGGGAGACCGAGCCGGACCGCGTGCTGGAGCTGATAGCCGAGCGAGCGAGGGCCCTGGTCGACGCCTCCGGGCTGGCGATTCTGCTCTCCGAGGGCGAGAGTTTTGTGCTGGCTGCCGGTGCCGGCACGCTGCACCAGCGGCTGGTCGGCAGCCGCATCGACGGCCGAGAGTCGATTGCGGGGCGCGTTTGCGCAACGGGACAAGCAGAGCGGGGGCAGGTCGGTGAACTCCCGCGCGACTTCGCGCTGAGCGCCTTGGGGGTGAGCGCGACGTCGGTCCTGACCGTGCCGCTGGCCTACCGCGGCACCACGCTGGGGGTGATTCAGGCCCTCGACCGCCTCGCCGGCCCCGACTTCGGCGACGAGGACGAGTGGCTTTTGCTGGCGGCCGCGGCGAGCGCCGGCACGGCCATCGCCACCGCGCAATCCGTAGGCCGAGACCGCCTCAGGATGTCGATGCGCGCGGCCGAGGACGAGCGCCGGCGCTGGGCGCGGGAACTGCACGACGAGACGTTGCAGTCGCTCGCCGGCGTACGCGTCCTGCTCTCGTCGGCCCAGCGCAGCTCTGACGAGCGCCTCCTGCGCGAAAGCGCGGAGAACGCGCTCGAGCAACTCGATACCGAGATCGAGAACCTGCGCGTGCTGATCTCGGAATTGCGCCCGGCCGCCTTGGACGAACTTGGGCTCCATGCCGCGCTGGTCGCGCTGACTGAGCGTGCACGCGTACGGCACGGAATCGAGGTGACCGCGACGCTAGAGCCGAGTTCGCACCAGAGCGCTCGGGCACAACTAGACCCTGAACTCGAGGCGGTCATCTACCGAGTGGTCCAGGAGGCATTGACCAACGCGGCGCGCCACGCAAAGCCCGATTCTGTCGCCGTGCACCTGCGCCACCGCGACGGCGAGGTTGATGTCACGGTCAGCGATGACGGGAACGGTTTCGATCCCACCCAGCCGACCCACGGGCTCGGCTTGATCGGTATGCGCGAGCGCGTGTCGCTGGTCGGTGGTCGGTTCGAGCTGTCGAGCTCATCTCGCGGCACCACGATCGCCATCGCTTTGCCGGCGACCGGCCAGTTCTCGTCGAGCCGCTGATCCCACAATCGACGAGAGCCCCGCGTTAGCGGGGCTCCCATCGATTGCTGGCCCCGTGGGCGCGCGACCGCCTGCGCCCGAGCAATCGAACCACCGGCCCCCGTGGTCTACGGCGGATTCAGACGAGAGTGTCGCGGATGGCAGATGCCTTGCCAATGCAGGGCGACTACGGCTTGGCATGCGTAGTTTTCCGCAATGTCTCCTGAAAGTGGCCCGAAACGGGCGGCTCACCGCGACTCGACGCCAAGCTCCCGCGCCAGTGCCACCAGCTCGGACCGTGTCGTTCGTCCGGTCTTGCGGTGAATGTGGGCCCGATGGGATTCGATCGTCCTGACGCTCAGGCACAGCTGGTCAGCGATCTCGCTGTTGGTATAGCCGTCGGCGATAAGGCCGAGCACCTCGCTCTCGCGCATCGAAAGCGCCGCCGGTTGACCGCTCGGAGCTGCTGCCTGGGTCGCGAGACGCACGCCGAGCCCAGGATTGACGTACAGCCGTCCGGCCGCGGCATATCTCACCGCGGCCACGAGCTCGCTGTCCGCCGCCTCCTTGAGGACATAGCCAAGCGCCCCGGCAGCGAGCGCTTCGCGTGCGAACACCGGGTCGTTCTGCATCGTCAGCACGACGATTCGAGTCGCCGGCGACTCTTCCCGAATCCTTGGAATCGCGGCCAAGCCGGAGGTGCCGGGCATGTTCAGGTCGAGCACCAGCACTCCCGGGCGGTGGCCGCGGACCTTGCGCAGAGCGTCCGGGACGTCGCCCGCCTCGGCCACGACGCTGAGCCCATCCTCGGCTTCTAACAACAAGCGCAGCCCGGCTCGAACGATTGCGTGGTCGTCCGCCACCATCACCGTGATGACCTCGCCCGGGCCGCCGGAAGCGAGCGCGTCACGGCCATCAGCCCGTCCTCGATCATGTCCGCCGAGGCCCCCCGACATGCCGCGACAATAACCGCTCCGGCTAGGAGTCGCAGCGTGTCATCTACGGATCAGATCCGTAGTTCCCGCTGACTACTGGAGCTGCGGGCCATCGCGGCGCGGGGATGGCAGCTGTCGCGCTGGGCCACGGGGATGCTCTGGCTGGGCCGAAGACGAGCGCATCCGAGCGTGGCTGGGCGTTGCCGACGCGACCGTTCGGTCGACTCGCGCGAGCCCGGGGACCGTCGGGTGCGTCGGCACGACAGGCCGGCTCACCTGAACCAGCGAGACCCGCGCTTCGGGCACTTTCGTGATCACGACGGCCCGACCGGTCGGCAGTGACTTGATCACGTTCGGGTGGACCAGAAAGCGCTCAACCTGGCGCGCACTGGAGCGACCCGTCTCCCGGTCCCCGAACAGCGGATGGTGTTCGAGCTGAGGGCTCTGTTCCCACACGGTCTCGGTGCCGATGGCCTTGGCGATCATCTCCGCGGAGCTCGGCACGTCCAGGCGGTGGATGATCTTGATCGCCGTCGAGCCGAAGATCTGGTCGCGCAATCCGCGCCCCGCGCGTTCGAAGTCGGTGGGCTCCTGCGTAGCCACGAGGAAACCGACCCCGGCTTCGCGGCAGCGGACGTTCAGGCCCACGATCTGGTCGCCTTCAAGTCCCGAGAACTCGTCGACTGCGACCAGGGCGGGAACGCGCAGACTCGGGTGGCGCATACGCTCGCCGACGCAGGTGATGAGGTCCTGGACCGCCAGCGCGCCAAGCTGCGCGGACAGCTTGCCGTACGAGCTCGCGTTGAGGCTGAAAAGCACCACCTGGTCGCCTTGCAGCGCCGCGCGGAGGTCGATCGCCGACCCGGCGAGAGCAGACGCGGTGCCATCGGCGAGAAACGGGCGGTCGGGGCCGCCCAGGAAGCGCCCCGTGTGCGCTTCGTCGATGATCGCCAGGCGCGTGCCGAGCCCGCGGACCGCGCTCAGCTGATCGGGCGTGAGCCCTGCCAGATAGCGGTGCACGTGGTCGGCGAACTCCGCCGGAACGGCGCGCAGGGCGCCCTCGAGGCGCGAGGGATCCATCAGCGAGACGACATCGTGCAGCGTTGGGGGGTGCTGCGGATCGCTGGCCAGCTTGAGCAGCTGTAGCACCAGCTGCAGGTAGCGCTCTCCGGCCCGCTGGTAGTGGGGCTCGCTAAATCGCTCCATCGAGATCAGCTTGTCCTTGAGCTCGGTGGCGTTGCCGTGGGCCAGCGGGTTCCAGATCGTGGGGCCGTCCGGCGTCCACCTCCCGAACTGGCGTCCGACCGAGTGTGCGGCGCGAGCGAGCTCGTTCGCAAACGCCGGCGAGCCCTTCATGTCGATCGCGACGACGGCGGTCCCGCGCTGGATCTGATCGGTCAAGATCTTCAGCAAGGTCGTCGATTTGCCTGATCCGCTCGCGCCCACGATCACACTGTGCGCGCGAAGTTGGCGGTCGCTGAGTGCGACCGGAGTTCCGTTGCTCACGTCCGCCCCGAGCATTACCGCTGCACCCTCGGCTTCGGAGTAGGCCGCGCGCGACCGGCGCTCGCGAGCGAGCGCCGGTCCGGCCAGGATCACTCCGACCGCCGCCGAGGTGAGCATGATCGAAGCCCACAGCGGCGGCGAGCCGAACAGGATCACCGCCAGCACGAGTGCTGCCAGCCAGCGCTGCCAGCCAACCTTGCTGCTGTCGCCGCTCATGGCATAGAGCGCGACAGCGCGGCCTCGCTCGATCTGTGCGTGGAGGCCGAACGGTGCTCCCGCGCGGCGGACCGCTCCGCTGTTCTGACTGCGCCCGGCGCCTGGCGGGCGCCGAAGCGGACGCCTTGCACCTGAACCCGTTGCTCAAATCCGAACTGCTGCGCAGTCGCGCGCACCGCCCGGCCGACACGCGCGTCGGCGACGAGGTAGAGGACTGCATCGACGCGGGCATCCGC
>JAVKSP010000039.1:0-25439 GCA_039583645.1 Solirubrobacteraceae bacterium
GCGCACATGTGCGCCGGCCGAAATGCTTTTTTAGATCTTCTGGACGTTGACCGCCTTCGGGCCCTTGGGGCCTGCCTCCTCCTCGTAGGAGACCTTGGCTCCCTCGCTCAGCGAGCGATACCCGTCAGCGTTGATCGATGTGTGGTGGACGAAGAGATCACGGCTGCCCTCATCGGGTGTGATGAAGCCAAACCCCTTCTCGTCGCTGAACCACTTGACCGTTCCGGTTGGCATGTCGGAGTCCTCCTCCGGAGCTTGAAGTGCTGCTATGCGGAGGACTGCTCGGTCCCGGCCGCCTGCACCTACTTTCGCCGCACTGCGGCCTTACAGGTGCAGACGCTACCACGGTTACGCTGCGTACGTGCGCTGGCTGGTCGACGGCATGAACGTAATCGGCACCCGCCCCGACGGCTGGTGGAAGGACCGCGACGCCGCGATGTTGCGGCTGGTCGACCTGCTCGAGCGCTGGGCCGCCGCCGAAGGCGAGGAGGTCACGGTCGTTTTCGAGCGCCCGCCATCGCCGGCGGTGCGCTCCACGGTGATCCAGGTGGCGCACGCCCCGCGGCCCCGTCCCCATGCGGCCGACGACGAGATCGTGCGCCGGCTGAAGGCGGCGCCGCGCGGCTCGGAGGTGCGAGTGGTCACCTCCGACAGGTGGCTGGCCGACCGCGCCCGGACGCTCGATGCGGCGGTCATCTCGGCCGAGTCGTTCCGCGGCTGGCTCGAGGCCTAGCGAGCTTCGTACATCACGAGCGACGTGAGCTTGCCGACCGTGTCGTAGAGCGAGCGCGCGGCCCCGTTGAACTGCTGGGTGTGCCAGTAGGTCTTCTCGGCGCCTCGCTCGCGCGCCGCGGCGAACACCGCGTCGAACAGAGCGCGCGAGACGCGACCCCCGCGCGCCGCGGGATCGACGTAGAGATCCTCCAGGTAGCAGTAGCCCTCCACGCTCCACGTGGCGGGGTGAAAGACGAGGTGGGCGAACCCGATGGGCCGGTCCTCGGCGTCCGTTGCGACTAGCCCGAGCAGCCCATCGCGAGCGTCGCAAAGCCGCTCGAAGGTGAACGCCGTCGCCTCGTCGCTCACCTCCTCGCGGTAGAAGCGCAGATAGCCGGCCCACAACTCGAGCCAGCGCTCTCGATCGCGCAGTTCGAGACGCCGCACCGTTGCTGACACCGCTCGATCATACGTTGCGGCCCTGCGACAATGAGCACATGGCCGAACGCTCCCAGCGACGGGCACCGTCGCCGCCCCAGCGCCCCATGTCGCCGGGCGGTCGACGGCCGCCGACGCCGCCCGGGTGGCGGGTCACGCCGGCCCCTGACGGTCGCGGTCGTCAGCCCGATCAACAGCAGCCGCCCCGGGGGCCCAATGCGCGCTGGCTGTTGCTGCTGCTGGCGGTCGGTCTGCTGGCGGTCAACCTGTACGTCTCCTCGCGCGCGCTGCAGCCATCGCCGCGCGTCGAGATCCCGTATCTGCCCACCTTCTACACCCAGCTTTCGCAAGGCAACGTCAGCTCGATCACGTCCACCAGCGGCTCCATCCAGGGAACATTTAAGACGAAGATCACCTATCCGCCGAACGGCAAGAACGTCCAGCCCACGACGCTGTTCTCCACCCAGATTCCGTCGTTCGGGAGCGGAAACCTGTTCAAGTTGCTGAAGAAGGAGAACGTCACCGTCAACGCCCATCCGCCGTCCAGCGGCCCCTCATTCCTGGCCGAGCTGCTGCTGGGCTTCGGCCCCACGCTGCTCTTGGTCCTCTTGTTCGTGTTCATCATGCGGCGGGCCGCGGCGGCGGCCGGCGGGGGCGGGCCCGGAGGCCTGATGTCGTTCGGCCGTTCGCGCGCGCGGCGGGTCGACGCGAGCGAGCAGCACGTGACCTTCGCCGACGTGGCCGGCATCGACGAGGCCAAGGAGGAGCTGACCGAGATCGTCGACTTCCTGCGCAACCCCGACAAGTACCTCAAGCTCGGCGGCAAGATCCCTCGCGGCGTGCTGCTCTCGGGCGCGCCCGGGACCGGCAAGACGCTGCTCGCCCGGGCGGTGGCGGGAGAGGCCGGCGTGCCCTTCTTCCAGATGTCGGCCTCCGAGTTCGTGGAGATGATCGTCGGCGTCGGCGCCTCGCGCGTGCGCGACCTCTTTCAGCAGGCCAAGGCGGCCGCTCCGGCCATCATCTTCATCGACGAGCTCGACGCGATCGGGCGCTCGCGCGCCGGCGGCGGCGCCAACATCTCAGGCGGCCACGACGAGCGCGAGCAGACGCTCAACCAGATCCTCACCGAGATGGACGGCTTTGACCCGCGCACGGGGGTGATCGTGCTCGGCGCCACCAACCGGCCGGAGATCCTCGACCCGGCCCTGCTGCGCCCGGGTCGCTTCGACCGCCGGGTGTCGGTGCAGCCGCCCGACCGCGCCGGACGCGAGGCGATTCTGGGCGTGCACACGCGCTCGGTGCCGCTCGCCGACGAAGTCGACCTGCGCTCGCTGTCCTCCGCGACGCCGGGCATGGTGGGCGCCGATCTCGCCAACCTGGTCAACGAGGCGGCACTGCTCGCGGCGCGGCGCAACCACGAGAAGGTGACCCGGGAAGACCTCACGGACGCGCTCGAGCGGATCGTGCTGGGCGCCGAGCGCAAGGTGATGCTGTCCGAGGAAGACCGCCGCCGGACCGCCTACCACGAGGGCGGGCATGCGATCGTCGGCATGCTCACGAAGGGGGCCGACCCGGTGCGCAAGGTCTCGATCATCCCCCGCGGCCAGGCGCTCGGCGTGACCTTCTCGGCCCCTGACGCCGACCGCTTCAACTTCGAGCAGAACCATCTGCTCGGACAGATCAAGGTGGCGCTGGGCGGGCGCACCGCCGAGGAGCTGGTGTTCGGCGATCTCACGACGGGGGCCGAATCCGACATCCAGCAGCTGACGCAGATCGCGCGGCACATGGTGGGGCGCTGGGGGATGAGCCCCGCGATCGGGCCGATCGCGGTGCTGCCCCAGGACGGCATGTCCGCGTTTTTGCCCGGGGCGTCTGAGACCTCGGAGGGCACGCAGCAGCTGGTCGACGATGAGGTCCGTCGCATCGTCGAGACGGCCCACGCCGAGGTCGCCGAGTTGCTGCGCGCGCATCGCGGGAACCTGGACTCGCTCGTCGGCGCGCTGCTCGAGCACGAGACGCTGGACGAGGCCGACGCGTACGCGGCTGCTGGTTTGCCCAGGCGCCAGCCGTCTGAGGAGCCTGCCCAACCCGTCGTCGCCGACTAGGGCTGTTCAGTCCTGCAGGTGCGTCAGGCGCGCCAGCGCCTCGTGGCACTCGACCACGCGCTGCTTGACCGGGTCGTCGTCGGCGCGGTCGTGGACCATGTCCCAGGTCCGGTCGGCGATTTCCCGGGCGCTCTCAGGCGTCGCGAGCTCCCACAGGCGATTGACCACCTGCAGCTCGAAGGCCTCGAGCTGCTGCGCGGGCTCGCCCGGCGCCAGCCGCGGCAGCGGCTCGCCCACCGCTTCTCGCCACATCGCGGTCGCGACCAGTAACCGGTTGCGCAGCGTGATCTGGTCCATGGCGCCCGGAATGCTAACCAGGCGTGTTAGGGTCGGGGTCATGCAAGACGAGCAGCCGCCTGCCTTCGAGCGCGATCGCGACGAACCAGACGAGCAGTCCGAGTCCGACCAGAGCGGATACGAGGGCGCCGGCGTCGAGGAGGGTGGCGGCTACCAGCGCAGCCCCGAACAGGGCGGCGGCTACGAGCGCAGCGGCCAGGAGGGCGGCGGCTATGACCCGCGCCGCGAGGGCGAAGAGCCCTAGCTGACGGTCGGTAGCTCCTGCTGGAGACTCGCGGCTGCGGCGAACAGGTCGCCTTGGCCCGCCGCGCGGCGAAGCACGTCTTCGGTCGTGAACGTCAGCAGGCCCGTGTCGCGCTGCTCACGGCAGCGTGCGACCTCGTCCCAAGTCACGGGGGTCGAGACCGTGGGCCGCTCGCGGGCGCGCACGGAATAGGCCGTCACGGTGGTCTTGTGGGCGTCGTTCTGACTCCAGTCGATCAGCACCTTGCCGGGCCGCAGCTGTTTGGTCATGCGCGCCGTGACGAGGTCCGGCAGGCGCTGCTCGAGCAGTTCGGCGAGTTTTTTTGCGAACGGCTTGGTGACGTCGTATGAGGTGGGCGTGTTGAGCGGCACGCATACCTGCATCCCTTTCGAACCCGAGGTCTTGGCCAGAGCTTTCAGCCCCAGCCGCTCGAACAGGCCGGCCAGCACCAGCGCGACCTCGGAGCAGGCGACGATGTCTGCCGGCTCTCCGGGGTCGAGGTCGAACATCACCATGGTCGGGCAGTCGGGATGCTCCGCGCGGGCAAGCGAGGTATGCAGCTCGACATCGGCGAGGTTGGCAAGCCATGTGAGCGCGGCGCGCTCCGTCACGACCGTGTAGTCGATCCCGCCAATGCGTTCGGTGCGGATCCACTCGGGCCGGTGTGACGGCGACTGCTTCTCGTAGAAGTACTGGCTCTCGACGCCGTTGGGATAGCGCTTGAGCGTGAGCGCGCGGTCGCGCACGTGCGGCAGCACCGCCTGTGCCAGACGCGTGTAGAAGACGATCAGATCCCCCTTGGTGAACCCGGTCTGCGGAAAGAGCACCTTGTCCCAGTTGGTGAGCTTGAGCGAGCGGCCGTCGAGCGCGACGGCGAGCGCGCCGTCGGGCAGACGCTGAACGCTCTCGAACAGCGACTCGGGCGAGGAGGGATCGATGTCGGGCGGATCGAGGTCCTCGCGCAGACCCTTGAACGAGGGAGCGCGCAGCACACCCTCCGCCGTCCACTCGGCGAACTCGACCTCGGCGACCAGCCTCGGCTCCACGTAGACCGCGGTGCGCGGCAGCGCCGGTGCGCTCGCGAACGGGCTCTTGTCGGTCTGCAGCGGGGCGAGCAGGCGCGCGAGCTTCTCCAGAGTCTGCTCGGTGAAGCCCGTGCCGACCCGGCCTGCGCAGACAAACTTGCCGTCGTCGAAGTGGCCCACGAGCAACGCCCCGATTCGCTCCCGGCGCCGCCCCTCTCCCGGCAGCCAGCCGCCGATCACGAACTCCTCGCTGCGCCGGTGCTTGATCTTCAGCCACGCGCCGCTGCGCCGGCCCGGCTCGTAGGGCGAGCCCAGGCGCTTTGCCAGGAGCCCCTCGAGGTCCTGCTCTTTGGTCGCCGCCAGCAGCCGGCTTCCCTCGCCGCGGTGGGCGCTGGGAACCTGCCAGGCGGGCCCTTTCAGGTTCAGTTGCTCGAGTTGTTCGCGGCGCTCGAGGTAGGGGGCCTCGAGCAGCGAATGGCCGTCGAGGTAGAGGAGATCGAAGATCGCATACACCACCGGGACCGAGTCCTGGAGCCGACGTACGGCCGCCGGCGAGGTCACGTGCATGCGGCGCTGGAGGCGCTCGAAGCTCGGCTGGCCGGTGTCAGGGTCGAAGGCGACGATCTCGCCGTCGAGCACGGCCTCGCGCATCCCCAGATTGCGCAGCAGGCCCCTCAGCTCGGGGTAGGAGTCGGTGATCTTGCGCTGGTTGCGGCTCTCCAGCCGCAACCGGCCCGGCTTGACGTAGGCGATCGCGCGCACCCCGTCCCATTTGAGCTCGAACGACCATTCCTGTTCGGGTTGGGGGATCTCGGTGGCCGCTTTGGCCAGCATCGGCACCAGGTGCTCGGGCATGGGCTCGCTGCCGGGGTCAGCCGGCGGGTCCATGCGGTGAATCATCCAGTCGCCGCCCTCGTCTGGGGGTCGCTCCTGGGCGCGGTCGCCGCGGGTCGGCGCGCCGTCGCCGCGGCTGCGCACGCGGGTGCCGCGGGTGGGTGCGCGGTCGAGCGCGAACAGCGCGTAGCGCCCGCTCAGCCGCTCGCCGTGGAAGGTGATCTCGACCTTGGTCGGGTCCCACTTATGCTGCTCGAAGGTCCCCCGGTCCCAGATCCGCATCGTGCCCGCGCCGTACTCGCCGGCCGGGATCTCACCCTCGAACTCGAGGTACTCGAGCGGGTGGTCCTCGGTGCGCACGGCAAGCCTGTTGTCTTTGGGGGCCATGGGAATCCCGTTGGGGATGGCCCAAGAGGCAAGCGCGCCGTCGTGCTCGAGCCGGAGGTCCCAGTGCAACCGCCGCGCGTGGTGCTCCTGGACCGTGTAGCGCAGTTGTTTTGTGGAGCGCTTCTTGCGGGCGCCGCTCGGCTCCGGCGTGCGCTCGAAGTCGCGCTTCCGGCGATACGGCTTGAGATCTTTTTCAGCCATCGTGCGCCGGCTAAGGGGCCGGCGGGCGTGCCACACGCGCTTGGCGCGCCGACAGGAACCTGCGCCGCAAGAGGTAGAACAGCGCCGCGAACACCGGCACCATCACGGCCAGCAGCAGGGCTCGCTTGCCGCCAGCCCCGACCGCCAGCACCAGGGCCGTCTCGATCGCGACGGTTGGAATCGCCGCCAGCAGCGTGGTGTGGGAGCGATAGCCCGAAAAGTGCTCCCGGGCGGTGATCTCCACGACCCCGAGTGCAAGCACGATCAGCCCCACATACAGCGGGGGCCCGCCGCCCTCCACGACCCCGACAACGAACGCTATTCCGCCGGCGAGGATCGCAAGCTCCGAGACCGGGACGCCACCGAAGAGCCCTTCCGGTCGTTCGCCGACTGTGCCCAGCACGCGTTGCCCGGTGCGCCGCTGACGCTCGACGGCGACCTGTCGCTCGACTCGCTCCTCGCGCCTGGAGGCGTGCACCGGTGTCCGGGTTCGAGCCCGCCGCTTTCGCTTCGACCTCTGGCTGGCCACGACTGCGGCGAGGATAACCGCCCGGCGCGGTGCCGCTCCCCGTAGGCCACACACAGGCGATCCCTGTAAGCCACCCAGAGGAGGTCCGGTAGGTCTACAGAGGCGCTGCCGGTAAGCCGCCATTGGCGTCCTGGGATTAGAGTTTTGTCATGAGCGCGCAGAAGCCGCTCGAGTTGATCCTGGCCCGCAACTTGCTCGCGAGCATCTCCACCCCGGCTTTCCTTGTCGGCGAGCAGGGCACGCTGCTGTTCTACAACGAGGCTGCCGCGGTCCTTGTCGGGCGCCGCTTCGAAGAGACCGGGACGATGGAGATGGAGGCGTGGACAAGCGAGTTCGGGCCATTCGACGACCGCGACAGACCCATCCCCTACGACCAGATCCCCCTGACCGTCGCGGTCCGCGACGGCCGGCCGGCGCACGGGACCTTCCGGATCGCAGCCCACGGCGAGCACCGCGACGTCGCGGCGAGCGCGATCCCGATCGTCGGGCCCGGTGGGGCGACCGGCGCGATCGTCGTGTTCTGGCCCATGAGCGAGGAGGACCAGGCCACGCCGATGACGAAGGCGCGGGCCCGGGTCGGGGAGGGCTTGGCGCGCGTGGAGGACGGCATCGCGCGCGTCAAGGAGGGCCATGCCCGCGGTAAACGGCCGGCGAGCGTGAGCCCCGGGAACGACCCGGGAGGCGAGCAGTGAAGCTCAAGGTCTGGGGTGCGCGCGGCTCGGTTCCGGCCCCCGGGCCCGAGACCATGCATTACGGCGGCAACACGTCCTGCATCGAGGTGACGCTGTCGGACGGGAGCACGCTGATTCTCGACGCCGGAACCGGGATCCGGGGGCTGGGTGTGGCGCTGCCCCGATCTGACCGCCCGATTCACATTCTCCTGACCCACCTGCACCTCGACCACATCCAGGGCCTGATGTTCTTCGCGCCGCTCTTCAACAACCAGTGCGAGGTCACTATCTGGGGACCCGCCTCGCCCGAGGCGTCGCTGTGCGACCGCATCGCTCGCTATATCTCCGCGCCGCTCGCGCCGGTCGAGATCAGGGAACTGCCCTCGCTGGTCTCCTTCAGGGAGGCCGAACCACTCGAGTGGCAGCTGGGAGCCGCTCAGGTGCGCGCGCAGGCGGTCAACCATCGCGGCCCCACGCTTGGCTATCGCATCGAGGATGGGGACCAGGTGCTCTGCTACATCCCGGACCATGAGCCTGGCCTGGGTGTGCCGCTGTCGCAGCTCGACGACGACTGGATCTCCGGTTTCGATCTAGCGCGTGGAGCCTCGATGCTGATCCATGACTGCCAATACACCGACAAGGAGTACTCCCGCCACCTCGGCTGGGGGCATTCACCACTCTCCGACGCGCTCGCCTTCGGGCACCGCGTGGGTGCTCAGCGGCTGCTGCTCTTCCACCACGATCCGCTGCACAGCGACGACTTCCTCGACAGCTTCGCGGGTGATGTGTGCGCGCGCTGGGAGGGGCTCGGTGGAACGCCGGCCCAGGTGGAGCTCGCGGCCGAGCGCCGCGAACTGGTTATCGAGGCGCAGGCGCTGACGCCGCCGGTCGGCTAGGCGCGGACGGTCCGCTATGCGGGCGCTCGCTACGCGCGAACGGGCACGCGCTCGCTGGCGGCGGGCGGCGCGGGGACCGGATCGGCCTCCGTCACGGCATCGGCCCGCCGCACCGAAGAGCCCTCGTGCTCAGCACCGGCTTCCACCTCTGCCGCGAAGCGGTAGCCCACGCCGAAGTGCGTGTGGATGTACGCCCACCCGGGCGAGCCCGCGCGCAGCTTCTGGCGCAGCTTGCCCACGAACACGTCGACCGAGCGGTCGCCGTGTGCCATGGCATACCCCCACAGGCGCTCGTAGATCTCCTCGCGCCGCAGGACCCGCTCCGTCTGCGCCAGGAGATGCAGGATCTCGAACTCACGCGAGGTGAGCTCGAGGCTGACCTCGCCGGCATAGGCCTGATGGCGGTCCGGGCGGATGATGATCCCGCCCACCTCGATTCCCTCTTCGAGCAGCGGCATCTCGCCGCGCTGGTGCCGGCGGGTGACCGCCCGCACGACCGCCAGCAGTTCCTCTGGATGGCAGGGCTTGGTGATCCACGCATCCGCGCCCATCCGCAGGCCCCGCACGCGCTGGGCGAGCGATGAAGGCCCGGTGCATACGATCACGGCCAGCTTGGGAAGCTGGGCGCAGACCCGCTCCAGGTATTCCCAGCCCTCCGGCCCGAACGAGCCGAGGTCGAGGACGAGTGCGCGCAGGCGCATCGCCACCAGGCGCTCGGTGCTCACAGGCGAAGGCAGGACTCTGTGCTCCCAGTCGGCAGCATCGAGACGGTGTGTGAGCACGCGCAAAAAGCCGGAATCGCGATCGATAACGGCCATGCGTGGCTGAGTGTGGGGGTCCCCGGTCACCGCCTGTCCGGTCATCTGCGACCCCAGAAGCTCGGGCGGCATAGCTTGAACTGTAGAGGACGGACCGGCGCCACCGGGAGTTCGGCAGCGGGTCGGGAGTTCGGCCCTCGCCCGATATCGTTGGTACCGACGCCCGCGATACTGGTCTTGGGCGCGGCGACGGGCACCTTGCGCACATCGGACACCCCCCAGCCTCGATCTCAGGAGCGGGACGCCGAGAACGCGTTGCGGCAGGCGCGCCGCCAGCGACGGCTGCGCAGGAACGTCGGCTCCCTTCTCGTGGTGGTGGCCTTCGTCACCGCTGCGATCGCGATTTCGGCCGGGCGCGGGGGCGCTCCGCCGCGGCCAGGGAGTGCCGAGGCAAGGCACGATGTGGCGGCGACGATGAGCCTGCTGCGGGGGATCCCGGAATCCGGAACGACGCTTGGATCGCCGCATGCGCCCGTAACCGTGACCGAATTCGCGGACCTCGAGTGCTCGGTCTGTCGGGCCTTCGCGCTGGGCGCCGAGAGCTCTCTGATCGCGCATGAAGTCAGGGCCGGCCAGGTGAAGCTCGTCTATCGCTCGCTGTGCACCGCCACCTGCACCGGACCACTCGGGCGGGCCGCCTTCGCTGGACAGCAGGCTGCAGCCTACGCCGCCGGGCTCCAGGGTCGGGCCTGGTACTACATCGAGCTCTTCTACCGCGAGCAGGGTGCCGAGGGAACCAGCTACGCGACCCAGGTCTATCTGGACGACTTGGCGCACCAGATACCGCCCCTCGCTTACCAGAGGTGGAGAGTGGACAGCGGAGGTCGTGCCCTGCGCGCACAGGTCGCCGCGGAAGGGCGCACCGCCTCCAGACTCGGCTTTCAGTTCACTCCGACAATCGTCGTGCAGGGACCGCGCGGCAGGGCCAGGCCGATAATCGGCGCGGCCGACTACGGATCGCTCCAGGCGGCAATTAAGTCGGTCCGGTAAGGCCCCTAGAGTCGGGCGCGTGAGGGCTCCGACCTGCGTGCGCGATGAGCCGTGCCCGCGGCCATGATGAGCTGGCGTACGACACGGGCAGCCGGCGCCGCGCCCGCCAGCAAGGTCGCCGTGATCGACCTCGGCTCGAACTCGTGGCGGCTGGTGATCTTCAGCTTTGGCTCGCTAGCGCGCCGGGGCAGACCAGCCGCCATCTGGTGGAAGCGCACCGATGAGCTCTACGAGACCGTGCGGATCGGAGCCGGACTGCGCGCGAGCGGGTGCCTCAGCGAGGCGGCGATGAATCGCGGGCTGGAGACACTCACAGTGTTTGAGCATTTCTGCCACGCCAACGAACTGGGCAAAGACGACATCCACGCTGTGGCGACCAGCGCGATCCGCGAGGCCGCCAATGGGCGGGAGTTCGTGCGCGCGGCCGAGGACCGTACCGGGCTACGCATCGAGATCCTGTCCGCCGAGGACGAGGCGTGGCTCGGTTGCGTGGCCGCACTCAACACGACCACGCTGACCGACGGCGTCGTGCTCGAGATCGGGGGCGGCAGCATGCAGCTGGTCCGAGTGGCGGACAGGCAGGCGTACGAGCGGCCGTCGTTTGCGCTGGGCGCGGTCGGTCTGACCGAGGAGCTGCTGCCCGGATCGGGGCCTGTCAAGAAGCGCCAGCTCGAGTCCGTGCGCGAGTACGCCCGCGCTTCGCTAGGCGAGCTGGCCTGGCTGCACTCGCCAAAGGAGCGCAGGGACGGACGCAGGCTGGTCGGGCTCGGGGGCGCTGTGCGCAACCTGGCTGCGGCAGCGGCCCATGCAGCGGGCGGGCCCGATCTCGGCGTGCAGGGCTTCGTGCTCACCGAGGATGCGCTGGACGAGCTCGTGCGCACCCTTGCGGCCCTGCCGGCGAGCGAGCGCGGGAGCGTGCCCGGCATCAAGCCGGGACGCGGAGACATCATCCTCGCGGCCGCGCTCGTGATTCAGACCGTGCTCGAACTGGGCGGTTTCGATGGGGTCGAGGCGACCGAGGCCGGGCTGCGCGAGGGCGTGTTTCTCGCGCGCACAGGGATCACCGGCGAGCACGCGGGAGCGACCAGGGAGCATGCGGGAGCGACGCCGTTTGACGACGTCCGCCGCGCGGCTGTTCTGAACCTGGCTGTCCAGTACGAGTCCGACCTGGCTCACGTGGAGCGCGTCGCCCGACTCGCACTGCAGATGTTCGACTCCCTCGCCGAGCAGGACCTGCTGGAGCCATTGCCGGGGGAACGCGAGCTGCTGTGGGCTGCAGCCATGCTGCACGACGTCGGCATGACGATCGCCTACGACGATCATCACAAGCACTCCGAGTACTTGATCCTGGCCGGCGAGCTGCCGGGGTTCGACCCCCGCGAGCGGGCGCTGATCGCGCGCATCACGCGCTACCACCGCAAGGGCGTCCCCCGGCTCGGCGAGCTCGAGGCCGTCACCAGGGATGGAGACCAGAAGCTGCTGGAGCGCTGCGCGGTGATCGTGCGGCTCGCCGAGCACCTCGAACGCGGTCACGACCAAGCGGTCTCGGAGGTGCGCCTCGACGCCAACGGCCATGGCATCGACCTGCATCTGCGGGCAGCGGGCGAGAGCCTCACCCTGCCGCGTTGGTCGGTCGAGCGCTACGGCGACGGTGACGCGTTCTCGCGCGTGTTTGGCCGTCGGCTGTTGGTCGGCTGAGCGTCTGCGCCCGGCGC
This sequence comes from Solirubrobacteraceae bacterium, assembly GCA_039583645.1. Taxonomy (GTDB): domain Bacteria; phylum Actinomycetota; class Thermoleophilia; order Solirubrobacterales; family Solirubrobacteraceae; genus Palsa-465. The sequence continues at coordinate 11,865 of JAVKSP010000039.1, forward strand.
GTCCGCCCCCGCGCGTCGAGGACTACAGTTAGCCCGTGCTGTGGCTACTCCGTCACGCTGAGGCGGCCGACGGCGTGCCCGATGCAGAACGCCCGTTGACACCGGCCGGTATACGTGACGCCGAGGTCACGGGGCAGGCGTTGGCGCGCCTTAGCGTAAAGCTCGACGGGTGTTTGACGAGCCCCAAGCGCAGGGCGGTTCAGACCGCCGAGCGGGCTTGCGAGCCGCTCGGCCTGGAGGTGGTTGTCGAGCCGGCGCTCGCGGGTGAGCCGTTCGACGCCGAGAGCTTGGCTGCAGGGCTTGAGAACGCGCTGCTGGTAGGTCACGATCCGAGCTTCACCGACGTGATCGAACAACTCACAGGTGCACGGGTCAAACTGACCAAATGCGGCCTAGCGGTGGTCGACCGCGGTCGCCTCCGCGCGCTGCTGCGCGCTGCGCATCTGGCCGCGATCGCACAGGATCAGAGGAGAAGCGCATGAGCGACGGCGACGGTGCGCTGAACATGGCGGCCACCCAGGCGGGGACCCCCGAACAGGCGGTGACCCCCGAACAGGCGGGGACCCCCGAACAGGCGGTGACCACCGAAGCCGACGCACAGCGAGAGCTCACAGATCCAGACCTCTACACCAACCGCGAGCTCTCGTGGCTCGACTTCAACGACCGCGTGCTCCAATTAGCCGAGGACGAGTCGCTTCCGGTCATTGAGCGAGTCAAGTTCCTGGCGATCTGGGTCGACAACCTCGACGACTTCTTCATGATCCGGGTCGCCGGGCTCCACGACCAGATCGACGCGCGCATTGACGCACGTGGACCCGACGGCCTCTCGCCGACCAGCACGCTGCAGTCGATCGCGGTCCGTTTGAGCGAGCAGTACCGCCGGCACTCGCGAGCGTTCGAGCGCGTGGTCCGGCCCACGCTGGCCGAGCAGGGGCCGAAAATCGTCGGCTGCGAGCAATCAGTGGCCCGCTCTGAGCAGCTCGAGCGCCACTTCCGAGATCAGATCTTCCCCGTTCTGACCCCGCTCGCAATCGGACACGGACGACCGTTCCCATACATCTCGAACCTGTCGCTGAGCCTGATCGTGCGCATGCACGACCCGGACCTCGCCAGCGAGGTCTTCGCCCGCGTGAAGGTCCCCAAAGAGGTGCTGCCGCGTTTCCTTGAGATCGCCGACGACACCTACCTCCTGCTCGAGGACATCATCGCCCACCACCTCGACGAGCTATTTCCGGGCATGGAGATCCTCAGCTACGACTACTTCCGGGTCACACGCGACACGGACTTTGAGATCTCGGACGAGGCCGACGATCTCTTGCAGGCCGTCGAGGACGAGCTTCGCCGCCGCCGCTTCGGCGAAGTGGTCCGGCTCGAGGTGGGCGCAGGCATGGACCCGGTCCTGCGCTCGCGGCTGATCGAGTGGCTCGACATCGAAGACGTGGACGTGTACGACGTCGAGGGGCCGCTTGATCTGAGCGACCTCTGGCAGATCGCCGGCCTGGACGGTCATACGGAGCTCCGACTGCCCCCCTGGACTCCGCTGACCCATCCGGAGCTCCTGCCCGGGCCCGGCCACTCAGATGGCCAACCCGACGTCTTCGCCGCAATGCGCACCACGCCGATGCTGGTCCACTTCCCCTACCACTCGTTCTCCACCAGCGTCGAGCGCTTCGTCAAGCAGGCCGCCGAGGACCCAGGCGTCCTCGCGATCAAGATGACGGTGTACCGCACCTCCGACGACTCGGCGCTCGTGCCCGCGCTGATCCAGGCAGCCGAAAACGGCAAGCAGGCGGTGTGCATGGTCGAGCTCAAGGCCCGCTTCGACGAGCGCCGCAACATCCGCTGGTCACGCGAGCTGGAGGAGGTCGGAGCTCATGTCGTCTACGGCATCCCGGGGCTGAAGACGCACGCCAAGGTGATCCTCGTGATCCGCCGCGAGCGCGGGGGCGTGCGGCACTACGTGATGATCGGCACCGGCAACTTCCACGCCAAGACTGCCCGCTTGTATGAGGACTTCGGACTCTTCACGACCGAGCATGAGATCGGGCAGGAGGTGGCAAGCCTGTTCAACACCCTGACCGGGTATGGCCATCAACATCGCCAGCGCAAGATCTTGGTCGCACCCGATTCGCTGCGCGACCCGCTGCTGGAGGAAATCTCAAAAACGATCGCCGCGCACGAGGCCGGGGAGCCCACACGGATCGCGATGAAGATGAACGCGCTTGTCGACCCGCGCTGCATCGAGGCGCTCTACCGGGCCTCGCAGGCCGGTGTCCCCATCGACCTCAACGTGCGGGGCGTCTGCTGCCTGCGACCGGGGATTCCCGGCGTCTCGGAAACGATCAGGGTCGTGTCGGTAGTTGGCCGCTTCTTGGAGCACTCGCGCATCTACGCTTTCGAGCGTGGGGATGAGAGCCGCTACTACATCGGCTCGGCCGACCTGATGCCTCGCAACCTCGATCACCGCGTCGAGCTGCTGGTTCCGATCGAGCGTCCGGAGCTCCGGGCAGAGCTCGACGATGCGCTCGAGCGCTGTCTCGCCGACGACACCTTCGGCTGGACGCTCGGAGCAGACGGGAACTGGGCCAGGCGCGAGGGCCGCACCCGGCCCGCTCACCAGGAGTTGATGGAGCGCACGCTGGCGCAGGTTCAGTCAGCGGCCCAGCTCGCCCAGACTACTTAGGCCGTCTTCGAGCGTCCGGCAGCGCGGAGCGGGTGCGGACGACGCCTGCCCGCCGGCTCGCGAATGAGCTCGCGGTTGTCTGAGGAGGAAACCCCCAGATAGTTCGCTAGGTTACCTAACAATACAATTGGTTGTCAAGTGACCAACCCCGAGCCGGGGGCGTCCTCCGTCGCGCAAAGCCGCCACACTACGGCGCTTCGAGCGATGCACAGCGAGCTCCTACTTGTGATCGTGATCGTTGCCGCGCTGGCTTTCGACTTCACGAACGGCTTCCACGACACCGCCAACGTCGTGGCGTCCTCGATTTCCACTAGGGCGCTCTCACCCCGCGCCGCGATCGCGATCGCCTCGCTGCTGAACTTCGCGGGCGCCTTCATCTCGCTCAAGGTCGCCGCAACCGTCGCGACCGGGATCGTCGACACGGCACAGGTCACGGAGACAATCGCGTTCGCCGCCCTGGTGGGGGCGATCGCCTGGAACCTGCTGACCTGGCTGTATGCCCTGCCCTCGAGTTCGTCCCACGCGCTGATCGGGGGCGTAGTCGGCGCAATGCTCGCCGCGGTGGGCGGCGGCGGTGTTCACGGTCAGGCGGTGGTGGGCAAGGTCGTCATTCCCGCGATCATCTCCCCGGCGATCGCATTCCTGGTCGCCGGAATCTCGATCACGGTCATCTACGGACTGGTCAGCCGCCGCCGGCCAGGCCTCGTCAATCGGGGCTTCAGGGCCGGCCAGGTGATCTCGGGCTCGATGCTCGCATTGGCCCACGGAACAAACGACGCGCAGAAGACGATGGGCGTGATCAGCCTCGCGCTGGTCGCGAACGGCAGCCTCAGCTCCCAGCACTTTCATGTGCCGCTGTGGGTGGTCGCGGCGGCCGCCACTGCAATCTCGCTCGGAACCTACGCCGGTGGGTGGCGCATCATCCGCACGCTCGGCACGCGCATCATCAAGATGGACACCGCCCAGGGGTTCTCAGCTCAGGGCGCCGGCGCAGCGGTCATCCTGGCCTCCTCGCACTTCGGCTATCCGCTGTCGACCACGCACGTGATCTCGGGCGGGATCATGGGCGCCGGCGCGGCCAAGCGGCTTTCCGCGGTCCGTTGGGGCGTGGCCGGCAACATTGTCGTGGCGTGGATGCTGACGCTCCCCGCCGCTGGGCTCTTCGGCGCGGTGGCGTGGTGGCTCGCCCACGCGCTCGGCAGCGGCGCGCTCGGGCCACTGGTGATCGCGATCATCGCGCTCGGACTGCTCGCCGCACTCGGCATCATTCGCCGCCGGCGCGTGCTGGAGCCAGCGCCGGCGAACCCTGGCGGGGTGGGCAGCTGATGACGACAGCAGCCGCTCACTTGGGGCCCGCCACGATCGTCAACGTGACGACGCTCGCCCAGGCCGTGATCTACTCCCTGGTCGCGGGGGTGGGCCTCGCGGTCGCCTACGGCGTTGCGGTGACCGGCACGGCTGGGCTACTTGACGCGGTCCGAAGCCACAGGACCGCAGTCGCCATCGCCTGGGGCGCCTGCGTCGTGGTTTGCGCGGCAGTGGTGGTGGGCGGCATAGCCGCAGGCATCATCGTGATGGCCAACGGCTGAGGCCAGGGTGCCAGCCGGAGGCACCGCGCGGGGGGATCGACCCCCCGGCCGCTAGCAGCTCTGCGCGTGGGGAGGCTGGACGCCGAGCTTGACCGCGATGTGCTTGGTCTGCCCGCCGCGCTGGACCGTCAGATTGACCGTGTTCCCGGGCGCGTAGGTCGCGATTGTGCCCACGAACTGATCGACCGAGGTCACGCGCTTGCCGTTGACGGCGGTGATCAGGTCGCCGGGCTTCAGCCCCGCCTTGGCGGCCGGCCCGCCGGGCGCCAGCGGCGGCTGCTTGCAGCCCGTCGAAGTGACCGCGGCAGTCTTTGAGATCGCGGCGCCGCCCGAGACCTGCGGGTTGAGGCTCACACCGACGTACGCGTTACGGGCCTTCCCAGTGGCGATGATCTGCTTGGCGATGCGGACCGCGGCGTTGGAGGGCGTCGCAAAGCCCACGCCGGAATTCGATCCCTCGCCCTGGGCATTCTGATTGGCGGTCTCGATCTGATCGTTGAGCCCGATGACAGCGCCGTTGGCATTGATCAGCGGCCCACCCGAGTTGCCCGGGTTGATCGCCGCGTCCGTCTGGATCGCGTTCGCGATCGTGAACTGGTTGGGGGCACTGATGGTGCGCCCGACCGCGCTCACGATGCCCGCGGTGACCGTGTTGGGGAGGCCGAAGGGGCTCCCGATCGCGATCACCCCGTCCCCGACCTGGACGGCATCGGAATTCGCCAGCGGCAGCGGATCGAGCTGCGAGGCGGGTACATGGACGCGGATCACCGCGAGGTCGGCGCCGGTATCTGATCCGACCACCGTCGCCGGCGTCTTGCGACCGCTGGGGAAGGTCACCGTGATCGAATTGGCACCGCTGACGACGTGCTGGTCGGTGAGGATGTCTCCCTGCTTGTTGTAGACGATGCCCGCACCCTCGCCCTCGGTGTGCTGCTGGCCGAAGCCGAATATGCCCGTTCCACCGTTCGAGCGAGTGGTGATGTCGACCACCCCGGGGCCATCCTTGCGGTAGATCTGGCCGATCGAGAGCCCGTGGCTGGGCGCGAGCGAAGCGGGCTGGGCGGACCGGGCGGACGGCACGACGTTCGTCGTGGTCACGGTGCGCGTTGAGCCGCCGCCACCGCCAGCAATGGCGAGCGCGACGATCGCGCCGGCGGCGGCGCCGGCGAGCGCGGGGAGAATTACTCGGAGCTGCTTCATAAGTTGTGGTCCCTATCTCAGCACACCCAGCCTTTGGGCCGCGTCAGACGAAGGTAAGAATTTGCTGAGAGAGCTAGCTTGGTCGTGATTCTGACCGCCGACGGCGCAGGATCGCGTGCAGGCGTTCGGCCTCGGGCTCGGCCTTGTTGATCAGGCGGTCCCACGTGATTCTGACGGTGACCAGACCGCTCACGAGTGCTTCGGCGGGGCTCAACTCGCCCCCGGCAGGCTCTACCGCTCCCCCGCCAACGCAATGAAATAGTCCAAGGCCTTCGGGTTCGCGAGCGACTCGCGCGACGCCGCCTGATCGGCCGGCGTGCCGCACAAAATCCGCTTGACCGGCACCTCGAGCACCTTGCCCGACAACGTGCGCGGCACCTCGGCGATCTGGCGCACCTCGTCGGGGACGTGGCGCGGCGAGCAGTCCTCGCGGATGCGGCGCTTGATCGCCGCGACCAGCTCGTCGCTCAACGTCGCGCCGTCCCGGAGCACGACGAACAGGGGCATCCACCCCGCGGTGCCCGCGCGGGGGATGTCGACCACCAGAGCGTCGAGCACCTCGGGCACGGACAGCACGGCGCGGTAGATCTCGCTGGTGCCCATGCGCACACCGCCGCGGTTGATGGTCGAGTCAGAACGCCCGTAGATGACCGCCGTGCCCCGCTCGGTGATCTCGATCCAGTCGCCGTGGCGCCACACCCCTTCGAACATCGAGAAGTAGCTATCGCGGTAGCGGGAGCCGTCATCGTCGCCCCAGAAGAACAGCGGCATCGAGGGCATGGGCGCGGTGATCACGAGCTCGCCGACCTCTCCCACAAGCGAGCGCCCATCGGCCGACCAGGCCTCGACCGCGCAACCCAGCGCGCGGGCCTGGAGCTCGCCGAGCCACACCGGCAGCGTCGGCACGCCGCCCACGAACGCGGTGCAGACATCGGTACCGCCGGAGGTCGAGAACAGCCACAGGTCGGGCCCAAGCTGGTCGTAGACCCAACGAAATCCCTCCGGCGCGAGCGGCGACCCGGTCGAGCCGAGCGCCCGCAGCGCGCTCAGGTCGCGCCCGCGACGGGGCTCGATGCCAGCCTTGATGGAGGAGCCGACGAACGCCGCGCTCGTGCCGAAGCAGGTCATCCTGGTCTGCTCGGCCAGATCCCACAGCGCGCCCAGGTCCGGATACGCGGGGTTGCCGTCGAACAGCACGATCGAGGCGTCGGTCAGCAGCACCCCCACCAGGAAGTTCCACATCATCCAGCCGGTGGTGGAGAACCAGAACAGCCGGTCGTCCCGCTGGGCGTCGAGGTGCAGATGCGACTTCTTCAGTTGCTCGATCAGGATCCCGCCATGGCCGTGGACGATCGGCTTGGGCAGCCCGGTCGTGCCCGAGCTGTAGAGCACCCACAGCGGATGATCGAAGGGCAGCGAGGCGAACTCCAGCTCCCCGGAGCCGGCAAGGAACCCCTCTTCCCAGCCCGATCCGTCGAGGTAGCCGAGCGTGACCATCCCCTCGAGTCCCGGAAGCTCGCGGGCGATCTCCCGCACCACATCCCGGCGGTCGAAGTCGCGGCCGCCGTAGCGGTAGCCGTCGATCGCCAGCAGCACCTTGGGCTCGATCTGGGTGAAGCGGTCGATCACGCTGCGCGCGCCGAACTCCGGCGCCGCCGAGGACCAGGTCGCGCCCAGCGAAGCGCACGCCAAAAACGCAGCCACGGTCTCCGGGATGTTCGGCAGGTACGCGGCGACGCGGTCGCCCTCGCCGACTCCGAGTGCGCGCAGCCCGTCCGCGATGCGGGCGGTCTCATCTCCGAGCTGCGCCCACGTCCACGCAGACAGGGGACGCAGCTCGGAGGCGTGCTGGAGCGCGAGCCCGTCCGGGTCCTTGCCGCGAAAAATGTGCTCGGCGTAGTTGCAGCGCGCGCCCGGGAACCACTGCGTCCCGGGCATCTGGCGCTCCCCGAGCACCCGCTCCGGCGGGGAGACGAAGCGCACGTCGAAGAACTCGACGATCGAGCTCCAGAACTGCTCGAGCTCGGCCACCGACCACCGCCAGAGCTCCTGGTAGTCCTCGCCGCGCACGCCATGCCGCTGCTCGAGCCAGCGCGCGTAGCGCATCAGCGTGGTCCGCTCGATCCGCTCGGGCGAGGGCGTCCACAGAAGCTCAGGCACGGTCATGGTGGGGGCAGGCAGTGTAGGCTTGCCGCGTGTTCGGGACGGCGGCAACAAAGCAGCGGACCAACCCGCCCGCCCGTGCCGACGAGCTCGGCGAGATCGTCCTGCCCGACCACGACGAGCGGCCCGTGCGGCTCGGCGACCTGTGGCAAGAACGGCCCGCGGTGCTGGTCTGGCTCCGCCACTACGGCTGAATTTTCTGCAAGGCACACGCGATCCAGTTGGACCGCGCCCGGGAGCAGATCGAGGCCGCGGGAGCGGGGCTCGTACTGATCGGCCAGGCGACTCCACGCCAGGCGGCGCACTTCCGCAACAGGCAGAAGCTCACGGTGCCGGTGTTGGCCGACAACGAGCGGGCGAGCTACAAGGCGGCGGGGGCGAAGGTCGCGACCCGCTCGGAGCTGCTCGGCCCCAAGGTGATCGCCAAGGGCGCCGCGGCCACGGCTCAGACAGGTCAGCTCCAAACGCGGCCGATCGGCCACCCCGCGCAGCTCGGCGGCGCGCTGCTGGTCAGGCCGACCGGTGAGGTCGCCTGGTCGCACATGTCCGAGGACGCGAGCGACAACGCCTCCTCAGAAGAGATCCTGAAGGCCGTCCGCGGCCTGTAGCACTCAGGCGCAGCGCTCGCACTGCCCGTGCAGCAGAATGTCGTGGCCGGACACGCGCATCCCGAGGCGCGCGGAGAGCCGAGCGATGGCGCGCTCGAGCCCCGGATCGTCGAACGCGACCAGCCGTCCGCAGCGTTCGCACACCAGATGATGATGGTGCTCGCCGCTCGGATGCTGGCGTTCGAAGCGCGCCTGCCCGTCTCCCACCTCGACCCGCTCGACCAAACCGTGCTCGACCAGCAGATCGAGCACCCGATAGATGCTGGCGCGGCCGGGCGAACGGCCTTCGGCGCGTAGCGCGTCCTCGATCTCGACCGCGCTCAGCGCGCACGACTCGGTCGCGAGCAAGCCGATCACGCGCTCGCGCGCGCCGCCCCGCTTGAGCCCGGCGCGGGCGAGCACCGCGCGTACGTGCTCGGTCCAAGCTGCTCCCTCATCCAAGGCCACATTCGTAGCCTAGCGCGCATCCGCCGCGGATAATAATAAGACTCAATCTCATTAGACTGGTAGAGTGACCCAGGTGTGGAAGCGCTCTGCCCTCGCCGCAGTGGCTGGTCTGTGGAAGCTCTCTGCGCTCGCCGCCGTGGCGGCCTCGGTCGCGCTGGCCGCCGCAGGCTGTGCCACCAGCTCGACCGCTGCTCCCGCCCATGGCATCGCGATCGTCGCGGCGGAGAACTTCTGGGGCAGCATCGCCGCCCAGCTCACCGGCAGGCGGGGCAGCGTGGCCAGCATCGTCGTCAACCCCGCCCAGGACCCACACGCCTACGAGCCCACCGCCGGCGACGCCCGCGCGCTCGCGACCGCCAGGCTCGTGATCGTCAACGGAGTCGGCTACGACAGCTGGGCGTCGAGGTTGCTCGCGGCCAACCCGACCCCCGGCCGCAGGGTCTTGAACGTCGGCCGCCTGCTCGCGCTGCAAAACGGCGCCAACCCCCACCGCTGGTATAGCCCGCAGGATGTGAGCCTGGTGGCGCACCGGATCACCGCGACGCTGATCAGGCTCGACCCCAGGCACGCGAGCTATCTAAAGCACCGCCAGGCGAACTTCGAGCGCCACGGTCTGGCGCGCTATCACGCCCTCATCGCGACGATCAGGGCCCGCTACGGCGGCCTGCCCGTGGGCGCCTCGGAGAGCATCTTCGCGCCGCAGGCGCAGGCCCTCGGACTGCAGCTGATAACGCCGTACGGACTCATGAAGGCGATCAGCGAGGGCACGGAGGTGACCGCTGGAGACCTCGCCACAGCAGAGCACCAGATCGCGGACAGGCGAGTCAAGGTGTGGATCTACAACTCTCAGAACGCGACCCCCGAGGTGCAGCAGCTGACAGCGCTCGCGCGCGCACATGCGATCCCGGTGGTCGCGATCACCGAGACCCTGTCTCCCGCCTCGGACAGCTTCGAGCACTGGCAGGACGCCCAGCTCGAGCGCATCGAGCAGGCGCTGCATCGCGCGACTGGTCGATGAACGCGCACGCCGCCGCGGTGGAGATCGCGGACGCGAGCGTCCGCTGGAGCGGCCGCGCCATCTTCGCCGATGTCGAGCTGACCGTCGAGCGCGGCGAGTTCGTGGCCGTGCTCGGTCCCAACGGCGCAGGCAAGTCGACGCTGATGAAAGCGATCCTGGGACTCGTCCCGCTCGCCGGCGGCTCCATCACGGTGCTCGGCGCAACCCCGGCCGCTGCGCGCTCCGACGTCGGCTACCTGCCGCAGCGCCACGGTCTGCACCGGGGAATGCGCGTGCGCGGGATCGACCTCATAAGGCTTGGCCTCGACGGCACGCGCTGGGGCGTGCCGCTGCCGCTCGTCGGCGGCGCGCGGCGCCGCGCGGAGACGCGCAGGATCGAGGAGGTGATCGATCTGGTCGGCGCCGGCGACTACGCCGGGCGGCCGGTCGGCGAGCTATCGGGTGGGGAGCAGCAGCGGCTGCTGATCGCGCAGGCGCTGGTGCGTCGCCCCGAGCTGCTGATCCTGGACGAGCCGCTGGACAGCCTCGACCTGCCCAACCAGGCCTCGGTGGCGGCGCTCGTACACCGGGTGGCCACCACCGAGTCGGTCGGCGTGCTGCTGGTCGCCCACGACGTCAACCCGCTGCTCGCCTATCTCGACCGCGTGATCTACCTGGCCCGCGGACGAGCGCTGGCGGGCGCGGTCGACGAGGTCATCACCGGCTCGAGACTGAGCGCGCTCTACCGCGCGCCGATCGAGGTGCTGCGCACGGGCGATGGGCGGCTGGTGGTGGTCGGTCAACCCGAAGCCCCCCACTACCACGGCCACCGCCACGACCCCGAGACATGAGCCCGAACCAAACTCCGCCCCTGTCGCTGGACCTCGCGGCGGACGTGCGCGAGCTCTTGCAGTTCCCCTTCATGGTGCACGCGCTCGAGGCGGCCACGCTGGTGGCGGTGCTCGCGGCGACCGTCGGCTGGTTCATGGTCCTGCGGCGCCAGACCTTCGCCGGCCACACGCTGTCCGTGATGGCGGTTCCGGGGGCGGCCGGGGCGGCGCTCGCCGGCGCCTCGACTGCGCTCGGCTTCTACGTGGCGTGTGGCGCGGCGGCGCTCGCGATGGGGGGAACGCGCCGCCAGGTGACCTCGCGCCACATCGGCGAGAGTGCGATCATCGGCACCGTCCAGGCTGTGGGGCTGGCCGCCGGCTTCCTCTTTCTGTCCCTCAGCCATCAGGTCCTCACCGAGCTCGAGACGCTGCTGTTCGGCACGTTCCTGGGCGTCTCGAGCTCCCAGGTTCTGGTGCTGCTCGGGGTCGCGGCGGCAGCGCTGTGCGCGCTGATCGCGATCGGCCGCCCACTGCTGTTCTCGACCTTCGACCCCGAGCTGGCGCGCGCCCGCGGGCTGCCGGTGCGCGCACTCGACGTGGCGTTTTTGCTGATCCTCGCCCTGGCAGTCGCGGCCACGAGCCAGATCACGGGCGCGCTGCTGGTGTTCGCGCTGCTGGTGGCGCCGCCCGCCACCGCGCAGCTGCTCACCGGCCGCACACTCGCCGGGCTCGCGCTCAGCGTCGCGCTGGCGCTGGTGATCGCGTGGCTCGGGCTGGCGGCCGCGTACTTCTCCGTCTATCCGGCGGGCTTCTACACGACGACCTTCGCCTTCGCCGCCTACGCGCTGGCGCGGATCGCCCGCGCAATGGCCTCCCGCCTCAGAGGCCGCTGATGTTCGCCCAGGACTTCGTCCGCAACGCGTATCTCGCCGGCACGCCGATCGCCCTGGCGTGCGGGTTGGTCGGCTGGTTCGTCGTCCTCCGAGGCCAGGTCTTCGCCGGCGATGCCCTCAGCCACGTGGCCTTTGTCGGCGCGATCGCAGCCGCCGTGTTCGGCCTCGACGAGCGCCTCGGGCTGTTCGCGCTCACGCTGCTGGTCGCCATCGGGATCGCGGCGCTCGGGCGCCGCGCCGGCGATGCCGACGACGCCGCGATCGGCACCGTCTTCGCGTGGGTCCTGGGGCTTGGCGTGCTGCTGCTGGCCCTGCTTGCGACCAGCGCGAGTGGCGGCAGCGGCGTGACGGTCGCGAACACGTTGTTCGGCTCGATCTTCTCGCTCAGCGCTGGGTCGGCGCGCGTCGCTGCGCTCGTCGCGCTCGCCGTCGTGGCGGCGCTCGCGGCGATCGTCCGCCCGCTGCTGCTGGCCACGCTCGACGCGGATATCGCGGTCGTCCGCGGTGTGCCCGTGCGCGTGCTCGGCGCCGTGTTCCTGGCCCTGCTCGCGGCCACCACGGCCGAGACCACGCAGGCGGTTGGCGCGCTGCTGCTCCTCGGCCTGATCGCCGCCCCCGCGGGCGCCTCCCATCAGCTGACGGCGCGTCCCTACTGGGGCCTGGCGCTCTCCGCGGCGATCGCGCTCGGCGCGATGTGGGCCGGGCTGGCGATCTCCTATGTGGTCCCGGATCTACCGCCGTCCAGCGCAATTGTCGGCTTCGCGGCCGCGGCTTTCGCGGCAGCGGCGATTTGGCGGCGGTTGCTGGACGACTACATCAATCAACGTCACCTCAAACGGTGATAAGATGATTGACCGATGCCCCAACAGACCCTCAGCGAGCGCGGGATGGCGGTTGGCCTGCGCGCTCTCAACCGATTTGCCGCGTCGTCGGTCGTCGACCGCCTTGGCCTGCGCGAGCCAGCCGAGCGCTTCCTGCACTCGGCCGCCAAGACCACGATGCGCACGGCGGCCAATGCGGGGCGGACCTTCGCGGCCACGCAGAAGCTCGCCAAGGCGGCTCGCCAGCCCCGCGCCAGGGGGCGCGAGCTATTCGATCTGACCCCTACCGACGAGCAGCAGATGCTGCGCGAGTCGGTGCGCGACTTCGCGCTGCAGAAGATACGACCGGTCGCCGAGCAGGCGGACGCCAACTGCAAGCCGCCCGAGCAGCTGCTGACCCAGGCCAATGAGCTCGGGCTGTCGATGGTCGGCGTGCCCGAGGAGCTGGGAGGAGCGCTCGAGGAGCGCTCGGCGATCACCTCGGTGCTGATGGCCGAAGCGCTCGCCCAGGGCGACATGGGCTTCGCGGTGGCCTGCCTGGCTCCGGCCGGGGTCTCCACGGCGCTCGGCCTGTGGGGCAACGCGAATCAGCAGGCCCGCTACCTGCACGAGTTCGTCTCCGACGACGTGCCCGCGGCCGCGGTCTGCGTGCTCGAGCCGCACGCACTGTTCAACCCCTTCGAGCTGCGCACCACGGCGCGCAGGCAGAACGGCGGCCTCGTGCTCTCGGGGTGCAAGTCGCTCGTGCCCCGGGCCAAGGACGCCGAGCTGTTCGTCGTCGCGGCCGAGCTCGAAGGCCAAGGGCCGGGGCTGTTGCTGGTCGAGTCGAAGGCAGACGGCATCTCCGTCGAGCCCGAGCCCGCGATGGGCATCCGCGCCGCCGCCACCGGCCGCCTCACCTTCGAACAGGTCAAGCTTCCCGCGGACGCGCTACTCGGCGAAGGCCGGCCCGAGGTCTATTCCGAATGCGTCGCGCTCGCCCGCCTCGGCTGGTGCGCGCTCGCAGCCGGCGCGAGCCAGGCGGTGCTCGACTATGTGATCTCCTACGTCAAAGAGCGCAAGGCCTTCGGCGAGCCGATCTCGCACCGCCAGGCGGTCGCGTTCACCGTCTCGAACCTCGCGATCGAGCTCGAGGGCATGCGGCTTGCAACCTACCGCGCCGCCAGCCGCGCCGACCAGGGCAAGCCCTACGCGCGCGAGACCGCGCTGGCACGCCGGCTGTGCGCCGAGCGCGGGATGGGCATCGGCTCGGACGGCGTGCAGCTGCTGGGCGGCCACGGATATGTCAAAGAGCACCCGGTGGAACGCTGGTACCGCGATCTACGCGCGGCCGGGCTGATGGAG
>JAVKSP010000040.1:0-24671 GCA_039583645.1 Solirubrobacteraceae bacterium
GGCCGGCCGGAACATGTTCCGGCCGGGGCCGGCGCACATGTGCGCCGGCCATTTGGTTTTTTGAGTTACCGTTTCCACAGTGGGAACGGGTCTCGTCGTCTGGTCGGTGATGTTGGCGATGTGCTCCGCGATGCTCGTCTCCGTCCTCAGCTCGTACAAGCGGAGGCGCTCGCATTTCTGGATGCGCGTCTCGCTGCTACTGCTTGTTCCGGCGGTACTGCCGGCGCTGTTTGCACTCAGCGCGAGTGTGGGGCTCGTACGCGAGGGGGCCCTGCACACGACCGGTCTGCGGGTCGCGGTGATGTGTCCGCTGTCGCTGATCCTCGCGCCGGCCTTCCTGTACCGCGGCTCCAGCGCTCCCCCGGGCGATTCCCGCGGCGACTCTCGCGGTGGCAGCGATCCCTGGCCCGAGCCGCCGCCGGATCCGCCCGAGCCTTCCGGCGAGGGTATTCCGCTTCCCGACGCCGACCAGAGCCCCAAGCGGGTCCGCGACCACAACGAGACACCCCGTCCGCGCGGGCCGCGAAGGTCAACAAGAGAGCCGCAGCGCACACCTGCGTGACGGGCGAACTGGAGGTGCTGCGGCGCTTCGGCCTCGGTGAGGACGATCTCGAGGCTTGGCGTCTGAGCGAAACTGACTTTGAGCAGTGGTTGACCGATCGGGTGGCGCGCAGGCCCACAGGCCCGCGTGCCAGGTCGGTGTACGGGGCCGAGGACGTGCACGACTTCGCGCGGCGGGCGATCCTGGAGGCGCTCTTGCTCGGCCCCGGCGACCGGCTGCTCGAGATCGGGTGCGGCGGCGGCTTGCTGCTGCGCGACGCGCTGGCGACCGGCGCGAACGCAACCGGGATCGACCACAGCGAGGAGATGGTGAAGCTCGCGCGCGAGCGCGCGCCCGTGGTGGTGGCGGACGCCAACCGGCTTCCGTTCGGCGAAGCCGAGTTCACTTCCGTGGCGATGTCGATCGTGTTCTTCTTCTTCGACAACCCGGTCGGGGTGCTGCGCGAGTGCCGCCGCGTGCTGCGCTCCGGTGGACGCCTCGCGATCTACACGACGGGACCTGAGCTGCGCGGAACTCCCGCCGCGCCCGAGCCACTCGCCGCGCAGGGCCATTTTCATTCCGACGAGGAACTGGCCGAGCTCGCGCGGACGGCGGGGTTCCGCGACGTGGCGGTGCACAACGAGCATGGGGGCCAGCTGATGACCGCGCGCGTCTGATGGTCGCGGTCGAGCACGCGCGCGCACTCGCGCTGAGCCTGCCCGAAGCAGTGGAGCAGGACCATCACGGCCGACCCTCATTCCGCGTAGCGGGCAAGATCTTCGCCACGCTGTGGGACGAGACCCACATGAACGTGATGCTTGACGAACCGGGCATCCTGACGGCGGTGCAGGGCCACAGCGATATGTGCGCCGAGTTCTGGTGGGGCAAGCGTCTCGCCGCGCTCTCGGTGGAACTCGAGCGGGCCGATTCCGAGTTGCTCGCCGAGTGGCTCGCGGACGCCTGGGAGCGCAGGGCTCCAAGGCGGGGGTGACCGCTGCGCGCGCCCGTCGATCACATCGCGGCTCCGCCGTTCCCGCTCGGCCTCGAGTGGGTCAACTCTCGCCCGCTGCACATGCACCGGCTGCGCGGCCACCCGGTGCTGGTCGAGTTCTGGGACTTCTGCCGGCCCAACTCGATCCGCACGCTGCCATACGTGAGCGCCTGGCACGAGCGTTACGGGCCTGCGGGGCTCACCCTGATCGGGGTCCATAGCCCGGGTTTTCCGCCCTCCAGCGACCCTGAGGCGGTGCGCGCAGCGGTGCAGCGCCTGGGCGTGAGCTACCCGGTGCTGATCGACTCACAGCTCGAGGTCTGGCGCCTTTACGGCAACCTGGGCTGGCCGGCGCGCTATTTGTGGGGGGCGGACGGGATGCTCGTCTCCTACCACTACGGGGAGGGCGCCTACGACGAGACCGAGCGCGAGCTACAGGAGCTTTGCGGCGTGGACGGCCCGCTGGTGCCGGCCATGCACCCCGAGGACGCACCGGGCGCGACGTTGCGGCCCCAGAGCAAGGACGTCGCGGGGCCGTACTCCGGACCCTATGAGGCGGGGGGCGTGTGGGCCGTGCTCGAGGGGCACGGAACGGCGACCGCCAACGGACGCGCCGTCGCGGTCGACGGTCCCGGCTGCTACGAGCTGATCTCCCACCCGCGCAGCACGCGCGGCCGGCTCGAGCTGAGCCTGTCAGAGGGCATCGAATGCCACGCGGTCTGCTTCACGCCAGGGGTCGCGTAGGCGGGTGCGCGGCGCTAGGCGGCGGCGAGGGCCTGGCGGATCGACTTCGGCAGCATGAAGCGCACGTCCTCGCGGATCACATCGAGTTCTTCGACCTCGGTCGTGCCGCGGTCGCGGAAGAATTCGACCAGGCGCTGGACGAGCGCCTCAGGAGCGCTCGCGCCCGAGGTGATGCCGATCTGCTCCTTGCCCTCGAGCCACTCCTCGCGCACCTGACCCTCGTTGTCGATCAGGTGCGATTCCGCGCCGCATTCCCGCGCCACCTCGACCAGGCGGTTGGAGTTGGAGGAGTTGCGTGAACCGATCACCAGCACCAGGTCGCAGCGGCGGGCGAGCTGCTTGACCGCGGCCTGGCGGTTGGTGGTGGCGTAACAGATGTCGTCGGTGCGGGGACCGACTATGTCCGGGAAGCGCTGGCGCAGACGGTTGATGATCGAGCGGGTCTCGTCGACCGACAGGGTGGTCTGAGTCACGTAGGCGATCCGGCTCGTGTCCTTGACCTCGAGCCGGTCGACGTCCTCCTCGGACTGGACCAGCACGATGTGACCGGGCGCCTCGCCGGTCGTGCCCTCGACCTCCTCGTGTCCGTCATGGCCGATCAGCACGATTGTGTACTCCTCAGCCGCGAACTTCCTCGCCTCGACGTGGACCTTGGTGACCAGCGGGCAGGTCGCGTCGATCGTGCGCAGGCCGCGCGCGCGCGCGTTCTCGTGCACGGAGGGCGCCACGCCGTGGGCGGAGAAGACGACGGTCGCGTCCTCGGGCACTTCGGTCTCGGATTCGACGAACACGGCGCCCCGCTCGCGCAGCTCGTCGACGACGTGCTTGTTGTGCACGATCTCCTTGCGCACGTACACGGGCGCGCCGTAGAGGTCGAGCGCCTTTTCGACAGCCTGGACGGCGCGCTCCACCCCAGCGCAGTAGCCGCGGGGCGTGGCGAGCAGCAGCTTGGGCGCGGCGGCAGTCATCGCCTTCACAGTGTAGGCGGGGGTTGCTGCGCGGAAGTTAGTCTTCAGAGAAGTGACCCAGCAGCACCTCGACCGCCTGAGCTCGATCGATGCGTCGTTCCTGCACCAGGAAGGCCCCGCCTCGCACATGCACATCGGCGCGGTGCTGCTGTTCGAGGGCCCGCCGCCGGCGTTTGCGGATTACCTCGATCACGTGCGCGGCCGGCTGCACCTGGTGCCGCGCTACCGCCAGAAACTGGCCACGCCGCCGCTCCAGACAGGCCGGCCCGTGTGGATCGACGATCCCAACTTCAACCTCCACTACCACGTGCGGCATTCGGCGCTGCCCGCGCCCGGGACCGAGCGCCAGTTGTTCACGCTGGCGGCGCGGATCGCCTCGCAACGGCTCGACCGCTCCAAGCCGCTGTGGGAGAGCTGGCTGGTCGAGGGGCTGGACTCGGGCCGCTTCGCGCTGATCTTCAAGACTCACCATTCGCTCGTCGACGGCGTCTCGGGGGTGGACCTGGCGACCGTGCTATTCGATCTCGAGACGACGCCGCCGGCGCCCTCGACCGGCCTCGAGCCCTGGCGGCCCCAGCCCGAGCCCTCGCCCGCCGAGCTGCTGCTCGCCGGCGCCAGGGGGTTCGCGGGAACGGCGCTGAAGATCCTTGAGCGCGGCCTCGAGGCGGCGGTCAACCCCGCCGCCACCGCAGGCAAGCTGGCCGAAGCTGCCGAGGGCGTGGGCGAGATCGTGTGGGCAGGACTCAACCCGGCGCCGGAGACGCCCCTCAACGTGCCGATCGGCCCCCACCGCCGCTACACCGTGGTGCGCCAAGAGCTGTCTGACTATCGCGAGGTCAAAAACGCGCTCGGGGGCACGGTCAACGACGTGGTGCTGACGGTGGTCGCGGGCGCGCTCGCGCGCTGGCTGCGAGCCCGCGGCGTGCGCACCCAGGGGCTGCAGATGCGCGCGCTCGTACCGGTGTCGGTGCGCACCTCCTCGGATCGCGGGACGCTTGGCAACCGCCTGACAGCGATGCGCGGACCGCTGCCGGTCTACATCTCGGACCCGGTGTCGCGGCTGCGCTTCGTCACCCGGGCGATGGAGGGACTGAAGGAATCCAAGCAGGCGCTCGGGGCCGCGGCGATCGCGCGGGTCAACAACCTGGCGCCGCCGACGATCCTCGCGCAGGCTTCGCGGCTCCAGTTCTCGACCCGGCTCTTCAACCTGATCGTGACGAACATCCCCGGTCCGCAGTTCCCGCTCTATGTCCTGGGCCGGCGGCTACTCGACCTCTTCCCCGTCGCGTTCCTGCCCGCCAACCACGCCCTGGCGGTGGCGATCATGTCCTACAACGGCGGGATCGATTACGGGCTGCTCGCCGATTACGACGGCGTGCCCGACCTGGACGTGCTGGCGGCGGGGATCGACGAGGCGCTGGCGGAGCTGCTGGCGGCCGCGCGCGGTAAGCCGGCCGGGCGTCGCCGCCGCTCCAGCGGCCGCCGTCAGGCCAAGCCGGTGCCCGCCTCGATCGTGCCGGTCCAGGGCCCGCGCCCGAAGCGCGGGCCCGCGGCGGACATGCGGGCGCGGCGGACAAAGCGTCCCACCAAGGCCCCCGACGGCAACGGCACCGCGCCGAGCGCCGGCGCTTGAGGCTGGGCCCAGCGAACGGATACGGTTGAGCATCTAATGGCCGATGAGGACCTGATCCAGCCCGGCGAAGTCGCCTACCGGCTCGATCTGACCGCCGCGCAGCTGAAGATCGTGCACACCGCGCTCCGATCCCTGTACGACGACCTCGGCCACGAGGAGCACGATGTCAAGCAGGTCGTCGCGACCGTGCTCGCGAAGCTGCCCGGCGAGCATGAGATCCGCGCGATCGACCTGAGCCGCGAGCTGCGGGGGCGGTAGGGCGCTCTTCCAACCGGCTTCGCTAACGTAGCTCGGGTTCTGCGGGTCTCACGTCCAAGGGGAGTTTGTATGCGTTTGCGTCCATTGCTGTGCTGCACTGCTGCCGTCGTCGTCCCGCTGGGGCTGGCCGGGAGCGCCCTTGCGTCACCGGCCGCAGTGCCGGGTTTCGGCCATCAGGCGAGGCCCTCCGTGCACGCTTCATCGGCTCACAGCGCCTCCCCCACTCCTTACCAGCAGTTCGCCGGCTACTACACGCCCCAGATGGCGAGCTCGGAGCAGGTCACGACCACCTTCGTGGTGCCGCGGCTCAAGTGCGGTAAGGCGACGCAGGAGGTCGGCATCGGCGAGGAGACCTTCTCGGCCACCGGCGCCTCCGCCGTGCTGGTCGCTGCCCGCTGTGCCAAGGGCAAGGCGCACTACGTCCCCGTGCTCTTCATCGACACCACGGGCAAGACGGGCAGCGCGGCGCCGGTCCGGGCGGGCGACAAGATCGTACTCAAGGAAACGGCGAGCTCGACGGCGACCTCCCTGGTGTTCGTGGACAAAACGCACCCGAAGGCCAACGCGAAGCTGAGCGGAGCCGGAGACAGCGGGTTTTCCCCGCAGATCGGCGACATAAAGGCGCACCACAAATCGGGCGCCCCGTTCGCCATACCGAACTTCGGTCACGTCGCCTTCTCGAAGTCGATGCTGGACCACGTGCCGTTTGGGACCGCGAGCCCACTCTTCAGCTACGACATGACCAATGCGAAGGGAACGGTTCAAATCACGACCGGTCCGTTCGCAAGCGACAACGAGTCCTTCAAGACGGTCTTCAAGCACCACTAGCGCGGTGCGCTACGACGCGCTCTAGAACCCGAGCGCGAACTTGGCGTCCTCGCTCATCCGCTCGGGCGTCCAGGGAGGCGAGAAGGTCATCGTGGGCTCCACGCGCTCGACGCCGTCGAGTTCGCCGACGAACTCCTCGATCTGCTCCGAGACGTGGGGGCCGATCGGACAGGCGGGCGTGGTGAGGCTGTAGGTGATCTTGACCGTGCCGCCCTCGATCTCGATGTCGTAGATCAGGCCGAGCTCGACGAAGTCGAGCCCCAGCTCGGGATCGATCACGTCCCGGAGGGCTTCGGTCACGTCGTCATGGGAAACCATTGCCCGCAGTTTACGGGAGCATTGCCCCCCGGCTTGCAGCCGGACGCGATGTTTGGATATAACTGCGCCAATCGTCGACTTCTGTGAAAAGCCCCCGATTTTGCGTTGTCGCGGAGACGAGGACCGGACGACGCAGGGACGTCGCAGGCCGGCCCTGGCGCGTGCCTTCCGGGCCCAAAGCGACGTCGTCGTCGACCTCAGCGAGCTCGCCTTCGCGGACGTGTCGCTGATGGTGGACCTGGCCATGCTCGCGCGCCGGCTGCGTGCCCGCGGCCGGGCGCTGCGCCTGCACGGCGCGCAGCCACAGATCCGCCGCGAAATCCGGCGCGCCGGGCTGCACCGGCTCGGCTGCGTGCGACTCGAAGAGCGCCCCGCCTTCGCGTAGGGCTCGGCGGTTGCCACAAGCCGGACGCAGGGCGGCGCACCGCGGGGCGCTGGCGCTTCCCTGGGTAGCCTTCCCGCGATGACCCTTCGTGCCGTGGCGTTTGGAGAGGTCGGCCTGGGCAGCTGGGGTGCTGTTTTCAGCCCCGGTCCCGAGCTGCCCTCGTTCGCGGTGTTCGGCGGCGAGCGCGCGAGGACATTGCCTGTCTCGATCGAGGGCGAGACCTCACCTGGCTCCGAATGGCTGGTCAGCGGGGAGGGGCTGGAGCTCGCGGTCGGCCCCGACGTTGGCGCGCAGGGTGCGGCGGCCGTCAGCGAGGACGGGTTCGACCAGCTTGTGAGCGTTCGCGGCGCACTTCCCGGCGACGGCGCTCGCGAGGTCGAGCTGATCGGCTCTCGCGGTCTCCGAACCACCCAGCTCGAGCCGGGCGGCTTTGAGCTCGTGCGCGACGTCCGCGCCTGGTTTTCGCCCGGCGACGGCCTCGCACTGTTGGCGGTGCGTCCCCGCCGCGCCAAGGCGCACGGAGACGAGCGCCTCTCGGCGACGGTCTTCGAGGAGGGCGAGCCGCTCGCGGTGGCCGAGCCGCGCCTCTCGACGACATACTCCGAGGACTCATTGCCCGTGCGCGCGGCCGTCGAGCTGTGGCTCCCGGACGCCGAAGAGGAAAGTCGCGACGAGGAGGCCGAGCAGGCTGCTCAGTATCCGCGACGGGCGGCGGGCGAGGCGGCGGGCGCCGGCATCACGCAGGATCTCGGTCCCCTCAGGGTCCATGCGCGGCCGTTTCGCTGGCGGACCGCACGGCGAGACGGTTCCGGCGTATACCTGCTGGCCTGGGCACGATGACGCGCCGCCTCGAGGCCGTCATCAGCGACTTCGGCGGCGTGCTCACCTCGCCGCTGCTCGACTCGTTTGCCGCCTTTCAGGAGGCCTCTGGCATCGCCTTCGAGCAGTTGGGCAATGCCATGGGCGCGCTGTGGGAGCAGCATGGCGCCAACCCGCTGTTCGAGCTCGAGACGGGACGGATCACCGAGGCGCGCTTCCTGCAGCTGATGAGCGAACAGCTCTCGCGCCAGCTCGAGCGCCCGGTGACCCTGGATGGGTTTGCCGAGCAGTACCTGGCTCACCTGCAACCGAACGAGCGCATGATCGAGTACATGCGCGAGCTGCGCGACCGGGGCTACCGGCTCGCGATCTGCACCAACAATGTGCGCGAGTGGGAGCGCCTGTGGCGCGCCAAGCTTCCGGTGGACGAGATCTTCGAGGTGGTCGTGGACTCCGCGTTCGTGGGCACACGCAAGCCGGAGCGGCGGATCTACGAGCTAACCCTCGAGCGCCTGGGCGTCGCCCCGCACGCGGCGCTGATGGTCGACGACCTCGAACTGAACTGCGATGCGGCCCGAGCGCTCGGCATGGAGGCGATCTGGTTTCACTCCAACGAGCAGGCCATCAGCGAGATCGAGCAGACCCTGGGTTCCAGCGACGGCGCCGGTGCGAGCGACGGCGCCCGCGCGGGTGCGCCGGCGCCCGATCGCGCAAACGGCTAGTTCTCGATCCCGAGCCGGTCCCAGCAGTAGAGCTCGAGGCATTCGCTTGCGAGTTCCCGGCAGCGTTTGTCCGAGAGCCAGGGCAGCACCGTGTCAAATGCCTCCTCCTCCCCCACCCCGGCCTCAAACGCATCCTCCCCGCGGAAGCCCGCGGCGATCTTCAGCGCCTCACGGCGGTGGTCGCCCAGCGAGGGAAAGACGTTGACCAGGAACTCCTTGTTGGGCACCGGGTGGCCCACCTCGAGCGAGGCGTGCCACGCCGCCAGCAGCGAAAGGTCGTGCTCGTCGAGGTCGGCCACGGCCTTGGCGTAATGAGACTCGAGCTCTGGCTCGGGGATCTCGTCGACCCACGCCCGCACCACCTCGCTGAGGATCTGACGCCGCGCCTCGCGCCCCACCGACTCGGCGATGACTCGGATCGCGTTCTGGGGTTCGATGAAGCAGAGGGGCATGGCGAATCCCGGCTCGTGGGATCGGACGCGCCGAAAGGTAGACGGGGGGTCGGACAGAGCACTTTGCCTCGCGCCTCAGCAGGCCGGCGTGGGCTTGAGATCCGTGGTCGGACAGACCGGCAGGATCAGCGGCTTGCGCGGCCGTTGGTTGAAGTTGAAATCCTTGATGAGGTTGCCGAGCAGCGGGCTCGCGTCGCGCACGGTGGGGCGCGGATCGGGCCGGCCGTCGGTGCGAGGATCGAGCCGCTGGCCGCCGAGGAAGTCATCCTCGATGAACTTGTTGTAGGCATCGAAGCTCAGGATCTGGTGGTCGACGTAGCCGCGCTTTGCGTACGGGCTGATCACGATCGCGGGCACGCGTAGCCCGTACCCGTTCTCGTCGACCGCGGGGGGCACCATCTGGTCGTAGAAGCCTCCCCAGTCGTCCCAGGTGAGGAAGACCGCGGTGCTCTTCCAATCGGGGCTCTGCATGATCGCATTGATCAGTCCCGTGACATAGGTCTGGCCGGCGCTGACCAGGTGCGGCGGGTGCTCTGAGTTCGCGCCATTGGGGACGATCCACGAGACCGACGGCAGCGTGCCGTCTTTGGCCGCTGTATAGAAGCTGCTGGCCGGCTCGATGTTGCCCAGCTGACCGTCCTTTTTGACGTCCGTGAAGCGCGGTAGTGGGTTCCACAGCGAAGCGGCGCCCGCGGACTGGCGGACCGGCGGGCAGCTCGGCACGCTCGGGTTCACGCAGTCGGCCTGAGCCCCCGCGCCGACGTAGTAGGCCCAGCTCACATGCTGCTTGTGCAGCAGGTAGGTGATGTCGGTCCACGCGTAGCGGGCGTGGGCGCCGCCCGCGTGTTCGATCGCGTTCTTGCAGGAGAACGGATCATGGCCCTTCTTGCAGCGCGCAGACCACTCCGAGACGAGATACAGATGCGCCGGCAGGCTCCAGGATTGATTTGACTCGAACATATGGTCTTGGAGCACGAAGTGGCGGGCGTAGGCCCAGTAGTTGGGGATGTCGCTGGCGGTGTGGTAGCCCATCACGTCCACGCAGGAAGCATTGTTCTTCAGCTTGCAGGGCGAGCACTTGGGGTTGTAGGTGCCGCAGAACTTGCCCTGCTGCGCCTGCTTGACGAAGTTGTTCATGTGACAGTTCAGGCGCTGCGAGGCGTTGGCGCAGTGCATGTCCGCCAACGCGTTCACCACACCGTGCGGGCCGCCGAAGTTCATGTCGTTGCGCTCGTGGAAGGGCTTGGAGCAACCCCCGACCTTCTTCGGCAGGCACGGCACGCGCCCCGGGTTGCCCGCCACCCCCGGGATTCCGTCGGCGTGCGCGAAGGTGCCGAAATAGCTGTCGAAGGACCGGTTCTCCTGCATGATCACGATCACGTGCTTGATCTTGTGGATCCCGGCGCGCGCCGCGTTGGACACCGCGACCGTGTTTGGGGCGGAGAGCGGGTTCGAGGCGCTGGCGTGTCGTGCGGCAGGCCGGGCCGAGGAGGCGGCGGTCGCGAGACCGCCGGCCGCGGTCAGCAGCACCGCTACCAGCAACCAGATGAATGGACGGCGTATCACGAATCCTGAAAAGCGCCGCGGGCGGTGAGCCTCCACCCCCCAGCGGGCTCAAGCGGCGCCCTTGGGTTATAGCTCAAGTGCCTGGCGGGTGCCCCAGAGCGCGTCCTGGTCGGGTTCCGCCCCCGGGACGCCCAGCGAGGCCCGTTCTCCGTGCTGCCAGTTGAACAGCGCCAGGTCAAGCGCCGCCAAGGCCACCCCTGCCGCGGTGGCCAGCTGGGCGGCGCGACCCTCGAGCAGCAGACGCTCGCCGATGCCGAAGATGCGCTTGGCGGCAACCGTGACCGCGTCCGTGCCGCCGAGCATCAGCTCGCCGGGGCGCAGCTCGAAGACCCCCAGCCAGCCCAGCGTCACCAGCAGGTCGAAGCGAGCGTCCCGGTGCAATCCGGGCAGCGCCAGACGTTCAAATACGCGCGCGAAGCGGCGCTCGGGAGTCCATGAGGTCTCCATCGTGAACGCCGCGGCCTGCGAGCCGGCGCGACCCACCCAGCTTCGGTAGGCCTCGAGCGTACGCAGCGGCCGAGCCGGATCGTGCGCCGTGCGCGGGCCCGTCTGCACCGCCCCCAGCTCGGGCAGCTCGGTCGAGGCCCAGGGCGTTCTGACCGCGCGCACCGCTGCAAACGGATCCGCCGCCTCCAGCGGGCACAGATAGGCGATCAGAAACGCGAGCCAGGCCCGTTCCTCGGGATCGCCGGGCTCGGCGACCTCGGCGTACAAGCCCGGGGGCCGCTCGCCCAACGCCTGCAGCCGCGTGGCCGCGAACGCGAGCTCCTGCGCCAGCCGCTGGGCCTCGACGCTGGAGCGCAACCCGGGGGCGAGCGGCGAGCGGTAGCCGTCGTCGGCGCCCCGTTCGAGCCGGCGCACGCGCAGGCCTGGCCGATCGCGCGCGGTGCCGCCGCGGTTCCCCGAGCCCGCGGAGCGGGTTGGGGCGTCCTTCTGCCGGGGTAGCCCGGCTCGCGGCGCGCTCGAGGAGATCGCCGGCGCCAGCTCGACGTGTTGCTCGCGCGCGCAGATCGGACAGTGCTGGAGCAGCCGGTTGTGCCGGCAGAAGGTGGGCACCGGCCCAGAATAGACCCGGGGGGCCCAGATCCTTCTGGGCCCCCCGGAGAGTCAGGGAAGTGGGGGCGCAGTTCCCTGACCGACAGGGGCGAGTTTCCCCGTCCCAAGCTAAGCTAAACAATCAGCCCCAAGCCCGGTTCGCACCACACGGCGGAGCTCCCCCCGCTTTCTCAGAAGCCTAGCAGTCGGCAGAGGGCGGTGTGAAAAAGGGTTCGAAACGAACCCCGGCCGGGGTCCCGCAATTTCGCGCACTGCTCCGCAGAGTGTCGGCGCCCCGGGAGGCCGAATCACCCCGCACTGGGTTGAAAATGCGTCAAGCGGTCTCCGGTAGTGGTTCGAGGGTGACCTTGTGGCTGGGATGTTGGCCGTGAGCATGTGCCAGGCGGCGATGAGGATGGAGTGGCTGACGGCGATCGTGGCGCGCTGGTGCCCGCGGCGGCCGCGCAGTCCATGGTACTGGGCTGAGCGGTAGGTGCCCTTGGTGCGGCTTGCGGCCTTGGCGGCCTGGACGAGCCCGGCGCGCAGCCACTTGGAGCCGTGGCGGGTGGGGCCGGACTTGCGTTTGCCGGCCGATTCGTTCTGGCCGGGGAAGATCCGGGCCCAGGAAGCGAGGTGCGAAGCGGTCGGACCCGCTGGGAGAGCGTCTCGATCGCCTCGTCGAGAAAGTCGAGGTGCGCGAGGATGCGGGAGACGATCAGCGCGTGGTTTGGCGTGAAGCGGCCCTCGAGCGCCTCCTGGAGTGCCGGCAGCTTCTTGCGCAGCTTGCCGCGCGCCAGGTCAGCCAAGAGCTCAGGATCGTGCGTGCCGCGCAGCAGCGCCTCGAGCATCAGCCGTCCGGAGGCGCGGCAAGAGTTCGCGGTTCCTGAGACTCCCAGGCCTCACTTTTTGACGGGCTCGGAGCACCAGTCCGGGCCGGCCCTCGTCCGAGCGACCGGTCCCATTTTTCATCCCGCGCCCCGGTGGCCCGTCCACAACGGGCCATGGTCACTTTTTAAAGGCTGATGCCCCGCGATTCGCGGGGCATCAGCGCGACGCTGTAGTTCGGACCGGGTCGCTATCGATTAGTGCTGGTGGTGTTTGCGTTTGATGTGGACGTGGTCCTCGTGATGCTCGTGCTTGCAGTCGTGGTGCTTCAGGTGGCAGTGGTACGGGTGGTGCTCGCAGTGGCCGTGGTCCCGGTCGTGACGGCGGCAGTACTGCCCGATCGAGGCGCCCCCCTGCGCACCCGTGCTTCCACTACTCGCCAGCGCAATCGCGCCGCCGCTACTAGCAGCAAACCCCGCGATCGCAAGGACTGTCACCAGACGCGAACGCAATGACCACCGCGGTCCTCGATGTGATCGAAGGCGAGCCAACACCCGCTGCTTGCCTCGGTCAAGCTCGAGCGGATCCGCGTAGGCGGCCTTGTCCAGCAGACGTGAGACGACCGGTTGAAGGTCGGCTGGAACGTGGTGCTCATGGTGTTCGCTCACGGATACTTCCCTCGCAATCGTTCGTGAATGCCCCTTATACGAACCTGGAGCGCCAAACCTGACTGGCGAGTTATGCTCTTTGTGTGCCAGGGGCGCAGCGTGAAAACGACCGGCTCCGTGTGGCTCGGGGCAGAGTTCCATTCTCGGATCTCGCAAGGGACCATGAGCCGCTCGAGGGCGAGCTCACTGCGGTGTGCCGGCGACTGCTCGGAAGCAGCGGTTCGTGCTCGGTGAGGAGGTCGAACTCTTTGGGTCGGAGTTAGCCCAGTCCCTTCATCGATGAACGCGGCAGAGTTAGACGCGATCGCAGCCGCGCTGGAAGATGCGCTCTCTGCTCCCGCCTAGCGACCGTACTCGCTGGGAGGACCGGCGCCGACCTTCTCCCGACCGGGCGATTGCCGCGCCGCTGGTGGATCTCGGTCGGGTCGGGGCCGCGGTCGTATTGCTCTTGCCGGCTGGGCTCATCGGTTACCTCGCGTTCAACTCCGGCGGCTTCTATCCCGGGGCGCCAGCGTATGCCGCGTTGGTTTTGTGCCTGGCGCTCTTGCTGCGGATGGCGTTTGCGTCCGACCCATTCGAGGGAATGTCTTGGGCGCTGGCCGTCCCCGCCGCGGCGATGGCGCTCTTTACGGGGTTCACGCTTGCGTCCCAGGCCTGGTCACATGCTCCCGGGTTGGCTTTAACTGAGTTCGCCCTGCCATTGGTGTACCTGCTCACGCTCGTGCTATTCGGATCGTTTGCGGTGAGCCGCGAGCGCCTCGGTTGGACGCTGAGGCTGCTCGGCGCGACGATTCTGGTGATCTGTACGTGTGGGCTGATAACGCGCATCCTCCCCCACGTTTGGCCCATAGCCCCCGAGCTCGCAAACAACAGGCTGAGCTTCCCGGTCACGTATTGGAACGCGCTCGGGGTGCTGGCGGGATTCGGCGTCGTGATCTGCGCTCACCTGACAAGCGATCTGAAGGAGCGGGCTTACGTTCGCGCGCTCGCCGCGGCCGCGATCCCGGTCTTGCTCGTCACGCTGTACTTCACCTTTTCGCGCGGCGCCATCGCCGTCACAGTGGTCGCGATTGTTGTCTATTCGTTGTTTGGTCGTCCGCGGGGTCTACTGACTGCGGTGCTCGCCAGCGCCCCAGCCGGCGCGGTCGGGTTGGCCGTCGCTTATGGGGCGAATCGGCTCGCTACCACCCATCCGACCGTGCCCGGCGCCGTCAGCCAGGGTCACCGCGTGGCTATCGTGCTTCTTGCTTGCGTCGTAGGAGCCGCGGGCCTCCGACTCCTGCTGCTTCCGCTCGACTGGCGCCTCGAGCGCCTCACCCTGCCGCGGCGGGCTCGCCGCTACGCCGCGCGCGGTGGCTGGGCAGCCCTTGGGGCTGTTGTATTGATCATCGGAGTCGGCTTTCGCGGCACGATCTCGCGCGAGTATCAGCGGTTCGTGAGCCCTGCTCGCGTCGGGAACGGCGCGGATTTGCGCTCACGCTTGACAGACCCAGGCAACAACGGCCGACTGGACCTCTGGCGTGTCGCGCTTCATGGCTTCGAGTCAAAGCCGCTGGTCGGTAACGGCGCCGGAACGTTCGCGGACACCTGGACACAGAAACGGCCAACCCGCGTCGTCGCCGTCGACGCGCATTCGCTTTATCTGGAGGTGCTCGACGAACTCGGGCTGGTTGGTCTTGTCCTCTTGCTCGCTGTCGTCGTGACTGCGCTGCAGCGAGCGGCGAGGCGGATCCGGGGCCCCGATCGGCCGCTGCATGCGGCCGTGTTTGCCGTCATGCTCGCCTGGGCGATCCACGCAGGCGTCGACTGGGACTGGGAGATGCCCGTCGTTACGATCGTTTTCTTTGTACTCGCCGGCTGTGTCCTCGCCCGCCAAGACCCGCCTCTGCTCAGCCGCGTACGGTCCTGGCTTGTCCTCACCCCGCAGCGGCGGGCCTTGCTGGGTTTGGGCTGCATCCTCCTCGGCGTCGCCCCGATGTACATTTGGCTGTCTCAGCGAAAGCTCGATCAGGCTTCGGCCGCGTACTCAGCGGGAAACTGTGAAGCCGCCACGCGCGCGGCTCTGTCATCGATCTCCGTGGTGGGAACGCGGGCCGACCCCTACGAGATACTCGCGTACTGCGATGTCAAGCGCGGCATGCCGCGGCTCGCGCTCGCAGCAATCCATCAAGCGATCTCACTTGATTCTAAGAATTCAGACTACGCGGTCGATCTTGCGCTGATTCAAGCCGCCGCCGGGATGAACCCACTGAATGCCGCCAAACAGGCGCTGGCACTCGACCCACGAGACCCAGACGTCCAGCAGGTATGGCAGACGTTTAAGAGCGACTCGCCGGGCCAGTGGCCGGCCGATGGCCAGCAGTTCATAAACACATTCAACCCGGCCTAACGACTGACGATGCCTGACGACGAGCTGCTCGAGCGCCTGTTCGCGGAGCACGCTCCGCGCCTGCTCGCTTTCCTCGACTACCGCACCGGGGATATGGCCCTGGCCGAGGATCTCATGGCTGACACATTCGAGCGTGCGCTAAAAGCTCGCGTTCGTTTCGACCGTCGCCGTGGCTCGGAAAAGACGTGGCTGTACGCAATAGCGCTGAACTTACTGCGGGATCACCTGCGCAAAAGCGCCGCCGCCACAAGGGCCCTGCAACGGATGGCAGCAGGCCAACGAGGTCTTGATACAGATAGCCGGTTCGACGCGATCGCCGAGCGCGACGAACTTCGCGGTGCGCTTAGCCGACTGAGCGACGAGGAACGAGAGGCGATTGCTCTGCGGTTCGGAGCTGAGCTGTCGGTTCCAGAGATTGCCAGGCTCACCGGGGAAAAGCTCACGACCGTCGAGGCGCGTGTCTACCGCGCCCTGCGCAAGCTAAAGGCCGAACTCGACGACGTTCGCAGTCCTACAGGAGAGTCGCGCAGCAGCCGCTCATCAACGGGGCAGTTAGGCGGCGCAGAGGCGCAGGGAGGACAACCCCGGTGATCACCGCCACATGACCCCCGGCATTGCGCACCCCGTACGAACCGCTCGAACTACGGAATAGCAACGCAGCAGCCGCGAATCGACCCCGTATCCGGGTGCCGCGGCGACGGCAACAGCACCAGCTCATGATTGCCCGTGTACGAGCCGTTGACGTTCAGCGTGATCTGGTACCGGAACTGGCGACCCGTGGGATATCTCAGCACGCAGCGCCACGGGTTGCGTAGTTCTCCTCGGCCAAGCGGCACGCAGGTAGCGGACGAGGCCTTTTCTCCGCTGACCGGGTCGGGCGCCCCTCTCACAGCCTTGTCCACCAGTGCAGCAGTCAGCGGTTGCGTGTCGCGTTGCTGGACGACAAGCGCCCCGCCGTAACCCTGCTGGCTCCTGGCGAGAACGAAGCTCAGCACCCCGACAGCCAGCAGCGGAACGACGATGGTGGCCTTCATCAACGGTCGAAGCGTATCGACAGCGAAGGCGGGAAGCGAAACGGAGTCGCCGTGGACGGCTCCGATCTACCCGCCTATGCCAACGGGCACCGCACAGGGCACGACGGCTCGCCGCGTGAACCCTCAGACCCGGACGCTTCCTGCGGTCATCGCTCCGCAGTCTCAACCCGCAATGGTGGCGGCTTCTACGGCTACAAGGTGGATGCTGCCGTGGACGTTGCAACCGGGCTGCCGGTCGCGTGGAACGTTCGCAGCGCCAAGCATGCTGAGCAGAACTTCGCGTTACCGCTGATCGAGCAAGCCCCGGCGAGCGGCTTTGCGATCAAGCCTGTGATCGCGGATAAGGGTTACGACTCTACTTCGATGCGGAGCGGGTCTCGGCGGGGCGTCCGCCAAGCTCGTATTACCAGGGCGCTCAGCGTTCCAGGTTCCCCCTAGGCGCGTTCGCGGGACCCGCCCACCTTTCGCGGGACCCCGTCCCACCATTTCGCCAATCTTTTCGCCTAACCCTCCTAGCGCCCCCGCGTCCCCGGGCCGCTGAAGAACTCCTCGCCCGCGCGCACCGTGCCCGCCGCCTCAGCTTCGTGACGGAGGGTGCGGTCGGCCTCGCCGCTCCAGGCGCCGAGCGCGAGCATCTCGCGGTCGGCGTCCATCGGGCTGCCGCCGAGATCCTTGTTGACGATGCGCGCGCATTTGCGCCCCTCGGCGATCGCGGTCACCACCAGCGATTGGCCGATGCGGGCATCCCCGCAGGCATAGACATCCTTGACCGACGTGCGGTAGGTCTGCTCGGTACGGATGTTGCCGCGCCGATCCAGCTCGAGCGCGAGCTCCTCGATCAGCCCCTCGTGCTCGGGATGCGCGAACCCGATCGCGATCAGCACGAGGTCTGCCTCGAGCACGAACTCGCTGCCGGGAACGGGCGTCAGATCGCGCGAGGAGGTCCCGGTCACACGCCGCGCGTAGACGTGCGAGACGTGGCCCTGCTTGCCCCCAAATCCCGTTACCTCGGTCCCCCACCATCTTCTGCCGCCCTCGTCAAGCGCGTACGTGGAAGGCGTCCGCTTGGGCGGCAGCGGCCACGGATGGCGCGGATCATGGCCGTCCTGGAGGGCCGCATAGACGTCGAGCATCGTCACGTTCACAGCGCCCTCGCGGTGGGAGTTCGAGATGCAGTCCATGCCGGTGTCGCCGCCGCCGACCACGATCACGCGCTTGCCCGCGGCGCTGATCTCGGTGCCGGGCGCCGGCGGCCGCGACGGCCTGCCCTCCTGCGCAGCGACCCAGCGGTTGCGCTGGTACAGGTAGGGCATCGCGAAATGGATGCCCGCGAGCTCGCGACCGGGGGCGTCGAGATCGCGATGCACCCGCGAGCCGATCGAGACCACCAGCGCGTCGCACTGCTCGCGTAGCTCGGCCGCGGTCACGTCGTGGCCGACGTCGACCCCGTAGATGAACTCGACCCCCTCCCCGGCGAGGATGTCTACGCGCCGGTCGATGATCCGCTTCTCGAGCTTGGCGTCCGGGACCCCGAAGCGCATCAGCCCGCCGGGCCCCTCGTCACGCTCATAGACGGTGACCTGATGACCGCCGCGGTTGAGCTCGTCGGCGACTGCGAGACCGGCCGGCCCGGCGCCCACCACCGCCACGCGCTTGCCGCTGCGGCGATCGGGCGGATCGGGCACGACCCAGCCCTCGGCGAACGCGCGCTCGGCAATCGCCAGCTCGATCTGCTCGATCGTTACCGGGTCGTCGTTGATCGCCAGCACGCACGCCGACTCACACGGGGCCGGACAGATGCGCCCGGTGAACTCGGGGAAGTTGTTGGTCGCGTGGAGCTGCTCGATCGCCTCGCGCCACTTGTCGCGGTAGACGAGGTCGTTCCAATCCGGGATCAGATTCCCCAGCGGGCAGCCCTCGTGGCAGAAGGGAATGCCGCAGTCCATGCAGCGCGCCCCCTGGCGCCGCAGCTCGGCCTCGGGCTGCAGCGCGAAGTACTGGCGGTAGTCGGCCACCCGCTCGCGCGGATCGCGCTTTTCGAACCCCACCCTGTGGATCCTGAGGAATGCGCCCAGCTCGCCCATGGGGCAGCGGAGCGTACCAGTGGGCTCACCGGCCTCCGCCCCGCGCACCAGCGGCCCAACCGCCCTCCGTCCCGCGGGTTCCACCGGCCTCCGCCCCACTTTCCGGAGGCTTGCTTTCCGCCGATCCGGTGCATAGGCTATGGCCATGGGTTGGATGGGGCGAGGGGCGACCTACGCCGCGAGTGTGCTCGCGGCGCTGGGAGCGCTGGGGACGATCGAGGGCACGGCGGTAGCCAACAGTCCGGGCGGACCCGCGATCACGCTCCATGCGAACAAAAAGAACGTCCACGCTGGCAACCCGGTCACGCTCAAGGGACACATAACTAACGCGTTGCCCGGGAGCATCGTGCAGCTGTACAGGAAGCCCTTCCCGTACAAGGTCGCCCACCTGATGGCGACGGTCACTCCCAACGCGCACGGGGCTTTCTCCTACAAGCCCGCTCCCCCTGAGCGCAACACGCGCTACGAGGCACAGATCACCGGCACCTCGACCGAGACGACGATCAAGGTGGGCGTGTTCGGCGGGCTGAAGATGAAGACCCAGGCGCTGCCGCTCGGGCGGGCCGGGATCACGATCACGGTGCACCATCCGGCAGACCTCAAGTGGGCCGGCGCCAAGGCGCGCTGGTTCTTCAAGACCAACGCGAAGCAGGGCTTCTACAAGGCCCGCACCACCACGACCGAGCGTCTCAATTCAAGGGCCATCGAAGTCCATATAGCGTCGGCGCTTCCGGCCGGCCACTTCCGCTGGCGGGTCTGCTTCTGGGTGCCGGAGGAGCACGCGCTGCTGAACCTCCGCCGCCCACCGGGTTGCCACGCCCGCGGCTACTACGGCGGCGGATCGCTGCCGGCCGGCTTCCCAGGGCCCAAGGCGATCCACAACGCGAGGTCGTATGAGGCCGGTCGCATCGGCCGCACCTCCTTCGCCGTGATGGACAGCGAGGGCCGCCTGCATGGCCGCAACATGCACTACAAGTTCCAGTCCGCGAGCGTCGTCAAGGCCATGCTGCTGGTCGCCTACCTGCGCCGCAAGCAGTCGCTCGGCCAACACCACATCACCTCCTATGACCGCTCGATCCTCAACCCGATGATCGAGGTCTCGGACAACAACGCGGCCACCCGGTGCTGGCAGATCGTCGGCGACGGCCGGCTCTACTCGCTCGCGCGCGCCGCGCACATGACCGATTTCTCGATCGTCGGCATCTGGGCCAACGCCCAGCTCAGCGCGGCCGACCAGGCACGGTACTTCTTCGAGATGGACTCGCTCATCCCGCACGAGTTCGTGGACTACGCGAACTACCTGCTCTCGCACATCGTCTCCTACGAGAGCTGGGGCATTCCCGGGGTCGCCCGACCCCGCGGCTACCAGGTGTGGTTCAAGGGCGGCTGGATCCCGCCCTATCTGGTCCACCAGGTGGCGCGCCTCAAGCGCAACGGCAAGAAGTTCTCGATCGCCGTCATGACCGACGGCGACCCCTCCTTCACTTACGGGATCGACACGATCCAGGGCGTGGCGTCGATTCTGCTGAGCCGGTAGGGCCCAACAAAACCGGGCCACGCCCCCAGACCGGGGGCCCAAGACGGTCACCCCCGGCGACGACCTCTCCTACGCCAGCGGCTGGACCGGCGCGCCCATGCCCGTGAACCTCTGCGCAACCTCGCCGAACTGCTCCCGCAGGATCGCGCGTCCGTCGTCATCGATGATGACGGAGAACATCCACTTGCTGTGATCCTGTGGGTCATACCAGACCGGATAGCACTCGCCCTGGCGCGGGATCTGAAGGCGCGGAACGGTCGCCGTCTTCTGCGCGTCAAACGCGCCGCTGCCGTCGACTGGCTCGACTCGGAACGACATGTTCACGCGCGGGTTGTTGTTGATCGTCACCCCGGTGTCCCGCACCGAGACGACCGTGCCGACCGCCTTGGAGCCCGATGACTGCAGCTCCTGCGCCTGCTTGCGCTTGTTCTTGAACAAGCCCATATCACTACGCCCCTTTCTGACTCAGCCAAGCCTGACTCGGCTGATTTCCCGGTAGTTAGGCGCCAGCATAACGGCGCTCAACGGCGCGCTGCAACGCGCGCGCTATGGCGCCAGCACCGCGGCCGACTCGGTGGCGGCGCGTGGGAAAGATTCGTCCCGCGACCGGCCCTCGTAGCCCCCGGGGACGAACTTTGCCCGGTGGCGGGAACTATTCGTCCCGCCGCCGCCCGCGCTGGGGACCCGCCGCCCCCCGCGGTGGGAGTGGCCGGGCGGCCGGGCCCCACCGCCCGCTCAGCCCACTGAGGCGGGCTGGGACTCGTCCGCCGCCCGCGCCGCCAGCTGCTCGAGCGCGCGCCGGTAGTCGCGCGGCATCACCTTCACGAAGCGCTCGCGCGCCCGATCCCACGAGGCCAGCACGTTGCGGCCGACCAGCGAGCCGGTGCGGGCGACGTGCTCGCTGATAAGCGCCCGCACCTCCTCGACATCGTCCTCCAAAGCCAACTCCTCCAGCTCGACCAGCTCCAGGTTGCAGCGCCCCTCGAAGCGCCGGTCGAGGTCGTAGACGTAGGCGATCCCGCCGCTCATGCCGGCCGCGAAGTTGCGCCCGGTGCGGCCCAGCACCACCACGCGCCCACCCGTCATGTACTCGCAGCCGTGATCGCCCACTCCCTCGACCACCGCCAGCACGCCGGAGTTGCGAACCGCGAAGCGCTCTCCCGCCAGGCCGCGGAAGAAGGCCCGCCCGGCGGTCGCGCCGTACAGAACCGTGTTGCCGACGATCATGTTCTCCTCGGCGCGGAAGCGCGCCCGCTCCGGCGGACGCACGCAGACGACGCCGCCCGAGAGGCCCTTACCGGCGTAGTCGTTGGTCTCCCCGCGCAACGAGAAGCAAACTCCGGGCGCAAGCCAGGCGGCAAAGCTCTGCCCGGCGGTGCCGTGGAACGCCACCTCGATCGTGCCCTCGGGCAGCCCGCGCGCCCCGTACCGCCGCGCGATCTCGCCCGAGAGGATCCCGCCCACGGTGCGGTTGACGTTGCGCAGAAGCACCGGCCCGAGCCGCACCTGCTCACGCCGCTCCAGCGCGGGCGCGCAATCCCGAACCAGCGACCAGTCCAAGGCGTCGTCGAGCACCGGCACCTGCGCCCGGGTCCGGCGCGTTGGGCTATCGGGCGGCAACTCCGGCATCGTCAGCACCGAGGAGAGGTCGATGTGGCGCGCCTTCCAGTGGTCGATCGCCTCGTCCATGTCGAGCAGCTCGCCGCGGCCGATCAGGTCCTCAAAGCGCCGCACCCCCAGCGCGGCCATCAGCGGGCGCACCTCCTCGGCGACCAGCATCAGGTAGTTGACGACCTGCTCGGGCGTGCCGCGGAAGCGCTTGCGCAGCTCGGGATCCTGCGAGGCGATCCCCACCGGGCAGGTATTCAGGTGGCAGACCCGCATCATGATGCAGCCCATCGCGATCAGCGGCGCGGTGGAGAAGCCGAACTCGTCTGCGCCGAGCAACGCGCCGACCACGACATCCCGCCCGGTGCGCATGCCCCCGTCGACCTCGACCGTGATGCGCGAGCGCAGATCGTTCAGCAGCAGCGTCTGCTGGGTCTCGGCGAGCCCGATCTCCCAGGGGATCCCCGCGGCCTGGATCGAGGACTGCGGCGAGGCGCCCGTGCCGCCGTCGTGGCCGGCGATCGTGACGTGGTCGGCGTTGGCCTTGGCGACGCCCGCCGCCACCGTGCCGACGCCGACCTCCGAGACCAGCTTGACCGACACCGAGGCGCGGGGGTTCGCGCAGCGCAGGTCGTAGATCAGCTGCTTGAGGTCCTCGATCGAGTAGATGTCGTGGTGGGGCGGCGGCGAGATCAACCCCACCCCCGGCGTGGAGTTGCGCAGCCAGGCGATGTAGTCATCGACCTTGCCGCCCGGCAATTGCCCGCCCTCGCCGGGCTTTGCGCCCTGGGCCATCTTGATCTGCAGCTGATCGGCGTTGACCAGATAGTGGATCGTGACCCCGAAGCGCCCCGAGGCGACCTGCTTGATCGCCGAGCGCCGCAGGTCGCCGCTCGCATCGGGCTCGTAGCGCGAGGGATCCTCTCCTCCTTCCCCCGTGTTCGAGCGCGCTCCCAGCCGGTTCATCGCAATCGCGAGCGTCTCGTGCGCCTCGCGCCCGAGCGCGCCCAGCGACATCGCCCCGGTCGTGAACCGCTTCACGATCTCGGTCGCCGGCTCGACCTCCTCCAGCGGCACGCCCCCATCAGACACGAAGCGGAACTTCATCAGCCCCCGCAGCAGCGACCGCCGCACCGCCTCCCCGTTGACCATGGCCGCGTACTCGGCGTAGGTCTGGCGCGGGTCGCCGTTGACCGCGCTCACGGCGTGCTGGAGCTTGGCGATCGTGTCGGGGTTCCACACGTGGCGCTCGCCGTCGCGGCGCCACTGCAGCACGCCGCCGACCGGCAGCACGTCGCGTCCGGTGCGCGGATACGCGCGGAAGTGACGCTCCATGGCCTCGGTCGAGAGCTGCTCGAGCCCGACCCCGCCGATGCGCGACGGCGTGGCCGCGAAATAGCGCTCCACCAGCTGGCGGTCCAGGCCCACCGCCTCGAAGATCTGCGCCCCACAATAGGACTGGATCGTGGAGATCCCCATCTTCGAGATCGTCTTCAAAAGCCCCTTGCCAATCGCCTTGACGATGTTGGCCTCGGCCTGCTCGATCGAGAGCTCGATCGGCAGCAGGGAGCGCTCGGCCAGCTCGTCGAGCGACTCGAACATCACGTACGGGTTGACCGCCGCCGCCCCGTACCCGATCAAACAAGCCATGTGGTGGATGTTGCGCGGCTCGCCCGACTCGATCACGAGCCCGGTGCGCGTGCGCGTCCCGCGCCGGACCAAACTCTGGTGCACGGCCGCGACCGCGAGCAGCGAGGGGATCGCCACGCGCTCCGGCCCCAGGTTCCGATCCGAAAGGATGAGGATGTTGGCGCCGTGCTCGACGTACTGGGCGGCCTCCTCGCACACCGCTTCAAGCCGTTCCTCCATCCCGTCCGGGCCCTGCTCGATCGGCCAGGTGAGGTCGATCGTCGCGGCGTCGAAGACCTCGTGCGAGACCTGGCGCAGTTTCTCCAGCTCGTGGTTGCGCAGGATCGGCTGATCCATCGCCAGCTGGTGGGCCTGCTCGGGGGTCTCCGCGAGCAGGTTGACCTCCGCGCCCACGCAGGCCCGCAGGCTCATCACCACCGACTCGCGCAGAGGATCGATGGGGGGGTTGGTGACCTGCGCGAACAGCTGCTTGAAGTAGGCGAACAGCGGTGGCTGGCGGTTTGAGAGCACCGCCAGCGCGGCGTCGTTGCCCATGCTCGCGACAGGCTCCTCGCCGCGCGTGGCCATCGGCGCGATCACCAGCCGCAGGTCCTCCTGCGAGTAACCGAAGGCGAGCTGCTTGGAGCGCAGCGGCTCGATCCGCGGCTTGCGCGGCTGGCGCTCGGGGAGATCGTCGATGTGCACCACCGAGCGCTCGTACCACTCGCCGTAGGGCTTCTGGCGCGCGATCCGGCGCTTGACCTCCTCGTCCTCGACGATCCGCCCCTCCGCTAGGTCGATCAAAAAGAGCTTGCCCGGCGCGAGCCTGCCCTTGCGCTGCACGTGCTCGGGCGCGACCGGGATCACGCCGGTCTCGGACGCCAGCACCACGTAGCCGTCGGTGTCCTGGATCCAGCGACCGGGCCGCAGCCCGTTGCGGTCGAGCACCGCGCCGGCCACGCGCCCATCGGTGAACACCACCGCCGCGGGGCCGTCCCACGGCTCGATCAGGCAGGAGTGAAAGTCATAGAAGCCCTTGACGTCCGGATCGAGGTCGGTGCGCGTGCGGTAGGCCTCGGGCACCATCATCATCACCGCGTGCGGGATGGCCCGGCCCGAGAGCACCAGCAGCTCGAGCACGTTGTCGAACACCGCCGAGTCCGAGCCGCCCTCCTGCACCACCGGGATCACCTTGTACAGGTCCTCCCCGAACACCTCGGAGGCCAGCTGTGACTCGCGCGCCCGCATCCAGTTGAAGTTGCCGCGCAGCGTGTTGACCTCTCCGTTGTGGGCGATCATGCGGTAGGGGTGGGCGAGCTGCCAGCTGGGGAAGGTGTTGGTGGAGAAGCGGGCGTGCCCGAGCGCCAGGCGCGACGCCACGCGCGGGTCGCGCAGATCGGGGAAGTAGCGGGGCAGCTGCGGCGCGCGCAGCATGCCCTTGTAGATCAGCGTGCGACACGAGCAGCTCGGGACCGCCAGCTCGCTGCCGGCGGCGCGCTCGATCAGCCGCCGGATCACGTACAGCTTGCGCTCGACGGCGTCCTGGTCTGCGAGCTCGTCAGACGCGGCGATCACGAGCTGGCGGATCACGGGCGCCGACAGCCGCGCGCTCTCGCCGATCTGCGACTCGTCCACGG